>JAQXVF010000001.1 GCA_029224785.1 Bacillota bacterium
TTGATGCAAAAACTGGGCCCCGCATTTCTGCGAGACCCAGCCTTTCTTAACTTACTGACATTGGGCTCATTGCCTGACCCCAACATGTACTATAGAACCTAAAAAGAGCGTTCATAACGCAGATCCGTTATGAACACTCATTATGGTGCGGGCAACAGGACTCGAACCTGCACGCGTTGGCAGTGGAACCTAAATCCACCGAGTCTACCAATTCCACCATGCCCGCAGATCTGCCTTTCGCAGCAGGGATATCCTAACACAAAGCAAGCCGTTTGTCAATGCAGGTTGGCGCGGCTTTGCTTTCCGGCGGCCTTGGCCTGGTAAAGGGCCTTGTCTGCGGCCTGGATCAGGGCGGGGATAGAGGTATGCTCCGGGGTGCAGCGGGTGCAGCCGATGCTGATATGGATGGTATAGGGAGTCTCCATGGCTGCATTGTGCATTGCAAGGAAGCGCCGCAGCCCCTCCTGGAAGCGGGTCACCTCTTCTTCTGACTTTGGCTCCATGGCCACGGCGAACTCATCGCCGCCGAAGCGGGCAATCAGGCATTTGCACTCGGCGGCGGCATCCTTTAGGGCATCCGCCAGGCAAATCAGCGCCCGGTCCCCTTCCAGATGGCCATAGCGGTCGTTGATCTGCTTAAAATCATCGATATCGATCATGAAGAGGTAGAGCTGCCGCTCCGGGCTGCCCTTCTGGCGGGCCAGGGCCTTGTCCAGGTGCTGCAAAAGCCGGGAGCGGTTATTGATCTGGGTCAGCGGGTCAATGGTGATCCGGCTCTGCTGGATATTGATGAACACCTGCACCAGCGCAACAGTGCAGCCCATGCACAGAATGGAAAGGCCCGTGTGGAAAGACTGGATAAGGCCCGCAATCAGGGGGCAAACCACAAAGGAGGCCACGGCGGAATAGGCGCGGCGGCGCGCAAAATTGCTCTTTCGGAACATCCCCGCAAGGGCCTTCACGCCAATGACCAGGAAATAGCCATAGCTCATCAGAGCCATGAGCACATAGGCCGGTCCCTTGATGTAGCGGCCGTCGGAGCTGATATAGAAAAAGAAGCCGTATTGGAGGGTCAGTGGCAGGCAGACGACCAGCACCAGCAGCGGCAGCGCCAAAAGGCCAATCTTCTTCCTGTTTCCCAGCCAGGTCGCGCCAAGCTCATTTTCCGTATACAGGCAGGCAACGAACACCGTTGCTGCAGACACGCTGAAATACAGCACATTCAGTACTTCCACACACCAACGCGTCGGCCGGATGGCCCCGTTTTCCTGCAAGCCGCACAGCATATCCAGGACGGTGAAGGCCATCATGCCGATGACCATGGCACGAAACAGCCCGGTGGACTGGCGGGTATCCGGGCCGCGCAAATGGCAGACGAAAATAATTGCCATAATAAGCAGGCAGAACGAATTATTGATAAGGTAGCTCAGGGCATACATATTGGGCACAATCCTCCTATGCACCGATTGCCTTTTTATTATAACACATCGTTTACCGAAAGGATATCTTTTTTTATCCAATAACACAATTTATTTTCGCATCGGACAATGGCTCCCATGAAAGGCAATGGCGGCAACTTAAAAATTCCAAAGGGGCCGATGTGGGCATCGGCCCCTTCCAATTGTTGTGAGAAAATAGTACCGTCTATTGACTTTTTCCGTGATATGTGAGAAAATAGCGGCGTTAAATTTAGAAACAAGAGAGGCTTTTTTATGAAGCAATCCAGAACAAATACCTGCGGCGAGCTGCGGCTCGGGGACGCAGGCAAGAAAGTGACCATCGTTGGCTGGCTGGAAAATGTCCGGGAAGTGGGCTCCAACTTTGCCTTCCTGGTGCTGCGGGACTACTACGGCACCACTCAGGTGGTGGTGGAGACCGAGGACATGATGAAGCTGGTCAAGACCATCAATAAGGAATCCACCATCTCCGTCACCGGCACCGTCCGGGAGCGGGAGAGCAAGAATTCCAAGCTGCCCACCGGCGACATTGAGGTCGTGCCCGAGAAGATCGAGGTGCTGGGCAAGTGCTTCCACAACCAGCTGCCCTTTGAGATCAACAAGAGCCGGGATGCCGATGAGAACACCCGGCTGAAATACCGCTTCCTGGACCTGCGGAACCCCGCCGTCAAGTCCAACATCGTGCTCCGCTGCCAGGTGGTGGCCGAGCTGCGCAAGCGGATGACGGACCTGGGCTTCCTGGAGATCACCACCCCCATTCTGACCTCCTCCAGCCCCGAGGGCGCAAGAGACTATCTGGTTCCCGCCCGGAACCACCCCGGCAAGTTCTATGCCCTGCCCCAGGCGCCCCAGCAGTTCAAGCAATTGCTCATGACTTCCGGCTTTGACCGCTATTTCCAGATCGCTCCCTGCTTCCGCGACGAGGACGCCCGGGCAGACCGTACCCCCGGTGAGTTCTACCAGTTGGATATGGAAATGGCATTTGCCACTCAGGAGGATGTGCTGTCCACTCTGGAAGACGTACTGGTCCCCGTTTTTGAGAAATTCGGCAAGTATAAGCGGATCTCCCAGGCTCCCTTCCGCCACATCCCCTTCAAGGAAGCCATGGAGCGCTACGGCTCCGACAAGCCGGACCTTCGCATCGACCTGGAGATCCGGGATATCACCTCCGTTGTTCAGGGCTGCGGCTTCGGTCCCTTTGAAAACGCCGTTGTCAAGGCGGTGGCTGTGGATGATTTCAATCAGGGCCGCAAGTGGATCGACAAGCTCCTGACGGATGTGGAGGTCCAGACCGGCAACAAGGCCTGCTGGGTCAAGGTGGACGAAAACGGCGCCCTCACCGGCGGCATCTCCAAATTCCTGGGTAACTGCAGTGAGAGATTTAAGGAAGCCCTGAATCTGAAGCCCGGCAGCTTCGTGTGCATGGCTGCCGGAAAGAAATCCGCTGCCCAGAAAACCGCCGGTGTCATCCGCACCATGATGGGCCGCCGGATCCCCGGACACTTCGACGAGGAGCAGTACGCCCTTTGCTGGATCGTGGACTTCCCCATGTACGAGATCGGAGAGGAATCCGGTGAGCTGGAATTCTGCCACAACCCCTTCTCTATGCCCCAGGGCGGACTGAAGGCTCTGGAAGAGGCAGAGGGCGATGTGGAAAAAGCGCTTGCCATCAATGCCGACCAGTATGATCTGGTGGTCAACGGCTATGAAAGCGCCTCCGGCGCCGTCCGCAACCACGACCCCGAGATCATGGTGAAGGCCTTCCGGATGGTTGGTCTGGGTGAAGAGGATGTAAAGGCCAAATTCCCCGCCATGTACAACGCCTTCACCTACGGCGCACCTCCTCATGCAGGCGCCGCCCCCGGTGTGGACCGTCTGATCATGCTGCTGACCGGAGAAGAATCCATCCGGGAAGTCATCACCTTCCCCATGAACAAGAACGCCCAGGATCTGATGATGGGCGCTCCCAGTGTGGTGGAGGAAAAGCAGCTCCGGGATGTGCATATCAAGCTGCGCACAGAAGAATAATCCGGTATAAGACAGCCTCCCTGTGGAAATGATTCCCAGGGAGGTTATTCTATGATGCTGTTGAAAACGGCCCTTGCCGGTGGGGCTGCCGGGGCGGTGTGCGGCCTGCTGGGTGCCTGCGGCGGTATGATCCTGGTGCCCCTGCTGCTGCTCCTTACCGACCTGAACGACCGGGAGGTCTTTTCCGCGTCAGTGTTCGTGATGCTGCCCATCTGCCTGGTATCCCTGACCCGTTCCTCGGTGGGCATCCCTCTTACGGAGCTGCTCCCCTACCTGGTGGGCAGTGCTGCGGGAGGCACCGCCGCAGGATTGTGGGGAAACAGGATCCCCACCGGCGTTCTGCACCGGGCAATGGGAATCCTGATCCTGTACGGAGGAATCCGGCTGATATGGTAAACTGCCTGTTCTCTTTCCTTCTCTCCACCGTGCTGGGCTTTCTGTCCGGCATGGGCATCGGCGGCGGAAGCCTGCTGATGCTTTGGCTGATTGCCGTTGTCCGCATGGAGCCGGCAGCCGCCAGAACCGCCAATCTGGCGTTTTTCCTTCCCGGTGCTATCGTCTCCAGCCTGTTTCATCGAAAGCAGGGCACCCTTCCGGTACGGAAACTGCTTCCCGCCCTGGTCGCAGGCTGCATCGCCGCCTGGGTCTTTTCCGGGCTGAGCCAGGACCTGGACACACGGATGCTTCGGAAGCTCTTCGGCTTTCTGCTGCTGGCTGTGGGCCTGAGGGAGCTGTTCTACCGCCCCCGGAACATGAGATAGCCTTCCAGAATCAGGGAAGCCGCCACCGCATCCACCGTGTTTTTCCGTTTTTTTCCGTGGTAATTGTGGGCAGAGAGGATATTGTGGGCCTCTACCGTGGTTCTTCTCTCGTCCCAAAGCCTTACGGGCAGGCCGGAGGCTTCCTCCAGCCCGGCGGCAAACCGGCGGCAAAGCTCCGCCCTGGCACCTTCGGTGCCGTCCATATTCCTGGGAAGACCCACAACGATCTCTCCCACCTGATTCTCCTTCACCAGTTTCACGATTTCTTCCGTGGTTTTTTCCGGATTTCGGCTGTGGATCACCAGCGTGGTGCCCACCAGACTGCACGTCAGATCCGAGATGGCAATGCCGGTCCTGGCATCTCCGTAATCTACCCCCAAAACTCTCATGGCAACCCCCTAAGACTTTCTTTGTTTCCCCCCATTATAACGCAAAAAAGCCAAAAAAGAAAGGAAATATTTGTTGACGGGAAAACAATTCTGTGATAGAATGGTTCTACCTGTGAAAAAGGCGCTGTATCTGTGCGCCTTTTTCATCTGCGGAGCGGGCTGTTGTAGTTTGTCCGCTGTCTAAATCTTCATAGGCCGCAGTGATACAGGGAGGCAATTTTAAGGAGGTGCCGTTATGCGCGTGAATGTCACTTTGAGATGCTCCGAGTGCAAGCAGAGAAACTACAATACCCGCAAGAACAAGAAGAACGATCCCGACCGTCTCGAGATGAAGAAGTACTGCAGATTCTGCAGAAAACACACTGTTCACAACGAGACGAAGTAAGGAGGCCCCCCAATGGCAGAAGCTAAGAAGGAAAATTGGTTCAAAAGAGCCTGGGGTAAGACCTGTAAATACTTCCGTGAGCTGAAGAGTGAACTGAAGAAGGTCGTTTGGCCCACCCCGCAGCAAGTTCTGAAGAACGCCGTGGTGGTCGTCGCCTGCGTGATCGCAGTCGGCGTTTTCATCTGGCTGTTCGACTTTGTAGCACAGGTCGGCATTGATGCTCTCATCAACGCTTTCCACTAACCGGAAGGTGACAAGCTATGGCTGAAGCTGCAAGATGGTATGTGGTGCATACCTATTCCGGGTATGAGAACACCGTGAAGGCCACCATCGAAAAGACCATTGAAAGCCGCAATCTGCAGGATCAGATTCTGGCGGTCAACATTCCCGTTGAGACCATTACCGAAATCACCGAATCCGGCAAAAGCAAGACCTACGAGCGCAAGGTGTACCCCGGCTATGTCCTGGTGAAAATGCTTTACAGCGACGATACCTGGCATGTGATCCGGAACATCCGCGGCGTTACCGGCTTTGTCGGCACATCCAGCAACGACCCCATCCCCCTGTCTGAGGAGGAAGTCATTGCCATGGGTGTGGAAAAGCGGGAAATCATCGTCGGCTACAGCGTTGGCGATATTGTTCGGATTCTGGATGGTCCCTTCAGCACCTTTACCGGTACCGTCGAAGCAATCGATCCGGAGAAGAACCGCGTCAGCGTGGTGATTTCCATGTTCGGCCGCGAGACCCCCATTGCTCTGGAGCTGGATCAGGTAGAGGTCATATCCCAATAACGCATCCAACCGTAACTCGGTTAGACCGTGGGAGGGGTTCAAATGCCCCGCAAGAAGTGCGCAGTGCGCACATTACCACATTTTATTCAGGAGGTGCTTATCATGGCACAGAAAGTCACCGGTATTATCAAACTTCAGATTAACGCCGCAAAGGCAACCGCTTCCCCCCCTGTTGGTCCTGCTCTGGGTCAGCACGGTGTGAATATCGCCGCATTTATCAAGGAATTCAACGCCCGTACTCAGGCAATGGAGGGTTACAAGATTCCCGTGGTCATCACTGTTTACGCTGACCGCAGCTTCACCTTCATTACCAAGACTCCTCCGACCCCCATGCTGGTTATGAAAGCCATCGGCCTGCAGAAGGGTTCCGGCGTTCCCAACAAAACGAAGGTCGGCACCATCACCAAGGCTCAGGTCACTGAGATCGCCAAGACCAAGCTGCCCGACCTGAACGTCACCTCTCTGGAAGCCGCAGAGAGCCAGGTTGCTGGCACCTGCCGTTCCATGGGCGTCGTTGTTGTTGACTGATCATTGTGCATCCGGGCTGCGTCCCGGAAATGTGGGAGGATTTTTCCGCATCACCACTTTAAGGAGGATAAACAAGTGTTTAGAGGTAAAAAGTATCAGGAGAGCGCCAAGCTGTTTGACCGCTCCGTTCAGTATGATCCCGCAGACGCCCTGTCCTATGTCGTGAAGGGCGCTTCCGCCAAGTTCGACGAGACTGTCGAACTGCACATCAAGTTGGGTGTCGACTCCCGTCACGCTGACCAGCAGGTCCGCGGCGCCGTGGTTCTGCCCAACGGCACCGGTAAGGTGCGCCGCGTTCTGGTCTTTGCCAAGGACGCCAAGGTGGACGAAGCCAAGGCAGCCGGCGCTGACTATGTCGGCGGCATGGACATGGTGGAGAAGATCACCAAGGAAAACTGGTTTGAGTTCGACGTTGTCGTGGCTTCCCCCGACATGATGGGTATTGTTGGCCGTCTCGGTAAGGTCCTGGGCCCCAAGGGTCTGATGCCTTCCCCCAAGGCCGGCACTGTCACCCCCAACGTAGGCGCTGCCGTCAAGGAAATCAAAGCCGGTAAGGTCGAGTACCGTCTGGACAAGACCAACATCATCCACTGCCCCATTGGTAAGGTCTCCTTCGGACCCGAGAAGCTGGCAGAGAACATGGACAGCCTGGTGAGTGCAGTTGTAAAGGCAAAGCCCGCTGCTGCAAAGGGCCAGTACATCCGCTCCTGTGTGGTTGCTTCCACCATGGGCCCCGGTGTCAAGGTCAATACCAGCAAGTACGTGTAATCCACGATATCCTGCCCGGAAGTTCCCCTTCCGGGCAGTTTTCCCGGAGATTTCCCGAAAAATCAGCAAAATCTGCTTGACAAGCAGCAGGTTCTTTGCTATAATACAAAAGTTGCCAGAGACAGTAGGTGGCTGTGCCGTAAATCCTACCGAGGTTACGCTTCATGTCTTTATGTGATTTTGCGTGTCCTTCTGTCTTTTGGCAGAAGGACACTTATTTTTTTGGAGGTGAAAATCCATGCCCAACGCAAAGGTTCTTGAAAGCAAGAAAGCTGTGGTGGAAGCTCTGTCCGGCAAGATCAAGGAAGCTACTTCCGTGGTTTTCGTGGACTACAAGGGCATCACCGTGGCTCAGGATACCGAGCTGCGGAAGTCGTTCCGTGATGCAGGCGTCGAGTACAGCGTTGTGAAGAACACCCTGACCCGCTTCGCTGCAAAGAACAACGGCTACGATTTCGACGACCTTCTCAATGGCACCACTGCAATGGCCGTTACCACCGGTGACCCCATCGCTCCCGCACGTGTTGTCTGCGAGTTTGCCAAGAAGAACAAGAACGTTCTGTCCATCAAGGGCGGTGTTGTTGAGGGTTCCGTTCTGACTGCTGATCAGCTCAACGGTTTCGGCGAACTTCCCAGCAAGAATGCTCTGGTGGCTCAGGTTCTCGGTACTTTCCTGGCTCCTATCTCCAGCCTGGCTTTTGTTCTGGATCAGATCCGCGAACAGAAGGAAGGCGGCGCTCCCGCTGCAGAAGCCTGATTTCTGCAAATATTCGTTTACAAACAACTGAAATTATTTATTTAGGAGGATTATTACCATGGCAAGTGAAAAGGTCACTGCTCTCGTTGAGGAAGTTAAGGGTCTGACTGTTCTGGAGCTGTCCGAGCTGGTCCACACCCTGGAGGAAGTTTTCGGTGTTTCCGCTGCAGCCGCTGCTGTTGCCGGTCCCGCTGTCGCCGCTGCTCCTGTTGAGGAGGAGAAGACCGAGTTTGACGTTATCCTGAAGGCCGCCGGCGCTTCCAAGCTGAACGTCATCAAGGTCGTCCGTGCCGTTACCGGCCTGGGCCTGAAGGACGCCAAGGATCTGGTGGACAACTGCCCCAAGACCCTGAAGGAAGGCATCTCCAAGGAAGACGCCGAGAAGATCGTTGCCGATCTGAAGGAAGCCGGCGCCGAGGCAGAGCTGAAGTAATTTCCCTTTCCCGCAGATACAGAACAGCCGCCAGTCTGGCGGCTGTTTCCTTTCATCTCCCCAAGGAGGTCCTATGACCGATATTCTGTCTTTTCTCAAGGGTTTGGAGCTGGGCAGGTATTTTCAGGTGGAGTATCTGAAATACCTTGCCGTTGTGTGCGCCGCCCTGTTTCTGCTTTCCCTGTTCGGACGGCGTGTTTCCGGCGGTCCATCCGTATTCTGCTCCGCCATCGGCACCGCCATCGGCATTTTCTTCATGTATATGATCGTCGTTGCCGTTCGGTTCGCGGATCTGGTCGTCCAGATCCCTACCCTCCCCTTTGTGGATGTGGTAGACGATCGTGTATATCTTCTCCCCATTACCAGCACCGATTTCCGCATCGTCTGTCTGGACTTTCTTCAGCTTCTCATCCTGGCGTTTTTTGTCGCCGTACTGGACGGTGTCATTCCCCGGTCGGAAAACCTGATTTTCTGGTCAATCCGCAGCATTTTCCTGCTGTTTCTTTCCTTCCTTTGCCAGTCCATGATCACCTACGGCTTCGTAACGTATGCTCCGGCGTTCATTTTGCAATACGCCCCCGTGATTCTGCTGGGATTTCTGGTGTTTGTCATGTTCCTGGGGCTGATTCGTCTGGTTTTGGGCGTTGCCCTTGCCGCCGTGAACCCTATTCTTGCAGGAATCTACGGTTTCTTCTTTATGCACCGCATCGGAAAGAAGATCAGCACAGCCGTCATCGCCACCATGCTTCTGGGCGTCATCCTGGCACTTACGGATTATTTCGGATACTCCGTCATCTCCCTGGCTGGAGGAAACCTGCTGCTGTGCACGCCCTTTTTACTCCTGCTTCTGTTTTTCTGGTTTCTGGTATAGGAAAAACCGTCAGCCAATCGCTGACGGTTTTTTCTTATACCATTTCGATTCTGTCCAGCACCGGTTCCATATCTTCGGTACTGATCTGCTCCATTTTGCCTGCATCGTAGCTCTCCGCCACCCTGGGATCGATGGGCAGCCGGGCCAAAACAGGCAGACCAAACTGAGCGGCAATGTCATCCAGATGGCTCTTGCCGAACACTTCGATCCGCTTGCCGCAGTCCGGGCAGCTCAGGTAGCTGTAATTCTCCACGAAGCCCAAAACAGGGATCTTCATCATGTTGGCCATCTTCACAGCCTTGGTAACGATCATGGAGACCAGATCCTGGGGACTGGTCACGATGATGATGCCGTCCACCGGAAGGCTCTGGAACACGGTCAGCGGCACGTCGCCGGTTCCGGGAGGCATATCCACGAACAGGTAGTCCACATCTTCCCAGATCACATCGGTCCAGAACTGCTTGACAGCGCCGGCGATGACGGGTCCTCTCCAGACCACAGGGTCGGTGTTGTTGTCCAGCAGCAGGTTGATGCTCATGACCTGGATTCCACCTTCCGTCAGCGCAGGATACAGACCGTCCTGGTCTGCCATCCGGCACTCCGTCACGCCAAAGGCAGTAGGGGCGGAGGGTCCGGTGATGTCCGCATCCAGCACACCCACCCGCCTGCCCCGACGGGACATGGCAACGGCCAGCATGGAGGTCACGGTGCTTTTTCCCACACCGCCCTTACCGGAAACGACAGCAATCACCTTTTTGACTCTGGACTTGGGGTTCAGCTTTGCCAGCAGGGACTCTGCAGTACGATCTGCGCAGTCCGAGCCGCAGGAAGAACAATTTCCATTACAAGAACTCATCGTATTACTCCTTTTGTCTGATCTTTCCTCATTATATTCTGCCAGGAATCCTCTGTCAACCATGAATCACGGATCGGGTCAGCTATATTGAAGCTGTTCCCACTGCTCCATCATTTCCAAAAGCCTGGCCTCCTCCGCTTCCTTTTCGCCAAGCAGACGGGTCAGCTCCTGGTAATCCGCAGCCGCAGCCTCCACCTTGGCATCCAACTCCGCAAGGAGGGCTTCCTGCTTCTCGATTTCCCGCTCCAGCTTCCGGATCCGCTTCCCGTTTTCCTTGTCGTTGTCCCGGGGACGTTCCTTCCGGGGTTTTTCCGGCTGTTCCGGGGCAGGCTTTGCCAGCTTCTCATGTTCCAGAATGGAACGGTACTTGGCGTATCCGCAGGGATAGTCCCGGATCTCCCCGTTTTCCAGCACCCAGATTCGCTCCGCGAATTTCTCAATGAAGTAACGGTCGTGGGAAACGAACAGCAGCACGCCTTCAAATTCCTCAATGGCCGCCTCCACCCATTCCCGGGATGCAATATCCAGGTGATTGGTAGGCTCGTCCAGGATCAGGAGATTGATTTTCTCATCCATCAGCATGCACAGCCGCAGTCGGCTCTGTTCTCCGCCGGACAGCGTCCCAACGGTCTTGAACACATCGTCTCCCTGGAACAGGAACATTCCCAGCCGGTCTCTGGCCGCCTGTGGCGTGCAGTTCTTGTCATAGAGCATGGTGTCGTACAGCGTCCGTTCCGGATGGTCAAAATGGATAATCTGGGGCAGATACCCCCATTTCACGGTGGGGCCGAACTGGAGCTTTCCGCCGCAGGTCTCCTCTCCCAAAAGGCATTTGAGGAAGGTGGATTTTCCTGTACCGTTGTCACCCAGCAGGGCAATGCGCTCTCCGCCCTCCACCCGAAGGTTCACTCCGGAAAACAGCGTGCGGTCTCCATAGGATTTTTCCAGATTTTTCGCTGTGAATACCACATCCCCGGAAAAATCCTTTTGTCCGAAGCTGGCGTGCATGGTTTTTTCCTTTGTGGGACGTTTGGTCTTTTCGATGCGCTCCATTCGGTGCTGGATGGACATGGCCCGGCGGTACAGTGTCCGGTTGTTGATGCCCCAGCCCTTCATCCGCTCCACCGTGTAGCCAAGCTGCTTAATCTTGGCCTGCTCCTGCTCGTACTGCTTCATCTGCAGGTCAAACCGGGCCTGGCGTTCGTTGATATAGAAAGAGTAGTTGCCGCTGTACTCCTCACCGTGGCCGTCCGTGATCTCAATGATCCTCTGGGCCACCTGATCCAGGAAGTACCGGTCATGAGAAATGGTCAGCACCGTTCCCTTGAAGCTGCGGATGTATTCCTCCAACCATTCCACACTGGCAAGGTCCAGGTGGTTGGTGGGTTCATCCAGCAGAAGAATATCCGTCTTTTCCAGCAGCAGCCGGGCAAGGTTCATCCGGGTCCGTTCGCCGCCGGAAAGGCTGTCGAAAAGCTGCTGTCTCTGCTGCTGCGTAATGCCAAGGCCGTTGCAGATCTTGTCCGTTTCCACATCCATATCGTAGCCGCCCTGGGACTCATATCGGGCCGTCAGGGCATCATACTCCCGAAGCTGGGCATCCGTGGCCCCCTCGGACATGGCCGCCTCCAGCTCCTGCATTCTCCTGTGTGTCTTCATCAGGGGCAGAAACGCTGAGCGAAGCACGTCTTCCACTGTGTAGCCCTCCGGAAAATGAGGGATCTGGGAAATGAGTCCCAGCTTCTTATGCGGGTTGACAAAGACCTCTCCGCTGTCATATTCCATTTCCCCGGTGATGATCTTGAACAGAGTAGTCTTTCCGCAGCCGTTTCTGCCCAGAATCGCCACCCGCTCTCCCTCCTGCACTTCAAACGACAGGCCGTCCAGCAGATTCTCTCCGATAACAAAGAACTTCACCAGGTCTTTTACCGATATATCAATCATATTTCTCTCCGTGATATGCATTCGGCATTTGCCGAATCTCCGTTTCCTTCTCCGTCCGGAGCTCCTGCAGAATCTCCGCAATCTCTTCCCGACAGCACAACAGATTCAATGCTTCCAGCAGCGCATTGGCCGAAAGGTGCTCCGGAAGATCCAGTCGCTTCTGTAGACGTTTGCGCAGCAGGCTGCTGTCCGCTCCGCCGGATAGTCCCCACTGCACAAAATCCTGCTTGGTGATCCCGCCGGAAACGGCAGAGGTCTCCTCCGAAAGGAACGTGGCGCCGGATCTTCTCAGCGCCTCCAGGATCACTTCCGGTGTCATTCCTTCCACTCCCAGCTTTCCCTCTTTTCC
Source organism: Bacillota bacterium (assembly GCA_029224785.1). GTDB lineage: Bacteria > Bacillota > Clostridia > Oscillospirales > Oscillospiraceae > Faecousia. The sequence continues at coordinate 12,318 of JAQXVF010000001.1, forward strand.
GGGAGAAGATTTCCGGCGCTCCTTCCCGGGCACATCCGGGATATAGGCATGCTTCAGATACTTTGCCGGAATGGCACCCTTGAGGTAGTTCCGGATCACAAAACCGGCCCCGTCCGAGTCGGTGAAAATGACCAGTCCGCGCCGGCAGGCAACCCTGCGGAACATCTGCAGCCGGGGCTTATCTTTCAGAATGCCGAAGCCGTTGGTTTCCAGAATAGGTGCTTTCACGATCTGGGACAGCGTGTTCTTGTCATACCGCCCCTCCACCACGATGGCTTCCCGGATCTCAACCATTGCGTGCCTCCTGTGCCATCTGCAGAATCAGCATCTCCAACAGGCGCTGAGGGTCGTCAAAGGAGGTTTTCAGTTTTCTGTCCGTCTCCATCACCAGCATACAGGACTCCCGACAGAATGCCGTGGAGAAGTTCCTGGAGGTATCCATGGTCTTTCGCGCCGCAAAGTCAGACATTCCATAGAGCTTTGCCAGATCCTGATGGTTTTTCCCGTAGTCGTACAGGGTCCGGGCCGCACCCAGACGGCGGATGTGCGCGCCGATGGCTCCAAGGATCATCACCGGCTCCTCCTGCATTTTCAAAAGCTGCTGCAGCTTCTCCAGGGCCTGGCCGTATCTTCCCTGGCCCAGAAGGTCCGTCATCTGGAACACCACCGCATCCATTACCGGCTCCACGACGGCATCGATATCCGCTTTGCAGATCTCCTCCGCACCGGAATAGGCAGTGATCTTGGCGATCTCATTGTTCAGGGCCGTCATGGTGCCCCCCGTGAGCTCCATCAGATAGGTGCACAGATCCGGGGAGATGCGTTTTTTTCCGGCGGCAAAATGCCGGGTGATCCAGGCGACCAGTTCTTTTTGCCCCTGTTTTTCAAACTCCACGATGGTGCCGGCGGAGGAAACGGCTTCCCACAGCTTTTTCTGCCGTTTGTCCGGCTTCCAGGGCGTGGTCTCATAGAGGAACACCACGGTGCAGTACTCCGGAATATCCGTGAGGATGTCCACCATGGCATTCCGGCCGGATTCCTCCAGCTTAAACGGATCCACCTCGTCCACCTGGACCATGGTGCTCTCCGACATCATGGGAAGATTCTCCACGGAGTCTGCAAAGCTCCGCAGATCAAAGTTCTCCTGAGTAAACCGGTGAAAGTTGAAGGACTCGGTCACCGGATCGATCCGCTGTTTTTTCAGAATCTCCAGGTAATGCCGGAGGAGAAACGTCTCCTCTCCGTAAAAGAAGTACAGTCTCCTGTGGATCTTGCTGCGAAGCTCCTTCTTCAGTTCCTGAAAGGAATCGTTGTCTTTAACGGCTTTTGCCACAGGAAATCACCTCCGTAATCTGATGGTTCCGTTTTGATCTGTCCGCATTACCCGGCAGCCCCACGTTTCCAGCCGCTCCAGTACATCCCTTTGGGGATGGCCATAGGTGTTTCTGCCCACGGAGATCACCGCGGTCTCCGGCGTAGTTGCCTGCAAAAGGGCATCGCAGGTCGAGGTGGAAGCACCGTGGTGCCCCACCACCAGGGCAGTCAGATGGGGAAGCTCCGTCCTGCGCAGCAGGGCTCGTTCTCCCTCCGCTGTCAGGTCTCCAGTGATCAGTATATCACAGTTTTCCGTATGAAACAAGACACACAAGCTGCTTTCGTTGCTGCTTGCCGCGTTTTGGGGCACAAAAACCGTCAGTTTACAGGACTCCGTCTCCAGCAGGAAGTCCTCCTCCGCCAGAAAGATACTGGCGGTCCCTCCGGTTTCTTTCAACGCCTCTGCCAGGGCTGCTGCACCGTCGTTGTTGGGAAGGAACACCGCATCCGCCTGAACCCTCGTCAGAAAATACGCCGCGCCGCCGCAATGATCCCGGTCCGGATGGCTGAGAATCAAGCCGTCGATCCGTTGGATCCCCCGGCTCAGGAGGGTCTCCGCTGCCAGATCCGCCGTAGAATCTCCATAATCCCCTCCGCAGTCCACCAGGAACGCCCGGCTGCCGCTCTGCAAAAGGATGCACTGTCCCTGGCCCACATCCAGTACCAGTGCCTCATACTCCGCAGCCGCCGGAACCCACCAGGATGCCGCAACGGCTGTACACAGCAGCACCACAGCCGCTGCCGCAAAAGCCGCACCCCGTTTTCTTCCCACGGCAAACCAGATCCCCAGCAACAGATACGCGGCCACCAGCCACAGGACGATATAGGGGCTTTGGGTATACACGGCGGCAAAGGGCAGCCGTGCCAGGATCTGGGCTATATTCCGGATCAGGGCCAGCAGCCCTCCGGTGAGAAAGCCCAGCGCTTTTCCCAGGGGAAGAAATACCCATCCGGCAATGCAAGCCGTGAAGATGCTGTAAAACGCCAGACTGATGGGAAGCGTCAGCAGCAGGTTGGTAACGACCCCGATCAGGCTGACGCAGCCAAAATGATACGCGGAAATGGGCGTGGTGAATACCAGAGCACCCACAGCTGTAGCAACCGCCGCAAGGGCAAAGGACATCACTCTTCCCGGATCTCTCCCGGAAAAGAAGCCCCGGAGTTTTCTCAGGATTCCCCGGGAAAACAGCAGGATTCCCAGAACGCCTCCCACGGAGAGCTGGAACCCCACGGCGGTAATCCTGTAAGGGTTGTCCCACAGCATCAGCATCACCGCTACACCCAGGGCTGTCAGTCCATCATATTCCCGCCCGATCAGAAGGGCCAGCAGAAACAGAAGCATCATGATGAGCGCCCGGCTGACCGGGATGTTGAATCCCACCATGGCCGCAAAGGACACCAGCACCGGCAGGCACAGCAGCACCGTAAGCAGCCGCCGCTTGCCGGCAAACAGGAAGATCAGTGAAAACAGAATGGAAAGGTGCATTCCGGACACCGCCACGGCATGACGAATTCCGCTGACCCGCAGAGCTGTCTCCAGCGGGTAATCCAACTGGGAGGTGTCCCCCAGGAAAAGACCCAGTGCCAGCGGCTGCCCGCTCTCCGGGATCACCCGGCAGATCATGGCCTTTGTCTTTTCCCGGAGAATCGCTCCCCAGATCCAAAGGTCGGCTTTTCCCCCGGGAACGCTCTCTGCCTTCCCGGCCTGAGAGAGGATCAGGAAAATACCCTTTCCCGAAAACAGAGAACCGCTCTTTACACAGGAGACCTGAAAGGTTCCCCGCAGGGTGTCCCCCGGCACAGCCTCCCTTCCCCGAAGGTAGATACGGGCGGAATACGCTCTGCCTCCCACGGACACCCTGCCGTCCACGCTCTGCCCGCCGGATGTTTCCCTCACCTCCGAGCACACCGTGACGGTCAGCTCCATGGTCTGCCCGTCCAGCACCCGGATTCTCTCCATGACGGACGCATCAAAAAACCGGCAGCTCAGAATCCCCGCCAGCAGTCCTGCCAGCAGGGTCAGGGGCAGACGGAAACGCTTTTTCCGGACAGCCTGCACCAAAACGGCAAGGACTGCCGCCGCCAGAGGAATCCATGCAAAGGGCAGTCCCCAGGCATAGTATCCGCAGGAAACCGCAAAACCCGCCGCCGTCCAGAATAGATATCGCATCTTTCCCTCCGTTTGAGAAAAGGGTACCGCGGAAACGGTACCCTTTTGAAGTTATTTCATGTGCCCGGAAACGTAATCGTCCACCTGGGCAAGGGCGTCGTCCACCTTCATGATGTCCTTGCCGCCGCCCATGGCGGAGTCGGGCTTGCCGCCGCCGGAACCTCCGCAGACCGCACAGACCGTTTTCACCAGTTCGCCTGCCTTGATGCCTTTGGCAATGGCGCCCTTGCCGCAAACCGCCAGGAAGGAGATCTTCTCGCCGGAGTTGGCGCTGAGGACCGCAACCACATTCTCCGAACGATCCTTCAGCAGATCGCCGATCTGACGCAGCTTGGCCGCATCGGCACCGGGAACCGCTGCCGTGATCACCTTCAGATCTCCGATGGTCTTGGCACCGTACATGAAGCGGTCCGCCTCGCCGGAGGTCTCCTTTGCACGGAAGGCTTCGATGGTCTTTTTCAACTCCCGGATCTCCTCCAGTTGGGTCTGCAGGCGGGAAAGTGCCTCACCGGGCTTCACCTTCAGCAGACTGCTGACGGCGTAAAGCTGCCGCTGGGTCTTTTCCGTCTTTTCGATCCATGCCTTGCCGGTGATGGCCTCGATCCGGCGAACACCGGAGGCCACGGAGCCTTCACTCACGATCCCAAAGGTGCCGATCTTTGCGGTGTTGTCCAGATGGGTGCCGCCGCACAGCTCAACGGAGTAGCCGCCCATGTTGACTACCCGGACAACGTCACCGTACTTCTCGGAGAACAGCGCCATGGCGCCCATGGCCTTAGCCTCCTCAATGGGCATCTCTCTGCACGCAACGTTGTAACCCTCCAGAATGGCATTCTGGACGATGGTGTTGACCTTGCTCAGCTCTTCCGGCGTCATAGCAGAGTAATGGGTAAAATCAAAGCGCAGATGATCCGGCTCCACAAGCGAGCCTGCCTGATGCACATGATCCCCCAGCACGCTCTTCAGCGCCTTCTGCAGCAGATGGGTGGCAGAGTGGGCACGCATAATGGCCCTGCGGCGCTCCACATCAATGGATGCGCAGACCACATCGTCCACCTTCATGGAGTTTTTCACCATCCGGCCGTAGTGCAGGAACTTGCCGCCCTTGTCCTTCTGGACATTGGTGACCTCAAACCGTGCATCTCCCATCAGCAGGACACCGTGATCGGCCACCTGACCGCCCATTTCCGCATAGAAAGGCGTCTTGTTCAGCACAATGATGCCCTCTTCCCCGCCGGCAATGGAACCGGAGACCTCATCTCCCACGCAGATCGCCAGGATCTGTGCCTCGCAGCGGTTGGTATCGTAGCCCACAAAGGCAGTAGGTGTGTTGTCCAGGCCCAGGTCAATGCCCTCCCAGGCCAGATCGCCCAGAGCTTTTCTGGCTTCCCGGGCACGGACCTTCTGCTCCTGCATCAGATCGGCGAAGCCCTTCTGATCCACGGTCATACCCTCGTCGGCCACCATCTCCATGGTCAGGTCGATGGGGAAGCCGTAGGTGTCGTACAGCTTGAAGGCATCGGCACCGGAGAACATGGTCTCGCCCTTCTGCTTGTGCTCCTCCAGCATTTCGCCGAAGATCTTCATGCCGCCGTCGATGGTTCTGGCGAAGTTTTCTTCCTCGATTTTGATGATCTTGGTGATATACTCTGCACGCTCCCGCAGGTAGCCGTAGTGGACCTCGTTCTCCCGCACCACCGTCTCCACGATCTGGTACAGGAAAGGATGATTCACGCCCAGCAGCTTTCCGTGACGGGCAGCCCGGCGAAGCAGACGGCGAAGGACATATCCTCTGCCCTCGTTGCTGGGGAGCACACCGTCGGCAATCATAAAGGTTGAAGCCCGGATGTGATCGGTGATCACGCGCAGGGACACGTCCATTTTCGTGGATTTCCCGTAGGTGGCACCGGTCAGCTCCGTCACCTTGTTGGTGATGTTCATGACGGTATCCACGTCAAACAGGCTGTCCACATCCTGGCAGACCACCGCCAGACGCTCCAGGCCCATGCCGGTATCGATGTTCTTCTGGGCCAGCTCGGTGTAGTTGCCGTTGCCGTCGTTATTGAACTGGGAGAATACGTTGTTCCAGACTTCCATATACCGGTCGCAGTCGCATCCCACGGTGCAGTCCGGTTTTCCGCAGCCGTACTTCTCTCCCCGGTCATAATAGATCTCCGAGCAGGGTCCGCAGGGGCCGGAGCCATGCTCCCAGAAATTGTCGCTCTTGCCGAAGCGGAAGATCCGGTCTGCAGGGACACCCACTTCCTTGTTCCAGATCTCGAAGGCTTCATCGTCGTTTTCGTAGATGGAGGGATACAGCCGGTTCTCGTCCAGACCCACCACTTTTGTCAGAAATTCCCAGCTCCAGGCAATGGCCTCGTGCTTGAAGTAATCGCCGAAGGAGAAGTTGCCCAGCATCTCAAAATAGGTGCCATGGCGGGCAGTCTTGCCGATGTTCTCGATGTCGCCGGTACGGATGCACTTCTGGCAGGTGCAGACCCGATGTCTGGGAGGCTCCACCTCCCCGGTAAAGTAGGGCTTCATGGGCGCCATGCCGGAGTTGATCAGCAGCAGGGAACGGTCATTCTGCGGGATCAGGGAAAAGCTGGGCAAGCGGAGATGTCCCTTGCTCTCAAAGAAGGACAGGAACATTTCACGCAGTTCGTTTACGCCGTAAGGCTTGGGATTCATATTGTTTACCTCCATTTTCTGTAAAAACAAACACCTCGCCCCCAATGTATAGGGGCGAGGTCAATCGCGGTACCACCCTAATTCGCTGCAGTGCAGCATCTTAGCGGCTCTGTAACGGGAGCACCCGTCCCGGTCCTCCCGGGCTACTTGGAAATGGCTTGCAGGGCGTTTGGCAAGGGGCTTTCACCGTCTCCCCTCTCGCTGAGACCCGCCGCGTCTGCTTGGTTTCCGCATTGTCTTTGCATATCCATGATATTTTACCACACCGAAGAAAAAAGTCAATATCTTTTTGACGAAAAAGGGCACAGGATGGTCCTGTGCCCTGTGGAAACCCAATTTCTCCCGTCAGATTCGCTCTTCCAGCCACGCCTTCATGCTCTGCCTTCCCTCTTCACTCATGGGAAAGGTCTCTTCGCCCTCCATGGTGCTCTTTTCATAGCAGAACGGGCCGTGCCAGTACTCCACCCGGATGCTGCTATTTTCCATATCCACCTCTTTGGGAGTGCGCATCACCACATTGGGGACCGCGCGAAAGCGGAAGCTCCCCCAGGAGCCGGTGAAGATGTTGTTCATGGCAAAGGTGTGCAGGGTGGGAATAAACAGTTCTGCCATACTCACTTGACCAGTTCTTCCATCTCATCCAGCAGCTCGCCAAAGAGCTTCAGAGCCTCGTTCACCGGTGCCGGTGTTGCCATGTCCACTCCGGCTCCTCTGAGCAGCTCCATGGGGCTTCTGGAACAGCCGCCGGACAGGAAATTCAGGTAGTCCTTCACCGCAGGTTCTCCCTCCCGAAGGATCCGCCGGGACAGGGCAATGGCCGCGGAATAGCCGGTGGCATACTGGTACATATAGTAATTGTAGAAGAAATGGGGGATCTTTGCCCACTCCACCGCAATGAAATCGTCGGTGACCATATCCGGGCCGAAGTACTCCGCATTCAGCCGCTTATACTCCGCGCAAAGCGCTTCTGCGGTCAGGGTCTTTCCCTGGCCGATCATCCGGCCCATGACCAGCTCAAACTCGGCAAGCTGGGTCTGGCGGAACAGGGTTCCCTTGAACTGCTCCAGGAAATGGTTGATCAGGTAGGCCCGCTCCCGCTTGTCGGTGGTCCTGGAAAGGAGATGCTCCATCAACAGCGCCTCGTTGCAGGTTGACGCCACCTCCGCCACGAAAATCTTGTAGTTGGCGTCCACCGGGTTCTGGTGCTTGTTGGACAGGTAGGAATGCATGGCGTGTCCCATCTCATGGGCCAGGGTAAACTGGCTGTCCAAATCGTCCGTGTAGTTCATCAGCACATAGGGATGCACATCTGCACCGGCAGAGTAAGCGCCGCTGCGCTTGCCCTCGTTCTGGTACACATCCACCCAGCGGCTGTCAAATCCGGACTTCAGGATCCGGCAGTACTCCTCTCCCAAGGGGCGAAGGGCCTTGCATACGGTCTGCTGAGCCTCCTCATAAGGAATAACCTTATCCGCATCCGGCAGCAGGGTAGTATACACATCATACATATGCAGGGAATCCACTCCCAGAATCCGCTTGCGCAGGCGGACATAACGGTGCAGCTTGTCCAAATTCTGGTGCACAGCCTCGATCAGGTTCCGGTACACGGAGGTGGGCACGTTGGTGGCATCCAGGGCGGCATCCAGTGTAGACGGATACTTTCTGGCATCGGCAAAGAACTTGAGCTGCTTGCCCTGGGCATCCAGGATGGCGGCAGAGGTGTTCTTGAAGGAGCTGTAGCCGGTGTACAGCTTTTCATAGGCATCCTTCCGGAGCTGGCGGTCCGCGCTGCGCTCATAGCCCACAAAGGTCTCTTGTGTCAGCGGATAGGCATTGCCCTTTCCGTCCACCGCATCCGGGAATTTCATATCCGCATCCACAAAGGAACCGAAGATAGAATCAGGCGCCTGGGCCATTTCTCCGGCAGCGGCCAGCAGGCGCTCCTCTGCCGGGGACAAAACGTGGTCCTTTCTCCGTCGCATATCCGTCAGCAGCCGACGGTAGCGCTCCAGCGCCGGGTACTCCCGATAGAAGGACTCCAGCTTCCCGTCGTCGATGGCCATGATCTCCGGGGTTTCAAAACTGGTTGCGGCATTCATCGCCACCATCGCCGTCATAAAGCGGCCGGACATTGCCTGGTATTTGGCTACCCGGGTATCCTCGTCTGCCTTGCGCATACAGTAGTTGCCCAATCTCCTGGTCCGGACCCCCAGCTTCTCACTCTGCTCCAGGAAGCGGAACAGGCTCTCTCCGCTGTTTCCCAGAGTGCCCTCATAGGCTTTGAGGGCAGTTCCCTCGGCGCTGACAGCACTCAGCTCCTGCTCCCAGGCTTCATCCGTGGGATACAGATCCTCAATGGCCCACTGATACCGGGCAGGGATCTCGCTGCGCTGGCGAATTTTCTTGGTTTCAGACATCGGTCTTTCCTCCTCATATGGGTTTTCTCCATTATATCACAGGATCTGCAAATTGCAATCCAATAACATTTCCTTGTTTTTTGGAGAAATTCGTGCTATATTGTCATGCGGTGATGCTTGAATGAATATGAAAAAAACAATCCGCGGCAGCCTCTCCCTGGTTTTTGCCACCGTCATCTGGGGCTCCGCATTCATTGCACAAAGCGTGGGAATGGATTTCATCGGCCCCTTTACCTTCCAGGCAGTCCGCTGCCTTCTTGCCGTTCTGATCCTGCTGCCCCTGACGGTCCTGATGGACCTGGCGAAAAAGGATGGAAAAACCTATCTCTCCCGATGGACGGACAAAGCACTTTGGAAGGCAGGCATTCTCTGCGGCATCCCCCTGTTTCTGGCCGTGAATTTCCAGCAGGTGGGGCTTCTGTACACCGGCACCGGAAAAGCGGGATTCCTCACCGCCATGTACATCGTCATCGTCCCCGTCATCGGCTTTTTCCTGCGGAAAAAGACCTCCTTCTTTGTTCCCATCAGCGTCGCCATTGCCGTTGTGGGACTGTATCTGCTGTGCAGCGTGGGAGACAGCTCCGTAGGCTTGGGAGATCTTCTGCTTCTGATGTGTGCGCTGATGTTTTCCGTTCAGATCACAGTAGTGGATGCCGTGGCTGCCGATCAGGACCCTCTCCGGCTGAACGCCGTCCAGTTTCTGGTATGTGCCATCCTCTCCTCCGTCATCATGGCAGTCCGGGAGTCCCCCACCTGGGATCTGATCCTTGCCTGCAAGGTTCCCCTGCTGTATGCCGGATTCCTTTCCAGCGGAATTGCATATTCTCTGCAGATTTTCGGTCAGAGGGATCTGGAAGCCACCGCCGCTTCCCTGCTGATGAGCCTGGAATCGGTATTCGCCGCTCTGTTCGGCTGGCTGCTGCTGAAGCAGGTCATGTCCCCGACGGAGATTCTGGGCAGCATACTGATCTTCATCGCCGTGATTCTCTCCCAGATCCCGACAAAGTCAAAAGCAAGGACCGCCGAATAACTCGACGGTCCTTATTTTTAATGCTTCCGGTCCGCTTCAATGAGCCGTTTCACCGCTTCGATGCCCACGGCAATGGCGCCGGAGGTATCCTCTGTCATCGGCATGAACAATCCGGCCTTTTCACGTTCCTGATTCCACACAACATGGAAGCAAGATCCACAACGTACCTTCAAGGCAGATGCCAGGACGAACAGGGCTGCGGATTCCATCTCGCTGGCCTTCACGCCCAGGCGTTTCCAGGCTTCCCATTTCTGCAGAAGCTCATAGGAGACCGGGGAGCTTTCCGGGCTGTGCTGTCCGTAAAAGGAATCCTTGCACTGCACAACACCCATGTGGATCCGATAATTCAACGCCTGTCCGGCCTGCTGCAAAGCCTGTGCCACCTGAAAGTCCGGCACCGCCGGAAACTCGATGGGCGCATACTCCAGGGAGGTGTGCTCGTACCGGATGGCACCGGTTGCCACAACCACGTCACCCGGCATCACATCCAGGTCGATGCCGCCGCAGGTTCCCACCCGAATGAAGGTATCCGCACCGATGTTGTGCAGTTCCTCCATGGCAATGGCTGCGGACGGCCCCCCGATCCCGGTAGAGCACACGCTGACCTTCTCGCCCAGCAGCGTACCGGTGTAAATATTGTACTCCCGGTTCATTCCCACGTGTACGGGGTTGTCAAAATGGGCAGCAATGGCTTCGCACCGGCCCGGATCTCCGGGCAGGAGGCAATACCGCCCCACATCTCCTTCCACACACCGAATGTGAAACTGCTCTTTCATTTCCTGCATTGTGATCCGTCCTTTCCTAAAACAAACTGATTTGGCTGGTGTCCGGCAAATCTCCGAATGCGCCGGCATCTTTCAGCATCTGAATATGGGTTTTGGATACTTTGGGACAGGCTGCGGCGAATTCCTCCACGGAAAGGAAGGTTTTCCCCTCCCGTCCGGTCTCAATGTCCCATGCTGCGCTTTCGCCCAGGCCGGAGATTGCCACAAAAGGAGGCAGGATCTGACCGTCCTGCACCACAAACCGGGTGGCACGGCTCTCATATATGCTGATGGGGCGGAAAGAGAATCCCCGCAGATAGAATTCGTAAACCACCTCCAGTGTGGTCAGCAGATCCTGATCCTTGTCAGAGGCATTTTCGTCCTCGTTGATCCGTTTGATGTGCGCCTTCACTTCATCCATTCCGTTGGTCATCATCACCGCATCGAATCCACCCTTTTGGCTTCGGCGGTAGAAATAGGCGGAGTAGAATGCCAGCGGATGATAGACCTTGAACCAGGCAATGCGGAAAGCCATCATGACATAGGCCACCGCATGGGCCTTTGGGAACAGATACTTGATCTTTTTACAGGAGTCGATGTACCATCCCGGCACACCGGCCGCGATCATCTCCTCCTCCGCGCCTTCCGGCAGGCCCCTGCCCTTTCGGACGGCCTCCATGATCTTGAAGGACCGCTTTTCCGGCATTCCGCAGGAGATCAGATAGATCATGATATCGTCACGGCAGCCGATGGCCTGATCAACCGATGCAGTTTTGGAGGTAATCAGGTCCTTCGCATTCCCCAGCCACACGTCCGTGCCGTGGGAGAAACCGGAAAGCCGCAGCAGCGTATCAAACCGGGTGGGCATGGTGTCCACCAGCATACCCCGGGTGAACTTGGTGTTGAATTCCGGAATGGCCACGGCGCCGGTGGGGCCCAGGATGGGGTCGTTTTCATACCCCAACACCTTGGACGACGTGAAAATGGACATGGTCTTTTTGTCATCCAGCGGAATCTTCTTCGCATCCACTCCGGTTTCGTCCTCCATCATACGGATCATGGTGGGATCATCATGGCCCAGCATATCCAGCTTCAGCAGGTTCTCCTCCATGGAGTGGTATTCGAAATGGGTGGTGATCTGGTCGGAATTGGGATCGTCCGCAGGATGCTGCACCGGACAGAAATCCCAGATTTCGTTTTCCTGAGGAATGACCACCAGACCGCCGGGATGCTGTCCTGTGGTACGGCGAACCCCTACGCAGCCGGCTGCGAGACGATTTTCTTCCGCCCGGGAGGCTTTGATTTCCCGCTCAGAAAGATACTTCTTCACATATCCGAATGCTGTTTTTTCCGCCACGGTGCCAATGGTGCCCGCCCGGAAAACGTGGGATTTTCCAAACATTTCCACGCAGTAGGCATGGGCTCTTGCCTGGTATTCGCCGGAGAAATTCAGGTCGATATCCGGTACCTTGTCGCCGCCGAAGCCCAGGAAGGTCTCGAAGGGAATGTTGAATCCGTCCTTTTCAAAGGCGGTGCCGCACTTGGGACACACCGCGTCGGGCAGGTCCGCGCCGCAGCCGTAGCCTTTGGGCACATCAAAAGTGGTATACTTGCAGTTCGGATTGGGGCAGCGGTAATGCGGCGGGAAGGAATTGACCTCGGTAATGCCGGACAGATATGCCACTATGGAGGATCCCACCGATCCCCGGGAGCCCACCAGATAGCCGTGCTCCAGGGAATTCTGCACCAGCTTCTGGGCAGACATATAGATCACGTCGTAATGGCAGTTGATAATGTCGTTCAGTTCCGTTTCCACGCGTTTGGTGATCAGCTCCGGCGGGTTCTCGCCGTAGAGCCGGTGGAGCTTTCCGTACACAAGGCTCTTCAGATCCTCCACGGAGTTTTCAATCTTGGGGGCAAACAGGTTGTGGGGAACAGGCCGCAGGGTCTCCACCATGTCGGCAATGTAATTGGTGTTCTCCACCACCACCTCATAGGCTTTTTCCTCTCCCAGGTAGGCAAACTCCCGGAGCATATCATCGGTAGTCCGGAAATACAGGGGATTGGGCCGGTCACAGTCCTCAAAGCCCTTGGTGGCCAGCAGAATGTGACGGAAGATCTCATCTTCCGGGTTGAGAAAATGTACGTCTCCGGTGGCCACCACCGGCTTACCCAGCTCCTGGCCCAGCCGGACCACCTTGCGGTTGTACTCCCGCAGCTCCTCTTCATCCTTTGCCGTGCCCTTGGCGATCATAAAGCTGTTGTTGGCAATGGGCTGGATCTCCAGGTAATCATAAAACGAGGCCAGCCGGCGGATTTCGTCTTCGCTCTTTTTGTCCAGGATGGCCTGAAAAACCTCCCCCGCTTCGCAGGCGGAGCCGATAATCAACCCCTCCCGAAGTGCCATCAGCTGGGATTTGGGGATCCTGGGCACCCGTTTGAAATACTTCAGGTTGGAGTCCGAGATCAAATGATAGAGATTCCGCAGGCCCACCTGATTTTTGGCAAGAAGGATGATGTGCCTTGCGTGCCGGTCCCCGATCCGGCTCTGGGTCCGCAGACCCATCATCGCCGGGTTGATGCTCTGCAGGTCACAGACGCCCATCTCCTGAAGATCCTTGGTCAACCGGTCAAAGATCAGGCCGCAGGTCACCGCGTCGTCCCCGGCACGGTGGTGCTGGAACTCCGGAAGACTCAGAGCGTTGGACACCAGATCCAGCTTGAATTTGCCAAGCTGCGGCATCAGATTCTGGGTCAGAATCAGGGTATCCGCCGAGGTAAAGGGATAGGCAATTCCCTGACGCTCGCAGGCAGCACGGATAAACCCAGTGTCAAAATCCGCATTGTGGGCAACCAACACCCGGTCTCCGCAGAATTTCAGAAACTCCGGCAAAACCTCTTCGATGGAAGGGGCATCCACCAGCATTTCGTCGGTGATTCCCGTCAGATCGATGATCTTCCGCTCCAGCCTTCTGTGGGGATTCACGAAGGTCTGGAACCGGTCCTTTTCCACGCCGTTCTGCAAAATGACTGCGCCGATCTCGATAATGACGTCGTCGGAAGACGACAAGCCGGTGGTCTCCAGATCAAATGCCACAAACTCCTCGTCAAAGCGCATATTCCGGCTGCCGTGGACCACGATCCGGTCGTCCACATCGTTGATGTAGTAGCCCTCAATGCCATAGAGGATCTTGATATTCTCGTCGGTTCCCGCCACCTTGGCCTTGGATGCGGCTTTCATGGCATCCGGGAAGGATTGGGCAACACCGTGATCGGTGATGGCAATGGCCCTGTGGCCCCAGGCTGCCGCCTGTTTCACCGCGGCAGCCGTATCCGTGGTGGCATCCATGTTGCTCATGGTGGTGTGAAGGTGCAGTTCCACCCGCTTCTGTCCGGCGGCGGTGTCCTTCCGTTTCGGCATGGAGCCGGCCATGATGGCATAGGGCTGGAGAACGGTCTCGTTGTCAAACTGGTTGACCTTCAGCTTTCCCTGCACCTTCAGAACGGATCCCACCTGGACACCGTCCAGAATGGGCTTCGCCTCCCCCGCCTCCATGAACCGGTTGACCCGGATGGAGTTGGTGTTGTCGGTCATGTCAAAGCAGATGACCCATGCATTGCGCTTTTTCAGTTCCCGGTGCTCCACAGCGAAGACCCTGCCCTCCACGGTGACGACGCCCGAATCCAGGGAGACATCCTTCATGGGGATCGGTGTCGTCCGGAAGGGCTTGCCGAAGATCGCCTCCTCCGGCTTTTCTTTCACCACAGGGCGGGGGGCCGCTGAGGTCGGGCAGGCAATCACCGCCTGGCTGCGCATTTTCTCCATGGCGTCAAAAAGTGCCTGTCCCTTTAGTTCGGCCCCGGCCTCGATTACAAAGTCTACATTCCTTGCAAACATTTGCCGGATTTGACTGCTCACTGCATGGGTGCACTCCTTCAGGGCATCCACACCGTTTGCCTGCAGGGAGATCTTCACCGTTCCTTCTCCCTGCCAGCTCCACTTTGCACCGGCAAGAATGCCCAGGCACATGGAATCCTCATCCACAAACAGGGACCGCATCTCTTCAAAGGGCATTTCGTGAAGCAGGCTTTCCGGATAAGTAGCGTAAATGCGGAGGGTTCGGATGCCGTAGCACTCGGCGATCTCCCGTTCCAGTTTTTCCAGGTCTTTTTTCCGGAGATAGGATTCCGAAAACACCGCCACCTCCACGGAAGAGAGGTTGGGATTTACGTCCGCCCCTTTCACCGTCAGTTCCTGCAAAAGGGCACTCATCGGGCCATCCGGGCGGTACTCGGAAAACATATCCCGCAGTAGGATTTTCTTTTGCATACGGCTCCTTTACATCTTTTCGATCCGTTCCAGCAGCGCCGGCAGCAACTCGTCAAAGGGCCGCTTGTCCACCTGCTGTCCCTTTTCAAAGATCATGCCCCAGCCGTCTCCGCCGGCAATGCCGATGTCAGCCTCCCGGGCCTCCCCGGGACCGTTGACCACACAGCCCATTACCGCTACGGTGATGGGCTTTTCACAGTTTTTCAGTGCCTCGTCCACCTGATTCACCAGTCCGATCAGGTCGATCCGGGTCCTGCCGCAGGTGGGGCAGGAGATAATCTCCACACCATCCTTCCGAAGACCTGCAGCCTTCAGAATATCCTTCGCCGCATAGACTTCCTCCACCGGGTCATCCGTGAGGCTGACCCGAATGGTGTCTCCAATCCCATCCAGCAGAAGGGCGCCGATGCCCATGGCGGACTTCAGCATGCCCATCCGCACCGGGCCGGTCTCTGTCACGCCGATGTGCAGCGGATAGTCGCACCGGCTGCGGAACAGCCGTGCCGCCGCTACCATGGTGGGCACATGAGAGGACTTCATGGACAGGCAGGTGTCGTAAAACCCGTATTTTTCCAGCAGCTCCAGGTGGGAAAAGGCGCTTTCCACCAGCGCTTCGGCAGTGGGATGGCCGTATTTCTCCAGAAGCCGGGGATCCAGGCTTCCACCGTTGACGCCGATGCGAATGGGGATCTTCCGGTCCTTGCACACATCCACCACCGCTTTGACCCGGTCTTCACCGCCGATGTTGCCGGGGTTGATCCGGATCTTGGACGCACCGCCCTCCGCTGCCGCAATGGCAAGCTGATAATCGAAGTGGATATCCGCCACCAGCGGAAGTGTACTTTCTCTGCATATTTCCGCAAAGCCACGGGCAGCCTCCATGTTGGGCACCGCCAGACGGACGATCTGGCATCCGGCAGCCTGCAGGCGCCGAATCTGTGCCAGGGATCCTTCCACATCCGTGGTTTTGGTATTCAGCATGGACTGGATGGATACAGGCTCCCCGCCGCCGATGGGCACATTTCCCACATAAATCTTTCTTGTCATCTATGTTACCTCTGAAAAATCACAAATACGTCCTTGAAGGTGACCACCGCCATGAACACAAGCAGCACCACCATGCCGGCAGCATGGAGATAGGCCTCATACTTGGGATTCAGCTTCTTGCCGGTGACCGCTTCCGCCCCTGTGGTCAGCAGCAGGCAGACAATCCGGCCTCCGTCCAGCGCAGGCAGAGGCAGCAGATTCATCACCGCCAGGTTAATGGCGATAAAGGAGCCGAAGGAGAGCAGATTCAAAAGGGCATCCACGGCCGTTTCCGATGCCGCGGTGGTCTGAGAGATCTGCTGGACAATGCCTACGGGGCCGGAAACATCCTTCATTCCCGCCTGGCCGGACAGCAGCATCTGCAGGCTCAGCCGCACACACCGAACCGTGTCCACCGCCTGATACCAGACGTGCCGCAGCTTCAGTCCCGGTGTGGCTTCCGTCACCCGGAAGGAAAAGCCATAGCGGTGGGATACCGTTCCGTCCTCTTCCACGAAATCGTGCTTCTCCATGACAAAGTCATCCAGCACCACCTTTTCCCCGTCCCGTTCCACCACCAGGTCATGAACCGTGCCGGGGTGTACGGAAAGCAGCAGGGAAAAATCGGACTCCACGTAGATGGCTTCCCCATCCAGCTTCAGGATCCGGTCACCCTCCCGCAGGCCGTTTTCCCCGTTCAGGGTGCACCCTGGGGCAAAGCTGTCGATCACCGGCAGGGCAAAGTAGTTTGCGCTGCCCATCACCAGGGCCAGCATCAACAGTCCGGCAACAAAGTTCATGGCAGCGCCGGCAGCCAGGATCAAAAACCGTTTCCACCAGGCTGCCGCCGTGAAGGACCGGGGACTATCACTGTCTCCGTTTTCTCCCTCCATGGCACAATAGCCGCCGATGGGGATACACCGAACCGCGTACAGCGTTTCCCCCACCTGCTTTTTGAAGATGGCAGGGCCCATAAAGATGGAGAACTCGTTGACCTGCACTCCGGAGAGCTTGGCGGCAACGAAGTGTCCCAGCTCATGGACAAAGATTAGAATACTGAATAACAGAATAGCAAAAAGAACGCTCATATTTCCTCATTTCATGCTTACAAAGGCATCGTTGACAATTTGTCTTGCCAGGCGGTCCGCATCCAGAATCTCCTCCAGAGAGGGCTGTGGCAGGAACGGGACCTTGCTTACCGCCAGAGAAACCAGGCGATAAATGTCATAAAAGCCGATTTTGTCCTTTAGGAACAAGGCAACCGCCGCCTCGTTTGCCCCGTTGAGGGCAGGGCAGGCTGTTCCGCCGGCTTTTGCGCACTCCATGGCCAGCTTCAGACACGGAAAGGCCTCCGGATCCGGCTTGCAGAAGCTGAGGCTTCCGCAGGAGGTCAGATCCAGCCGCTCCACCGGGCATTCCAAGCGGTGAGGATAGGTCAGCGCAAGCTGGATGGGCAGGCGCATATCCGGAGTCCCCAGTTGGGCCAGCATGGCTCCATCCACGGTCTCCACCAGGCTGTGGACTACACTCTGCCGGTGGATTACCACCCCCACCTTCTCCAGCGGAAGGCGGTACAGGCGCATGGCCTCGATGACCTCCAGGCCCTTGTTCATCAAAGTCGCACAGTCCACGGTGATCTTAGGGCCCATTTTCCAATTGGGATGCTTCAGCGCGTCCGCCTTGGTCACTTTGGATAGATCCTCCGGGGCCATGGCAAAAAACGGCCCGCCGGAACAGGTCAGAATCAGGCGTCGGATCTCCCTTCGATCCCGGATCCCCATGATGCACTGAAAAATGGCGGAATGCTCCGAATCCACCGGAATGATCTCCGCACCGTGTTTCTCCGCCTCCGCCATCACCAGTTCTCCGGCGCAGACCAGGGTTTCCTTGTTGGCAAGGCCGATCCGTTTCTTTTCCCGGATGGCCGCCAGAGTGGGCTTCAGTCCCACCATGCCGACTACCGCCGTGATGACGCAGTCCGCCTCCGGCACGGTGGCCGCCTCAATCAGCCCCTTCTCCCCCCAGGAAATCCGGATAGGCAGGCCAGCAAGCTCTTTTTGCAGAGCCTCCGCCGCCTCGCGGGTGGCCATCACCGCCAGACGGGGGCGAAACCTGCGGCACTGCTCCGCCATGCGCTCCACGTTGCTGCCTGCCGTCAGGGCAGCCACCGAAATGGGGAGCTTCTCCAAAACATCCAGGCTCTGGCGGCCGATGGAGCCGGTGGAACCCAGAATACTGACACATTTTATCATATCATCTCACCGCCAGAGGCAACAGAATCAGCAGCAGCTCCATCATGGGGCCGACAACCATCATGGAATCGAATCGATCCAGGATCCCGCCGTGTCCGGGGATCAGATTGCCGTAGTCCTTGATGCCGGTCTGGCGCTTGATGACGGAAAAGCTCAGGTCTCCGAACACTGCACCCAGCGAGCCAAGGGTGCCGTATGCCAGTGCATACCCGTAGTTTACGCGGAATCCGAAAGCAAAATGCATCACCGCGCAGTACAGCAGCATCCCCAGGACCGCCGCTGCAATGCCGCCGACCACGCCCTCCACCGTTTTGTTGGGGCTGATCTTCGGAGCAAGTTTGTGTTTTCCCAACGCTCTGCCAGTAAAATATGCGCCGGTGTCCGACAGGAACGCCACAACGAAGGTGGTAAAGATCAGGTATTTTCCTTGGGTTCCGCTGTAGATTCGGACCAGGCTGGTCAGAAGATACGGAATCAGCAGCCCCGCAGCCATGCAGACAGCCGTTTGGGAGAAGGGAATTCCCTCCCGGTCCAGCATCATCTCCAGGAACAGGATTCCATACAGCACCAGCACGATCAGCAGGAACCAGGCCCGCTGGGCACCGAAAAAGCTCCACAGCGATACACAAAATGCCGCCGCCATGGACTCAATCACCAGTCTGGGACGGGTCACCATTCTGGTGCCGTACAGCAGTTCATAGGCAGCAATGGCCGCCATGACACCGAACAGCAGCGCCGTAACAATCTTTGGCAAAAACAGAATCACGATCAGCAGTGCCGGCAGCAGCACCGCTGCCGCAAGAACCCGTGTTTTCATCTCAGACACCTCCAAAACGACGATCTCTTTTATGGTATTCTTCAATGGCATCATCCAGATCCTTGGGTCCGAAATCCGGCCACAGTACATTCATAAACACATATTCCGAGTAAGCGGACTGCCACAGCAGAAAATTGCTGATCCGCTTCTCACCCGAAGGCCGGATCACCAGTTCCGGATCCGGGATCCCGCCAGAATACAGATACTGCCCGAAAAGATTCTCATCCAGCTCCTCCGGACGACGGCTGCCTGCGGCTACTTCCTCCGCAAACTGCCGGGCGGCCTTCACGATCTCATCCCTGCCTCCGTAATTCAGACAGAAATTCACCTGGACATCATGGTACTGGGAGGAACGTGCCTCCGCGTCCCGGCAAAGCTGCTTTAAATCCGGCGAAAGGCGGGAAAGGTCCCCGAAAAAGCGGAAACAGACATGGTTCTTTTCCATGTCCCGCATTGCTTCCTCCAGATACTGCCGGAGCAGGATCATGATTCCCTGGATCTCCTCCTCGGATCGTTTCCAGTTCTCCGTGGAGAACGCATACACCGTCAGATACCGGACACCCAGGGTCCGGCAGTAATTGGCGGTCCTCCGAAATGCTTCCGCACCGGCGGCATGACCCGCAGTCCGGGGCATTCCCCGCTTTTTCGCCCATCGACCGTTGCCGTCCATAATGATAGCAATGTGCCGGGGCGGGGGCAGAATCCGTTTCTTTTTGGAAAACAGGCCCATACTCATCGTCCTTTCCATGAAAAAACATTGGGGGCATTCGCCCCCAATGGAATGTCAGAAGCTTTCGCTTTCGGCAGACGGGATCAGATCGCCATCAGTTCCTTTTCCTTTGCGGCCAGGGCTTCATCCACTTTCTTGATGTTCTTATCCAGCATATCCTGCAGGTCTTTTTCCGCCTTCTTCTGCTCGTCTTCGGTGATCTCGGACTTCTTCTTCAGGTTTTTCACATAGTCCATGCCATCCCGGCGGACGTTTCTCATAGCCACCTTGGCCTCTTCGGAGTATTTTCTGACCTGCTTGGTCAGATCTTTCCGGCGCTCCTCGGTAAGCTGGGGGAACACCAGGCGGATCACGCGTCCGTCATTCTGGGGGTTGATGCCCAGATCGGAAGACAGGATCGCCTTCTGGATGGCCTTGAGAAGGGAGCTGTCCCAGGGCTGGATCACCAGAGTGCGGGCATCCGGGGAGGAGATCTGCGCTACGCCGTTGAGCGGGGTGGCAGATCCGTAGTACTCCACGGTAATCCGGTCCAGAACCTTGGCATTTGCCCGGCCGGCGCGGACGGCATCGAAGTTCTCGATCAGCACGTCCAGTGTCTTTTCCATTTTTCTGCTGTATTCCTTAAAATCTACGCTCATTTGTCAGCCCTCCTTAACGACTGTTCCGATTTTTTCACCGTGCAGCACACGGATGATGTTCTTGGGATCCTTCAATGCAAAGCAAACCAGGGTCATGTGGTTATCCATAGCCAGCGTCATCGCCGTAGTGTCCGTGGCTTTCAGGTGGCGGGCCAGGACCTCATCGTAGGTAAGCTCGTCAAACTTCACGGCCGTGGGATCCAGATTGGGGTCGGCAGAATAGATGCCGTCCACGTTCTTCGCCAGAAATACCGCATCCGCCTCGATCTCCACACCCCGCAGGACTGCACCGGTGTCAGTGGAGAAGTAGGGATTACCGGTGCCTGCCCCGAAGAAGACCACCTTCCCCTCGTTCAGATATCGGTCCGCCAGATCTCTTGTAAAATACTCTGCGAATTTCGGCATTTCCACGGCGGAAAGCACTCTGGCCGGCACGCCCTGCTGCTCCAGGGCATCCGCCACCGCAATGCAGTTCATCACGGTGCCCAGCATTCCCATGGAGTCGGCATGGGAGCGCTGCATTTTGTCCGCGCCGTCCTTTACGCCCCGCCAGAAGTTGCCTGCACCGATGACCACGCCCAACTGCACACCCAGATCCGCAATGTCCCGGATCATCCGGCACACCTCATGGACAACGTCAAAATCCAATCCGCGGTGCATCTCCCCGGCAAGGGCTTCTCCGCTGATCTTCAGAAGAATACGCTTGTATTTGATTTCCGACAAGATCACTCACTCCTTTTTGTTTTCCTGTTTATTTTATAATAAGATCCTCAAATTGACAACAGGAAAATCTTCTTTTTCGGAATTGTTTCCTTTTTTTTCACAAACTCCCTGCTGCACAGGAAAGTTTTCCCGGACAGATGCGGATTCCATGTTGCAAAACGGCGCCAAATCGGTTATAATTTCAGGATAAACATCCTTTGAAGAGAGGTTACACTATGGCTGAGGCTACTGAGAGCAGAAATTTCATCCACGCCTACATTGAAGAGGACATTGCGCCTTCCGGACAGTTCGCAGGCAAGACAGTCCACACCCGGTTTCCCCCGGAACCCAACGGCTACCTCCACATCGGTCACTGCAAGGCGCTGATCATCGATTTCGGCACTGCGGAAAAGTTCGGCGGCCTGTGCAACCTCCGCATGGACGACACCAACCCCACCAAGGAAGATGTGGAATTCGTAAATGCCATCCAGGAGGACATTCACTGGCTGGGTTTTGACTGGGGTGACCGGTTCTATTATGGTTCCGATTACTTTGAAAAAGACTACGAGTACGCCGTAGAACTGATCAAAAAGGGCCTTGCCTACGTGTGTGAGCTGACACCGGAGCAGTTTAAGGAATACCGCGGCGACCTTACCACCCCCGCCACCTCCCCTTACCGGGACCGTCCCATGGAGGAGAGTCTGGATCTGTTTGCCCGGATGCGCGCCGGCGAATTCCCGGACAACGCCATGACTCTGAGAGCCAAAATCGATCTGGCCTCCGGCAACTTCAATATGCGGGACCCGGTCATCTACCGGATCCGCCATATGCACCACCACCGTCAGGGAGACAAGTGGTGCATCTACCCCATGTATGACTTTGCCCATCCCATTCAGGATGCCCTGGAGGGAATCACCCACTCCCTGTGCTCTCTGGAGTTTGAGAACCACCGTCCCCTGTACAACTGGGTGGTGGAAAACGTGTCCGTTCCCAATCATCCCCGGCAGATTGAATTTGCCCGTCTGGGCATCGACCACACCGTTCTTTCCAAGCGGAAGCTCCGCCAGTTGGTGGAGGAGGGTCGGGTATCCGGCTGGGACGATCCCCGTATGCCCACGCTTTGCGGTCTCCGCCGCCGGGGCTACACCCCAAAGAGCATCCGGAACTTCTGTGATCGGGTGGGCGTGGCCAAATCCCCCAACACCATCCCCTATGCCTTCCTTGAATACTGCCTGCGGGAAGATCTGAACGAAACCGCAGAGCGGGTCATGGCTGTGCTTCGCCCCGTGAAACTGACCATTACCAACTATCCCGAAGGACAGAGTGAAGTCTTTCAGGTGGAAAACAACCCCAATGACCCTGGAGCCGGCACCCGGGAAGTCACTTTCTCCCGGAATCTGTGGATCGAAAGTGACGATTTCCTGGCAGAGCCCATCCCCAAGTACAAGCGGCTGTATCCGTCGGGTCCGGAGTGCCGTCTGAAGGGTGCCTATGTGATTCAGTGCACCGGCTGTGTCCGGGATGAAAACGGCAATGTGGTGGAAGTGCTGGCCACTTATGATCCCGAAAGCCGCGGAGGAGACCCCGCAGACGGCCGGAAGATCAAGGGCGCAACAATCCATTGGGTGGATGCCGCCACCTGTGTGGACGCAGAGGTCCGTCAGTATTCCAACCTTTTCGACGATCCCGATCCCGATGCTGCCGGAAAGGACTTTCTGGCCTGCCTGAATCCCAACTCTCTGGAAGTTCTTACCGGATGTAAGGTGGAGGCCAGTCTGAAGGATATTCAGGCCCCTGCCTCTCTGCAGTTCATGCGCCTGGGTTACTTCTGCCCGGACAGTAAGGATTCCGCCCCCGGCCATCTGGTATTCAACCGCTCCGTCAGCCTGAAGGACAGCTTCAAGCCGGGTATGTAATCAACCGGCCCCGCATGATGCGGGGCCGGTTCAAACTGTCTTAGAACGATCTTTCCCTCCGGGAACGGCAGCGCGCAGTCTTTTCTCGAACGGATGCGGGCGGTGCATAAGCTGCATCGCCCGCCAACTCTATTTATTTTGATTTCGTATTTCCACTGGCTTCCGCTTTCAGGATCAACGTGTCACAGGACCCGCCGTCGGCTTATCCGCAGATATTTCCGCGGCATCGGCTGTCCTCATCGATCCTCCTGTGTACCTCTATTATACGATAACCTCCGGAAAAATCATTGCCAAATTATGAAGAAACCGGAAAAGATTTTTGAATGTCCCTCTTGACTTATACCCCATGGGGGTATATAATACGAATACCCCTATGGGGTATTTTCTCAGGAGGTTCTGAATATGGAAGCGTTTGAATGCTGCTGCGGCTCCGGAAAGACCACCGTCCGCAGCGAAGAAGAGAAGAAGAAACTGCAGAATCGCCTCCGGCGCATCGAGGGGCAGATCCGGGGGATCGAAAACATGGTGGCACAGGATTCCTACTGCAATGATATCCTGGTGCAGTGTGCCGCGGTCACCGCCGCCGTCAATTCCTTCAGCCGGGAGATTTTGGCAAATCACATCCACGGATGTGTGACCCGAGACATCCGCGATGGCAAAGACGAGGTCGTGGACGAGCTTCTGGCCACTTTGCAGAAATTGATGAAATAGCGCCCAATCGTGGGCACAATATCCACAGGCAATCAAAAAAGGATGGGATAGAAATATGATTCAATACGATGTAACGGGCATGAGCTGTGCTGCCTGCAGCGCCCGGATTGAAAAGGCAGTCTCCCAGGTCCCCGGCGTCACGCAGTGCGCCGTGAACCTTCTGACCAACTCCATGAGCGTAGAGGGAACCGCCTCCCCGGAGGTGGTGATCCGGGCGGTCACCCAGGCCGGCTACGGTGCCAGCCTGAAGGGGCAGAATTCCCCTGATTCCGCCGGAGGCTCCCGGAAAGATGCCCTGCAGGATCGGGAGACTCCCGCTCTGCGCAGGCGGCTCATCGCCTCCTCCGGTTTTCTGCTTCTTCTGATGTATCTTTCCATGGGGCATATGATGGGTTCCTGGCCGGTCCCCGCATTTCTGCAGGGAAACCCCATGGCGCTGGGTCTCATGCAGCTTCTTCTCTCCGGTATCATTCTGGTTATCAATCAGAAGTTTTTCGTCAGCGGGTTTCAAAGCCTGTGGCGCAGGGCACCCAACATGGACACGCTGGTTGCCCTGGGTTCCGGGGCCTCCTTCGGTTGGAGCGTTGTCTGCCTGTTTCTGATGACAACCGCCCAGCTTCGGGGAGATGCCGATGCCGTCATGGAGTCTCTGCACAACCTGTATTTTGAGTCCGCTGCCATGATCCTGACGCTGATCACCGTTGGAAAAATGCTGGAGGCCCGTTCCAAAGGCAAAACCACCGACGCCATCAAAGCCCTGATAGAACTGTCGCCCCAGACCGCAGCCGTGGAACGGGAGGGCCGGGAAATCACTCTGCCTGTGGATCAGGTCACTGTGGGAGATGTATTCCTCGTCCGTCCCGGAGAGAGCATCCCGGTGGACGGTATCATTCTGGAGGGAAACAGCGCCGTCAACGAGGCAGCCCTCACCGGGGAGAGCATCCCGGCGGACAAAGGTCCGGGAGACCTGGTATCTGCCGCCACCATCAATCAGTCCGGCTTCCTCCGCTGCCGGGCCACCCGGGTGGGGCAGGACACCACCCTCTCCCAAATCATCCGCATGGTCAGCGATGCCGCTGCCTCCAAGGCACCCATCGCCAAGGTAGCAGATCGGATATCCGGCATCTTCGTCCCCGGGGTGATCTCCCTGTCCCTGATCACCCTGGTCGTGTGGCTTCTGCTGGGCCGGGAGTTCTCCTACGCTCTGGCAAGGGCCATCTCCGTTCTGGTCATCAGTTGCCCATGCGCTCTTGGCCTTGCCACTCCGGTTGCCATCATGGTCGGCAGCGGTGTCGGCGCACGAAACGGCATTCTTTTCAAAACTGCCGTGTCTCTGGAGGAAGCCGGCAAAACCGATGTGGTGGTACTGGATAAGACCGGTACCATCACCAGCGGACACCCCAAGGTCACTGATGTGGTCCCCGTTCCCGGTCAGACGGAGCAGTCTCTGGTGCAGCTTGCCCTGGACCTGGAGGCAAAAAGCGAGCATCCTCTGGCAAAAGCCATCCTCTCCTACGGAGAAAGCCATGCCATGACTCCCAATGAAGTGGAGAATTTCACCGCTTTGCCCGGCAATGGGCTTTCTGCCGGAAAGGATGGTCAGATGCTTCTGGGGGGCAGCATGGAGTTCATCGCCTCCCGCGCTGCCGTTTCCAAAGAGATGGAGGAAAAGGCACTTCTGCTTGCTCAGGAGGGAAAGACGCCCCTGCTCTTCTGCCGCGGAAACACCTTCTGCGGCATGATTGCCGTGGCGGACACAATGAAAGAGGACAGCCCCGCTGCCATTGCCCGGCTTCACAGCATGGGCATCCATGTGGTGATGCTCACCGGTGACAACCGGCGCACCGCAGAGGCCATCGGCCGTCAGGCAGGCGTGGACGAGGTCATTGCCGGCGTGCTTCCCGAAGGAAAAGAGCGGGAGATCCGCAGGCTGAAGCAGTCCGGCAAGGTGACCATGGTAGGCGACGGCATCAACGATGCCCCTGCCCTCACCCGGGCGGACATCGGAATCGCCATCGGTGCCGGCGCAGACGTGGCCATTGAGGCTGCCGATGTGGTGCTGATGAAAAGCAGTCTGATGGATGTTCCCGCCGCCATTTCCCTTTCCCGGGCGGCCCTGAAAAACATCCACCAGAACCTGTTCTGGGCCTTTTTCTACAACGCCATTGGAATCCCCCTGGCTACCGGCGCCTTTACCGCCTTTGGCCTGACGCTGAGTCCCATGTTCGGCGCTGCAGCCATGAGTCTGTCCAGCTTCTGCGTGGTCTCCAATGCCCTCCGGCTCAATTTCTTCAAGCCCTACAAGACAAATCCCGGCAGAAAGCCATCCGTCCGGAAACCAGCGCCTCAAAAGCCCCTGCTTCGAACCATGGTCATCGAAGGGATGATGTGTTCCCACTGTGAAAACGCCGTCCGGAGTGCCCTGGAGGCCCTCCCTCAGGTGCAATCCGCCCAGGTCAGCCATACGAAGGGCACCGCAGTGGTCACTCTTCGGTCTGACATCGTCGATGAAGCTCTGAAAAAAGCAGTGGAAGCAGAGGATTACACGGTCGTCTCCATCTGTCCTTCCCGGGAGAAATAGAGAAAGATCGGGCAGCGCCGCCGCAGCAGCCCTGAGGGAAGTCCGTTTTCACTTTTTCGAAAAAATGCAAAAAATATCCCCCCGGGGGGCTTAAAAACCCATTCCACGCCTGCTACAATAGGATCATCCTGAACAAAGTGAGGTCCTTCTTCATGCATATGGCGGATGCTTTGCTGGCTCCCGCAGTTGCGGCTACCATGTACGCTGCCACTGCCGTCACAGTCGGCGCTTCGGTAAAAACTCTGAAAAAAGATGAAAATGCGGAAAAACTGCCCATGATGGCTGTTACATCCGCTCTGGTATTTGCCGGACAGATGATCAACTACACCATTCCCGGCACCGGCTCCTCCGGTCACCTGTGCGGCGGCATGCTGCTGTCCGCCATTCTGGGTCCCCAGGCAGGCTTTTTGTCCATGGTGGTCATTCTGGCCATTCAGGCTCTGTTCTTTGCGGACGGCGGACTGCTGGCCCTCGGCGCCAACTGCTGGAACATGGCATTCTACGGCTGCTTCGCAGGGTATTATCTGATCTGGAAGCCCATTCTGCACAGTAGACTGTTCGCAGCCGCCTCGGAAAAAACCGCCGGACGGCGGAAGATCCTTTTGGCCTCCGTTCTGGGATGCGTGCTTACCCTGCAGTTGGGTGCCTTTTCGGTGGTGCTGGAGACTTCCCTTTCCGGAATCACGGAGCTTCCCTTCGGGCCCTTTGTCAGTGTGATGCAGCCCATTCATCTGGCCATCGGTCTGGTAGAAGGACTGATCACCTCGGCTGTTCTGCTGTTCCTTTATGAGACCCGGCCGGAGCTGATCATGGATGTTTCCTCCGAACATTCTCCGGTGCAGGGAAAGCATTCCCTGAAGTCCACGCTGATTGTTCTGACCGTGGTGGTAGCTGTGGTAGGCGGCGGACTGAGCCTGCTGGCAAGTTCCAACCCCGATGGTCTGGAGTGGTCCATGTTCGGCAATACCGACGCAGGTTACAGCGAAAATATGGGTCTTGACGAGGAACACTACGGCACGTCCAGCAATGCGGCGGAGGCAGCTGCCTCCATCCAGGACAAAACCGCGTTCCTGCCCGATTACGCTTTTGCTGACAGCGACAGCGCTGTGGGAACCACGGTCTCCGGCCTTGTGGGATCTGCCATGGTGGCAGCAGCCGCGGCTCTTGTTTGTCTGGCAGGCGGTTTCTTCCGAAAGAAAAAAAACGGTGCAAAAAACAAAGTTTTATGATATGATTTCAGAGGCATCTTTATGCCTCTGAATCTTTTTTAAGGAAACCGATATGGATAGATTATCTCAGGCCCAATCCGAGCTGCGGGAGATGGACGCTTTGGCGGCCATGGACTCCCCCGTTCACCGGATCCACCCGATGTGCAAGCTGTATGTGACCATTTTGTACATCGTCACGGTGGTATCCTTCCCCAAATACAATTTCTCCGGCCTTCTGGTCATGGTGATATTTCCGGTCCTCCTGTTTCAGGCTGCAGGAATCTCCGTGAAGCTGTGCTTTTACAAGCTCCGGATCGTCCTGCCTCTGGTCTGTGCCGTAGGACTGGCCAATCCGTTTCTGGATCACACCCCCGTTCTCCGGATGGGAGGGCTGGTCCTCACCGGAGGCGTTCTTTCCATGGTGACGCTGATGATGAAGGGAGTCTTCTCCCTGATGGCATCCTTTCTGCTCATCTCCACCACCTCCATCGATTCTCTGTGTGCCGCTTTGCGGAAACTGCATCTTCCCGGGATCCTGACCACCCTGCTCCTGCTGACCTACCGATACATCGGTGTCATGATCCAGGAGGTTGCCGTCATGACCCAGGCATACCGCCTCCGTGCCCCGGGCCAGAAGGGCATCCATATTTCCGCCTGGGGTTCGTTTCTGGGTCAGCTTCTTCTGCGAAGCGCCGACCGGGCAGAAGAGCTGTATTCCAGTATGCGGCTCCGGGGCTTTCAGGGGGATTTCCACTATGCAGACGTTCCTGCCTGCCGTGTCTCTTCCCTTCTGTTTGCCGTCGGTGCAACCATCCTGATTCTCGCTGCAAGATACTTAAACATTGCCGGGTTGCTGGGCAGTCTCGTTATGAGGTGATCAGAATGATAGAATTTCAAAACGTATCCTTCTCCTACGGAGAGGGGAAGCCGGTTGTGGAGCACCTTTCCTTTTCCATCCAAGAAGGAGAAACCGTTGGTCTGATCGGTGCCAACGGCGCCGGTAAATCCACCATTATGAAGCTGCTGCTGGGTCTGCTTTCCGGATCCGGAGATATTTTGGTAGATGGGCTTCCGGTCAGCAAACAGAACCTTCCGGCAATCCGAAAGAAAGTGGGATTTGTCCTGCAGGATTCCGACAATCAGATGTTTATGCCTACCGTCTATGAGGACATGATCTTCGGCCCCCGGAACTACGGTCTGAGCCGGGAGGAAACGGAGAAACGAGTGGATTCCGTGCTCCAAACACTGGGGCTTACGGAGCTGAAGCACCGGTACAACCACAAGATCTCCGGCGGTGAAAAGCGCATGGCCGCCATTGCCACCATCCTTGCCATGGAGCCGGCCATCATTCTGATGGACGAGCCGTCCACCGCACTGGATCCGGTAAACCGCCGGACCGTCATCAACACCATCCGTTC
Source organism: Bacillota bacterium (assembly GCA_029224785.1). Taxonomy (GTDB): domain Bacteria; phylum Bacillota; class Clostridia; order Oscillospirales; family Oscillospiraceae; genus Faecousia. The sequence goes on from JAQXVF010000001.1 coordinate 41,093, forward strand.
CCTCCCCCAGACAAAGCTCATCGCCTCCCACGATCTGGACATGATTCTGGACACCTGCCAGCGAGTGATTCTCCTGTCCCACGGAGCCATCGCCGCCGACGGTGACGCAGAGGTCATCCTGCGGGACAAAGCCCTTCTGGAGGCAAACCGCATGGAGCTTCCCTTCTGCCTTCAGGGATGGCATCGATAACCGTAAAAAAACAGACGGCGCTTCACAGCAGCGCCGTCTGTTTTTGTCCTCCGTCAACGAAGGGGCATTTATACTTCCATATGGAAATGGGTTTTCAGAATCTCCGGAAACTCCTCTTCCGTAAAAGTGCGTTCCCGATGTTCTCCGTTTTCCGTCACCGTCAGCACATCTCCCCGGATGTTGATATTGCCGCGCTCCGTCCGGAGATTGACCAACCTTGTTGTCCGGAAAAGGGTGGCAGGGCTGCTGATGAGGGCCCGGCACAGAGGTACAAAATCCGTTGGCAGGAAGGGCTGAGGCGCAAAAATGATCACGTTTCCCTCGGTGCCCTGGGAGGTCAGCCGCTTCTGCAGATACCAGCCCTCGTAGGTAGGCTCGATCCAGTAGGTCTCCCCATGCCGGGTCTGGCGGGTCTCGGAAACCTCCACAGCGAAGGGCGCCATGGGGCCGCCCAGACCCACGTCACACAGATACATCCGGCCGTCCAGGCGGACCAGACAGGCGCGGTGGGACAATCCGCCCAGTACCGGCCGGTTGGCCGCCACCCGGCACATACAGGAATAAGCATCAAAGCCCATGGCGCGCAGCAGCAGAACAAACAATCCGTTCAGTTCGAAGCAGAATCCTCCCCGTCGCCGTCCCACGATCTTTTCAAACAGAGCCTCTCCGTCCAGAGGCAGATCGGGAACCCCGACTACCAAATCCAGATCCTCAAAGGGCACCGTGCACTGATGCTGATACACCAGCGTATCCAGTGTCTGCCTGCTCAATTCCCGGATCCCCTGGCAGCCGATCCGCTCCAGGTAGGCGTTCTTTTGCTCCGTCGTCAATTCTTCATAGACAAATTCAAACATTTTCTGTCCTCCCCATATACTGCGTTCGATCTATCGGTAAAACTTCCCCATAGAGAATCCTCTTCCTCTGACCTCACTGACCCTGGCCACGATCAAAAAGCTCTCCGGATCAATGGAATGGATCAGCCGCTGGATCCGGGGCACCTCCCGATTGGACACCACGCTCAGTACGATCTGGGTCTTCTGTCTCAGGTATCCCCCTTCTCCGTTGATCAGGGTAACGCCCCGGTCGATCTCCTGAAGGATCCGCTGCCGGATCTCTTCCGATTTCTGGCTGACCACGGTGATCTGGGTCTTGGTTGTGCCGATCAGCAGGAACCGGTTCAGCACCATGGTGTAGATCAGGATCAGAAGGATCCCGTAAAGGACATCCTCCAGGGAATGGTAGAGCAGCTGAAACAGGAGAATACAGACATCAAACACATTCAGGCTCAAGGAAACCGGGATCCCGAAAAAATGCTTCAGGATCAGCGGCGGAATGTCCATTCCGCCGGTGGACGCGCCGCACCGGATCACAATGCCCAGAGATACCCCGAGGCCCAGCCCGGAAAACACCATGCAAAGCAGGGGATCCCGGGTAATGACCACATCCCCCAGCAGCCAGTTGAGCATCTGCAGCGCCGCGGGATAGGCAAAGGTACTGATAATCGTGGTCATGGCAAACCGCTTTCCCAGAACCAGATATCCCAGAAACAGCATGGCCACGTTAAAGATCAGCACAAACGTCGGTATGGACATTCCGGTATAGTGATTGACCACCAGAGCAATGCCGGTGGTACCGGCTGTGATCAGCCCGGACGGAAGCAAAAACAGCTTTACCGTCAGCGCGTAGAGGATCTCCCCCGCCAGAATCAGCAGCACATATCCCACGTTTTGCAGAATCTTTTCCCGTTTTTCTGTCATTTCCCCATCCCCCAAGAAGCGAGTTCGAAGCTGCCGGACGGTTTGTCAGCCGCCTGCCACTCTTGTGATCCGGAAGCCCTCTCCCTGGACCTCCTTGGACTCCATCACGATGATAAAGGCCTCCGGGACCTTCTCCTTCAGGATCCGCTGGACCCGGTAGATGTCCTTCGCGCTCCCCGCCACCATGACCACGTCCTTTTCGTCCTCCTGGTAGCCGCCCTTGGCAGGGAAGATGGTGGAACCGCGTTTTGTACTGTCATCAATCATGTCGCAGATCATCTTTCCCATTCCGCTGGGGGCCACGATCAGGGCCATTTGCCCGATATTCATGCCCAGAATGATCCGGTCGATGAGTGCAGAGCAGAGGAAGCTCACGATCAGGCCGTACACAATGCCGTCCAGATCCTGAAACAGGAATGCGCCTGCCAGGATGATCCCCAGGTCCAGACTGAAGGTAATGGTGCCCAGATGGACATGGGGGCGCAATGCCTTAATTGCCATGGAAATGAAATCCAGGCCGCCGGTGGAAGATCCCTCCAGGTACACAATGGCATATCCGATGGCGCACAGGGTGCCGGTCAACAGGGCGGCGATCATACGGTCCCCCTGATACACCGGCAGCAGCGGCGCCACATGGTCCAGCATCACCGAGCAGAGGATCATACAGCGGAAGGATTTCAGCAGAAAATTCCTGCCGATCAGCTTCCAGCACAGAAAAACCAGCGGAAGATTCAGAAGCAGAGAGCTGACACCCATGGGAATCCGGAACAGCCTGTATAGGATCAGGGCAATGCCCGAAAATCCCGTCATGGGAAACTTGGCGTACAATGCCACATTGTAGGTCGCCAGTGCAACCAAAAACGCACCCACCGCCTCCAAAGCCGTTTGTTTCAAAAAACCGCAGATCGCCTTTTTCACAGGTCCGTCTCCTTTGTTCCGTCTTGTTTCATCCTGCCCTCATGGAACGCGTTCTGCCTTTCGGCCCACTGCCGGAATTGGGGCACCGTCACGGGACAGTGCTCCAGGCCGGGATGAATCGCTTCCGCTGCCTGCCAGACCCAGGGCTTCCGCAGCCCCGACTGATGGAGCAGGTCCTGGTTGGAAAAAATCCGTTCCATTTCGCAGTCCTCCGCCAGTTTCCCATGGGAAAACACAAGCCCCCGGCGGGCAAAGCGAGCGGCGAAATTCACATCGTGGGTGCTGCCCAAGAAGTACAGGCAGCACACTGCGCCCATGGCCTGAAAGAACAGCGTCACAGCCCGGTGCAGGCTGCTTTTGGTGATACACAGATAGACGCTGCCAAATCGCAGTTGCATTAGCCCCACTATCTCCCGGAGGATTTCAAGCAGAATCACAAGACAACTGATCTGCGCTCCCAGTTGGTGAGTTTGGTTTTCATTCAAAAACCCCGTAAAAACAAAAAATAAGCAGCCAACGGCAGCCTAATAACAGGGCATGTCTGCCCAATTATCCAGAGACTGAGCACCGCAATCTTGGTTCCACAAATCGGCATAAGCAGGTTTCCTGGCTCCAGTTCACCGCTTTGCATGTCTTCTCAGGCAAGGCTGCCCAATGACATTTTTACGCTTTGCTCCCTGTTACAGTGACGGGTTCGCTTCGGACTTGCACCGAATTCCCTTTATCCCTCGCGGGACTCACACCGGATAGGATATTCATTTCTTCCATAGAATACCAGATTTCGAAAGTGTTGTCAAATCTTTTTGTTTTTTCGAAAAACCACCTGCAATTCCGGATTGCAGGTGGTTATGAATCAGGCAATGTCCTTTTTTGTGTACTTCCGGAAGGCCGCCAGGATCCCCGCGGCGCCCAACGCCATTCCGACTGCCAGAAGACTCCCATTCAGAGTGCACTCCGAAATGATATCTGCGCTGTCCGTATAGCCGAAGGGTGTGAAATACTTCAAAAATCTGGCCTTTTCGGTCAGGTTGGCAACGATGTTCAGGAAATAAAACACAGCCGCCAGTCCCAGTCCGATTCCCAGGCCGCTGTGCCGAACGAATGCGGAGATCCCGAAGGTCACGGCGCAGATCTCAAGCTGCATCAGCAGATTCGCCGTCAGAACCAGCGCCAGAGGCTTCCACTCCACATCCTCCCCGATCCACCGGATACACCCCGCACAAACCGCGGCCACCACGGCGTTGAGGATGAGGATCTGAAGAACAACCGCCAGCAGCTTTTCGGCGAGGACCCGGGTCCTGGAAATGGGATGGGTCAGAAGGAACTCCGCCGTGTGCTCTTTTTCCTCCTTGGCCAAAGCAGAAATGCCAATGAGTGCCGCAAAAAAAGCACCACCCAGTCCCAAAACGTTTCCGCACTCCACTCCGAAAAACCCGATAAACTCACCGAAATTGATCTTATCCATGCCAAATGCTGCCGTAAAGCTGCCCATATCGGCAAAAATGGCGCTGAAATCCTCCATCTGGGACCCCATTTCCGGATAGATCAGGATACACAGGCCGATCATCAGTGAAATGGCTGCGGTCCAGATGACAAGGGACAGTCTCCCCTGCTTCAGCTCATGTTTACAGACCGTCATCGCAGGTTTCCTCCTTTTCATAGTAGTGCAGGAAGATCTCTTCCAGATCCGGCTCCGTGATGGTAATGTCCCGGATGGGAAGCTCCGCCATTTTCCGCATCAGTTCCGCAGGTTTCCCGTCATACAGGAAGCTGATCCCGTCTTCCAACGGCTTCACATCCTTGGCATGGTCTATCTCCGGCAGCTCCCGGATCCCCCGGACGGTGACCCGCTTTGCCTCAGTATGGCCCAGGTTTTCCACGCTGTCGCTGATCAGCAGTCTCCCCTCCCGAATGACCGCCGCGTGTGTGCAGTATTTCTGCACCTCCGACAGCACGTGAGAAGAAAGGAACACCGTGGCGCCGTCCCGGTTTCGCTCCTTCAGCAGCTCAAAAAACTCCCGCTGCATCAGCGGATCCAGTCCGCTGGTCGGCTCGTCCATGATATACAGTATGGGTTTGTGCTGCATGGCGCAGACGATGCCCACTTTTTTCCGGTTTCCCAGAGAAAGTTCCTCCACTTTCCGGTTTGGGTCCAGCTCCAGCCGGCTGCAAAGACGCTGGGCCTCCTCCCTGCAGTCCTTTTTATGCAGATCCGCGGAAAACCGCAGCACATCCTTCACCCGCATTCCGCTGTAAAACATGGTTTCGGAGGGGAGATACCCTACCTGGGACAGAATCTGCTGTTTTTCCCGGCGGATGTCGTGCCCCAGGACCCGGGCTGCGCCTTCCGTAGGGGTGATCAACCCCAGCAGTGTCCGGATCGTGGTGCTCTTCCCTGCACCATTGGGGCCGATAAAACCATAGAAGGCTCCCTGCTCCACCGAAAGGCTCAGGTCGACGATCCCCCGGGACTTGCCGTAATACTTGGTCAGATGCTCTGTTTGGATTGCTTTCATATTGTCACTCCTTCTTCCGATATATGGATTTCCAGAATTGAATCAGCCTGCAAAAGTCCTGCTCCATCCGGCACCGGTCCACTCTGTCTCCCTGAGTCATTTCCCAGAGATAGCCTTCCGATGCCCAATACATTTCCCGGCACATCATTTCCAGATCCAGTCCGGGCCGAAAATCCTCCGGGTCCAGCCTTGCCAGGGTGCCGGAGGCGCCTGCCGTCACTTTTTTCCGATAGTTCCGCTGTACCTCCGGGCGGACCGCCTCGTCCTTTTCGTAAAATGCCCGGATGGCAAATTGGGCGACGTGAGGGTACTGCTCCATGATCCGGATCTTGGCAACCATCCCCCGTTCCATCATCTCGAACAGGTCATCTGTTTCCCGGCACCGGTGTTCCTCCAGGTATCTTTCTGTGATCTCCGACGCCTTCTCCCACAAAAACAGGTACAGTTCTTTCTTGTTGCGGAAGTAGAAAAACAGCAGCGATTTGCTGATCCCCGCCGCATCTGCGATCTCCTGCATGGAGCATTTCCTGTATGGACTCCCCGAAAACACCCGGAACCCCCCGTTGATGATCCTCTGCAGTTTTTCCTCCGGCAAACGGAAAAACTTCTCGTTCATAGCCATCCCTCCTGACCGAACCGGTCAATACTCATTATACTCCATTGACCATTTGGGGGAAGACCCTATTTGGCCTTTTCTGTTCCGATTGTAAACCATCCGCCAGGGGGAATGTCAAGAAGAATATCTCTTTTTCGCAGAACACCCGCATTGACAATGACGTGCTGCCTTTCTATAATGGAAAAAACGGAGGTGACTTCCATGCGTTACGAAAAAACCGTGATTCTGAAGAACGGAAAAACCTGTCTTCTCCGCGGGGCCGACGGAGACGATGCCGGAGCCGTGTATTCGGTTTTCGTGCAAACCCACGCCCAGACGGATTTTCTGCTGAGCTATCCGGATGAGATCACCATGACCGAGGAGGAAGAACGGCAGTATCTGGAGGAGCAGGCGAAGAGCAGCAATTCTATTGAGATCTGCGCTTATGTGGATGGCATCCCGGCAGGCACCGGTGGAATCTCCCCCGTAGGGACCTGCAGCAAGCTTGCCCACCGGGCTTCCTTCGGTGTTGCAGTGGACAAGTCCTTCTGGGGATTGGGCATTGGCCGTGCGCTGACACAGGCCAGCCTGGAATGCGCGAAAGCAGCCGGGTATTCCCAGGTAGAGCTGGATGTGGTTGCGGAGAACCAGTCCGCCTGCAGCCTGTACCGCAGTCTGGGCTTCCGGGAATACGGCCGGAATCCCAAGGGCTTTCGCTCCCGCTCCGGCCAATGGCAGGAGCTGATCCTGATGTATCTGGATCTGGATGATCTGCATTAATGGCACAGATTCAAGCATCTTCCATCATGCGAAGCACCCCCGATGGCTTTTCCATCGGGGGTGCTGTGATCTTTCAGAGGCGGAGCGGATACCCACTCCGCCTCATGATTGAATTCTCGTAATCTGCTCTCACCGACTGAATTCTACCAGTTCCACGGTGTATCCCGCTTCCCGCAGGCCATCTACCAGGTTCTGGTCTCCCAGGACGTGGGCCAGGCCCACGCAGTAGAAGATTACTCTGCCGCTTTCCAGGAAATCGATGGCCTTCTGCAGCATCAGGGGATTCCGGTCCCCGATCATGTAGGTATCGTATTCCTGGTTCAGCGTCTCCATTTCCTCCTCGGTGTATCCCTCGGGGATCCATTCGTCCTCCGGATCCTCCTGGTCTTCCTCTTGGAAATAGGCAATAATCTCGGCTTCGTCGCCTCTGCACCAGATCTCAAACATTTCCAGGCAGGAATCCAGATATTCCACCGGATCCTGCTCCAGGCTGCTGATCAGCAGAAGCTGCTGCAGCCGGTCGGAACAGCCCAATCCGATTGCCAGGTGGTCTTCAAACGCTTCCAGGCTGATGACCTCTTTCTCCTGGGCATAGGCCCGGCTGATCAGACGGGAATCCACGCCGAAATCGTACTTCAGCTCACACAGATCCATCAGGGAGTTGTCTAATTCAGAGGACCACACCGCTGCGGTCAGACTGTCCAGATAGAATCGGTACAGGCCGGCGCGCTTCATGGCCTCCACCGCGTCCTCATAAACGGACTCCTCGATATGATCGGTGATCTCACTGCCGTCCTCATAGTAGAAGTTGCCCCGCATTTCGTCGGCGAACTCCTCGTCCTCGTCCATCAGCCGGCTCATCCGCTCCGTGTCCACTTCCACTGCCAGGGCATCCGCATTGTCGAAGGCCTGATACAGCTCCTCCGGCAGGTAGCTGGTCCGTTCGTCACCGATGTGGATGGTTCCCAGCAGCCACATCTCCTGACCGGACTGTCCGGTCACATGATAGAACACAGGCGTTGCCTTTTCCTCCGGCTCCGCTACGGGGCCGTCGGTATCGGTGATCTCCTTGTAGGCCGAGTAGCTGTCCGGCTCCACCTGAAGAAAGAAATCATAGATCTGGGGAATGGTCTCCCCTTCGTACGCATACTCGAACGTAATGTTCTCGTTAAAGGCCAGCAGGGCTCCCGTTGCCTTATCCACCAGCGCATAACCGCCGGCACTGGTCAGGGCATGGCTTTCGGTGAGAACATCCACCGCTTTCCGGTTGATGCCCACCGCATCGCAGAAGAAGTCCGCCAGCTTGGTGTAGGCATCCTCGCCGTATGTAAACGCCATGTAATACCGGCTTCCCAGATCCTCCACCGTCACGTCGGAAACATATTCCCACCGAACGGTCAGATCGTCCAGCTCCTTCAGAAAGCTCTTTTCCAGATTCGCCGGATCCAGGGAGTCGTCCTCATAGGACTCTTCCGTATCATCCCGGAAATACGTATACAGCCCATCCTTGTAGGTCTCGGTGACGGTAAACTCCGTAATCTCCCCGCCTGTGTTTTCCGTGATGTTCTGTTCCAACTTGCCGATGTAGTCCGCTCCATGGCCATAACTGTACAGGCTGTTGCTGACCTCCGCCACATATCCGGCCAGATATGCCAGATACAGCGTATCGGAATAATAGGAATAGGTGTGGGATTCGAGCGCCTTGGCCAAAGCACCTGCCACCAGCTCTTCCGGTTCGGGAATCGGAGGCTCCGTTTCCTCCGAAGGCTCTGTCGCAGGCTCTGTGGGTGCAAAGGTGGCCTCCGTTGTGCTTTCCGAAGGGGCTGCCGTGGTCTCCGTGGTCACCGCCGGGCCTGCTTTTCCGCCGCAGGCCGTCACAGACAGGCAAATTGCAAGTACAAGCACGATGCAGATCGTTTTTTTCATAGTACCCAGTCCTTTCCTTTGTATCTGCCTTCCAAAAACGGCAGCGTGGGGCTGTATATGCTCAGTATACCGTATTCCCCGGAAAAACACAAGAAAATGTGTTAATCTTTCATGTTTTCCCAAATCTGCCAACTTTGGGGAAGTAATTCAGCCGCTGCCACGGCAGCGGCTGATGAATTACAGGGAATCGGCCTTTTCGGAGGGAGAACGCTCTGCCTCTCCTTCAAAGAAGGAGACAGCGGAAGCTTCTTCAATGGGCCGGCCTTCCATGCAGGCCCGGAACTGTTCTCCGGTCATGGTTTCCTTCTCCATCAGGAAACGGGCCACCTGCTTCAGCTTTTCCCCATCTCTCGTCAGAATCTCCTGACACTGGCGGTACGCCTTGTCTATGAGCAGCTTCACCTGCTCGTCAATGATCCCGGCTACCTGCTCGGAATAGCCCTTGGTCTTTTCGTAGTCTCTGCCGATGAACACCTCGTCATCGCTGAGATAGGAGACGGTACCCAGCTTATCGTTCATACCGTACTGGGCCACCATGCTGCGGGCCAGCTTGGAAGCACGGTCGATGTCGTTGGAAGCACCTGTGGAAATGTCATGGAGGAACAGAGCCTCCGCCACCCGTCCGCCCAGAAGTCCCACGATGTTTTCGTACATCTCATTGCGGGTCATATGGGTGCTTTCCTCCCGGGGCATACTCCAGGTCAGTCCCAGGGCCTGGCCTCTGGGAATAATGGAGATCTGGGTCACCGGGTCATGGGTGGGCAGGCTGTACATAGCCACGGCATGACCTGCCTCATGGACGGCAGTCAGCCACCGGTCCTTCTCCAGCCGCATACGGCTGCGCTTTTCCGGGCCGGCAAGGATCTTCATCATAGCCTCGTTCAGGTCTTCCATGGTCAGCACCGGTCGATTGTTCCGGATCGCCAGGATCGCTGCCTCGTTGAGAAGATTTGCCAGGTCCGCTCCGGTAAAACCGGAGGTCCGGGCAGCAACCGTCTTCAGATCCACGGAGCCGTCCAGCCGTTTCCCTCTGGCATGGACCTTCAGGATCTCTTCGCGGCCCTTGGCATCCGGGGCGCCCACATAGATCTGCCGGTCAAACCGGCCGGGACGCAGCAGCGCCTTGTCCAGAATGTCCGGACGGTTGGTAGCCGCCATGACGATGACGCCCTCGTTCTTGCCGAAGCCGTCCATCTCCACCAGAAGCTGGTTCAGGGTCTGCTCCCGTTCGTCGTGGCCGCCGCCCAGACCGGAACCGCGTTTCCGGCCCACCGCATCGATCTCGTCAATGAAAATGATGGCGGGGGCTGACTTCTTCGCCTGGTCAAACAGGTCCCGAACCCGGCTCGCACCGACGCCCACATACATCTCCATGAAATCCGAGCCGGAAATGGACAGGAACTGGACGCCTGCCTCCCCGGCCACTGCCCGTGCCAGCAGGGTCTTGCCGGTGCCCGGAGGGCCCACCAGCAGGATGCCGTGGGGGATCTTGGCGCCGATGGCGGTGTATTTATCCGGATTCCGGAGGAAATCCACCACTTCCTGAAGCTCTTTCTTCTCTTCCTCCGCACCGGCCACATCCTGGAAGGTGGCAGGCTTACCGTCGGCACCCAGACTGACCCGGGCTTTGCCGAAGTTGTTCATGGGATTGGAATTGTTCATCCGCCCCACCAGCACCAGCCAGAGGAACAGCAGAACCAGGCCCACCAGCAGGGCAGGCAGCACATAATCATAGGGACTTCTTTCCTCTGCGGGAATGAAGTCGTAGGAAAGCAGGATGCCGTCCGTCTTCTGCCGGGTGATCATCGGCATCATTTCCTCCCGGAAGCTGGCCTCATCGGAGAGGTTGGCAACCAGGGTGGTTTTTCCGTTTACGTTTTCCCAAAGCTCCATGGAGATCAGGTGATCCTTCACCACAAAGCTCTTCACCTTTTCCTGTTCAAAAAGGTCCACCACCTGGGAGTAGCTCAGGCCGTCGGTGCGGCTGTCAAAAATGCCCAACACCCAGGAAAAAGCGGTGATCAGCACCACCGCATAGACAACGGTAACAAGGATTCTGCGATTATTCAATGGGTGCCTCCTTACAGATATGCTTCCGGCTTCAGAATGCCCACATAGGGAAGATTCCGGTACTGCTCCCGGTAATCCAGGCCATAGCCCACCACAAACTCGTTGGGGATCACAAAGCCCACATAATCCGGCTTGACGGTCACGCCGGATCTGCGGCGTTCCGGCTTATCCAGAAGTGTGCAGATCTTCAGCGAAGCAGGCTCCTTGGCCAGCAGATGGTCATAGGTAAACTGCAGGGAGCTTCCGGTGTCAAATATATCCTCCAGAATCACCACATGACGGCCCTTGATGTCCTCGGAAACGTCTCTCTTGACCACCATATTCCCGGTGGATTCCGTTCCGGCATAGGAGGAAATCCACATGAAATCGATCTGGCAGGGCACCCGGATTTTTCGAATCACATCCGAAAAGAACACCACAACACCCTTCAGGACGCCGACAAAAATCGGATTCTTCCCCTCATAATCCCGGCTGAGCCGGTCCCCCAGCTCTGCCACCTTGGCTGCGATCTCCTCTTCGCTCAGCAGGACACGCAAAATTTCTTCTTCCATTTTTTCCTCCGTTATTCTGTATCATTCTCTCGATCCGCCGGCAAAAAGAGGATCTCCGCCGCCGGGAGGTTCTTTTGAATTCGGTCCAGATTTCCGCCGATGCCGAAAACGGCAATGATGCCGGCATCATCCTCCGCCACCGGGATCCGGCAGCGCAGATGAGCCGGGATCTTCCGGTCAATCATCAGCTTCTTCAGTGTTTTGGTCCCGCCGGGAAGGCGGATGGTGTCTCCTGTTTTCCGGCTGCGCAAACGGATCTGTCCGCAGGGAGAAAAGGGGATCCTGTCTGTTCCGCTGCAGATCTCATGGGCCTGACGGCAGATTACAGACACGTTCCACTCCGGAACGGTCAGCGTTTCGCCCACATTCAGGAGATACTCTCTGTTTTCCTCCGGCTCCGGCAAAGCCTCCAGCCTGCCGTACACCCTGCCAAGGGTCACACCCCCGGGAAAGGAAGCCCGGGCCGAGGGATTCTCCGAAAAAACCAGCCGGTCCGCCAAACGCAGATGCTCTGCCTCCGGTTCCCGGACGCCGTTTTCCTTCAGCAGCTTCTCCAGCGCCCGGTACCGAACCGGCATCGGCAAAGTGCGCAGCGCTGCACAATCGCCTCCTGCCGTTTCCGCCGTCTGCGACAGAAACGCTTCGTCCTCCCGCAGAAGCAGCGCCATCCGGGAGACATTTCCCGAAAACCGGGGATTTTCCTGCTGAAGCAGCGGCAGCACCCCATGACGGATCCGATTGCGCAGGAACGTATCAGACGCGTTGCTGCTGTCCTCCACGTGAGGGATGAAATACTCCTTCAGAAACCGGTCCACTTCTTCCCGGGTCACCGTCAGCATGGGGCGAATCAGGTTTCCCCGGCTGGGAGCGATTCCTCCCAGCCCTTTCAGACCGGTTCCGCGGACCAGATGCATCAGAACCGTTTCCGCGTTGTCATCCGCCGTGTGGGCTGTGGCGACTTTTCCGTCCAGAGAAGAGAAAAATCCGTATCTTGCTTCCCTGGCGGCAGCCTCCAGTCCCTTCTTCCCCGGCAGCACCTCTGCCTCGCCGCATAGAAACGGGATCCCATGTCCGGCACAGAAGTCCCGGACAAATGCCTGATCCCGATCCGATTCCTCATGGCGAAGATGGTGATTGAAATGGGCGGCAGACACGGAAATACCCAGATTTTTCCGCAGCAGGACCATGCACCACAGCAGCGCCATGGAATCCGCCCCGCCGGACACGGCGCAGATCACATGATCTCCGGGAGCCACAAGATGGCGGCTGCGGAGAAACCCGGCAACTTTATTCAGCATGCTTCCACTCCCTGTCGGTAAAGGTGGTATACTGCGGAATCCATTGCAGCTTCACGGTACCGGTCTCTCCGTGACGGTTTTTGGAGACGATGCACTCCGCCACGTTCTTTTCTTCGGAATTGGGATTATAGTAGTCGTCCCGGTAGAGGAACAGGACTTCGTCTGCATCCTGCTCGATGGCGCCGGATTCCCGCAGATCCGACAGGATCGGACGCTTATCCTGCCGACCTTCCGTAGCACGGGACAACTGGCTCAGGCAGATTACGGGAACATTCAGCTCCTTGGCCATAATCTTCAGCGCCCGGGAAATCTCGCCCACGATGGTGACACGGTTTCCATCGTTTTTGCCGTAGCCGGAGCCGGTCATCAACTGCAGGTAATCGATGATTACCAGGCCCAGGTTATCCAGCCGTCGGCACTTGGCATTCATTTCCGCAACGGTGATGGAAGGGTTGTCATCCACCCGGATGTCGGTCTGGCTCAGGGCCGCAGCCGCCTGGCAGAGCTTTCCCCACTCCTCATCCGTCAACTTACCGGTGGCCAGCTTCTGGCTGTCCACAAAACTCTCTCCGGAGATCAGACGCATGGCAAGCTGCTCCCGGGACATTTCCAGGGAGAAGAACGCCACGGTTTTTTTGTATTTTTTGGCCACGCTCAGGCCGATATTCAGGGCAAAGGAGGTTTTCCCCATGGCAGGACGGGCGGCAATCAGAAGCAAATCGGACTTGTTCAGGCCGTTGATTTTGCTGTCCAGGTCCCGCAGTCCGGTGGACAGGCCGGGAATGGCAGAGTCGGAAAGGCTCAGCTCCCGCAAGTGATCAAACACCTTGTGCAGCACCGGGCCGATATGTTCCAGACTGTCCCCTCTTTCCCCTTTTCGCAGGGCGTAGATCTTCTTCTCCGCGCTTTCCAGCATTTCCGCAGGGGTTCCCACCTGGGAATACACCGTATCGGAGATCTCCCGGGCTGCCTGGGCAAGGCCGCGAAGCATGGACTTATCCCGGACGATATTGGCATACTGCACCACGTTGGCAGCCGTAGGCGTGATTTCCATTAGCTGCACCAGATAGTTCGGCAGCACGTCCTGATAGGTGCCGTTTTCCTTCATTTTGTTGAGCACCGTCACCGGATCGATCTGCTGGGAGAAGTTGAACATGGAATACATGGTCTCATAGATCGCCCGGTTCTGCTCCTGATAAAAGTCCTCCGGTCTCAGAATGCCCACCACCTCGGCAAAGCACTTATCCTCCATCAGGATGGCACCCAAAACGGCCTGTTCAGCCTCCAGCGACTGGGGCTGCTGCCGGGGGATCAGCTCTTCTTCCATATTCTTCCTCCTTTCTCTTTCTTTTGCGGAGAGTTATTTCCCTTCTTCGATCTTCACCGTAAGCTGCTGGCTGATCTCGTAGCCCAGCTTACAGGTCACCGTGTAGGTGCCTACGTTCTTGATGGGGTCAGACAGGACGATCTTCCGCTTATCCAGCACAATGCCGGACTGGGCCTTCAGCGCATCGGCAATTTCCTGGTTTGTCACGGAGCCGAACAGCCGGCCGTTTCCGCCTCCCTTGGCCGTTACGGTCAGGGTCATATTCTTCAGCTTCCCGGCGGTTTCCAGAGCGGCGGCGCGCTCCTTGGCAGCTTTTTCCGCAGCAGCCTTATCGTTCATCCGCATGGTATTGACCGCATCGGCAGTTGCCTCTATAGCCATTTTCCGGGGCAGCATATAGTTGCGGGCATATCCGTCGGAGACCTCCAGCATCTGGCCCTTCTTTCCCTTGCCCTTCACATCCTGCAGCAAAATCACTTTCATATTCTTCAATCCTTTCCTGTCGTACGCTTTTTCAAAGATTCTTCTTTCAGATCGTAAAAACGGTCAATGTTGGCAATCAGCTTATCCAGCACATCCTTCACATCCGCATTGGGCACCTGTGCACCGGCTGTTGCGGAGTTTCCGCCGCCGCCCAGCGGCTCCAGAATGATCTGCACGTTCACATCACCGATGGATCGTCCGGATACCACCACCTCGGTCCCCTGGGCATACAGCACAAAGGAGGCAGATATTCCGGAGATGTTCAGCAGCTCATCCGCTGCCTGGGCGGCGAGTACCCGGGTCGTCCCGGTGCTTAGCGCGGCAATGGCGATCTCCTGCCGGTACAGCCGGGCAGACTTGATGATCTGGTACTTGGCCATGGTATCCTGGAAATCGCTTTGCAGCAGTTTTTTCACCTCGATGGTATCGGCGCCCGCACGCTTGAGCAGGGCCGCCGCCTCAAAGGTCCGGTCTTCCGTTCGGATCTGGAAGCTCTTGGTATCCAGGAAAATGCCGGCAAGAAGGGCCTTTGCCTCAATTTTCAGAATATCGGCGGACTCCACCGTATACTGAAGCAGCTCCGTCACCAGCTCGGAAGCGGAGGAAGCGGAGGTCTCGTGGTAGTTGAGCACCACGGAGGAGATATAATCCGCGGCGCGGCGGTGGTGGTCGATGATGCAGACCTTGCTGATGGCCTCCAGCAGCGGCTGGCTCTCCACCTGATCCGGCCGGTTGGTATCCACAACGATCAGCAGGCTGCGGCTGTTGCAGTGCAGCAAAGCCTCCTGGCCGCTGATAAACACATTCTGGTATTCCGGCACCTGCATGGCCTGCTCCAGCAGGGCGCCGGCGGCATTTTTTTCCATATCCAGCACAACGCTGGCTTTCTTTCCCTTTTTCCGGCAGAGACAAGCCACACCCATGGCTGCACCCACGGCATCCAGATCCGCATTCCGGTGTCCCATGATGTAGATATGCTCGCTCTGGACGATCAGATCCGCCAGGGTATCGGCCATCACGCGGGAGCGCACATTGCTGCGATTGGTGCTCTTGTGCTCCATTCCGCCGAAAAAGCTGAATTCATAGCGGTTCCTCAGCACCGCCTGGTTGCCTCCACGGCTCAGCGCCATTTCCAGCGACAGGGAGGCAAAGTTGTATCCCTGTTCAAAGCTCTCGCTTTCCATACCGATTCCGCAGGAAATGGATGCCTGAATCCCCGTGGGACTGGTCACCTGGTGGATGTCCTCCAAAATAGAGAATTTCCCCTCTTCGGCATCCCGGAGATAGCGGTGCTCAAACAGGAACAGGTAACGGTTCCGCTCCAGCCGGCGCAGCAGGCCATGGTAGTTTTCGCACCACTTGGCGATCAGGTCATCGATCTGGGCATTCAGGGCCGAAATGGCACCCTCCTGCAGGTTTTTGGTCAGCTCATCGTAGTTGTCCACCAGGATGATGGCCACCACCGGGCGGGAGCGGATATATTCGTCCCGCACCTGGTACAGCTCCGTCAGATCCGAGAAATACAACATAGAGAGAACCGTGCGGTCCCCGTCGCTTGCCCGGAACGACGATCCCGAGATCCGGTAGCGGCGATCTTTCATGGTGACATCATAGGCATATTCATTCTTTCCGGAGATCAGCCAGTCCACGCTGAAATTGGGGATATAATCCCGGATCTTCTGGGAATCCATTTTGTCATGATAGCCGGCTGCCTTGGAAAACAGGTCGTTGGCCCAGAGGATGGTGCCATCTCCCGGCCGGATCAGCACCATGGGCACGGGGACATCTGCGCTGTCTGCCTCCTCCCGCACGGAAACCGCCCTCCGGGAATAAGCCTGAAGCTCCCTGCGGCGGCTTTCCCGCCCGAACCGGTGAAGCACCATCAGACCTATGGTGACAGCAGCTTCCACTCCGGCAAGAAGATAGTCCTGCCGCAGGACCGCCAGCGCCGCAAAGCAGAAAAGGAAACCAAAAAACAACCCCACACCGGGCTCCAGAAGTCTGCTCAGCTTTTTCTTCATACCATACGCCTCCCTGCCGGCTAAATTCCACAGTACAGTCATTATAACGGATATTATAACAAATTCCCACCGCCTGTGCAACCGGTTTTTCCTCTTTTCCAGGCTCCCCAGAAAAAAAAGTATACTTTTCCCCATAAATGTGTTATACTGATTGCAAAGCGTTGGGTGGGCAGACCCAAGCAATCCAAATACACACAGATAATCGTGCGATCGGAACGGGAATGACGGCGATTCAGGGCCGAAACTTCCGGGATGATTGCTGTATTGTTGCGGCCATTTTATGGCATTATTTGAAAGGAGTATCTTTTTTGGCTGAAAAATTGAAAATTATTCCCCTTGGCGGACTGGACGAGATCGGAAAGAATATGACCGTCCTGGAATACGGCAAAGACATGATCGTGGTGGACTGCGGCATCGGCTTCCCGGATGAGGAGATGTACGGCGTGGATCTGGTGATCCCCGACTTCAGCTATCTGGTGAAAAACGCCGCCAAGCTCCGGGGGATGTTCATCACCCACGGTCACGAGGACCACATCGGTTCCATTCCCTACTGTATGCAGGAGGTGAACTGCCCCATTCACGGCACTGCCATGACCAATGGCCTGATCAAGCTGAAGCTGGACGAGCACCGGCTCTCCGACAAGGTCAAGCTGGTGACCCATAAGCCCGGCGACGTTGTAAAAGCGGGCTGCTTCTCCGTGGAGTTCATCCATGTGAACCATTCCATCGCCGATGCTGTGGCCTTTGCCATCCGCACGCCGGCAGGAACCGTGGTCATGACCGGAGACTTTAAGATCGATCCCTCCTCCACAGACGGCATGACGGATCTGGCACGGTTCGGACAGCTTGGCAACGAAGGCGTGCTGGCACTTCTGTGCGACTCCACCAATGTGGAGCGTCAGGGCTACACCCCCAGCGAGAACACCGTGGCAGAGAGTCTGGACCGGCTCTTCAAGGGCTGTGATCAGCGGATTGTGGTCACCACCTTTGCTTCCAATATGTACCGGATCCAGGCGGTGCTGAACACCGCGCAGCGCTACGGGCGGAAGGTGGCCGTCACCGGACGGAGCATGGAAAACATCCTGAAGGTCGGTCAGGAGCTGGGATACCTGAAGGTTCCCGAAGGCCTGATCGTGGAGCTGGGCACCATCAAGAACCTGCCCAAAAATAAGATCGTCATCGTTTCCACCGGCTCCCAGGGCGAGAATATGTCCGCCATGTACCGCATGGCCTTCTCCACCCACAAGCAGGTGGACATCATGGCCGGTGACCGCATCATCATTTCCGCCTCTGCCATTCCCGGAAACGAAAAGGCCATCTCCAAGATCATCAACGAGCTGTACCGCAAGGGCGCCGAGGTGGTATACGAAAAGAGCGAAGGACTTCATGTGTCCGGTCACGCCTGCCAGGAGGAGCTGAAGATCATTCATGCCCTGTGCAAGCCCAAATTTTTCATCCCCATTCACGGAGAACAGCGCCATCTGCAGATCCACGGCAAGCTTGCCGTGCAGATGGGCATGAACCGCCGGAACGTCTTTATTGCCGAGCTGGGCAATGTGCTGGAGCTGACCGCCAAAAGCTGCAAGTTCAACGGCAGCGCTCCCGTGGGCATGGTCCTTGTGGACGGCTATGGCGTGGGAGACGTGGGAAGCGTGGTGCTGCGGGACCGGAAGCATCTTGCCCAGGACGGCATGATCGTGGTCTGTGTCAATCTGTCCGGTCAGGACGGATCCGTGATTACCGGACCGGATATCATCACCAGAGGCTTCATCTATGTAAAGGAATCCGATGAGCTGATCGAAGAGATGCGTCAGGTGGCCATGGAGGCCATTGACCGCTGCCGTGCCAAGCACGTTCGGGACTGGTCTGCCATCAAGTCCGCCATCAAAAATGACCTGTCGGGCTTCCTGTACAAGTCCACAAAACGGAACCCCATGATTCTGCCCATTCTCATGGAGATCTGACAACCGGGCCGCCCCTTCGGGCGGCCTTTTTCCGGAGGTACCATGGAACTGTATTTCGCACCCCTGGAGGGCATCACCGATGCCCTGTTTCGAAAGGTCCACCACCGCTGCTACCCCGGTGCCGACCGGTATTACACCCCGTTCTTTTCCCCTACGGTACACCGGAGTCTGACGCCCCGGGAGCATCGGGAGCTTCCCCGGGTGGAAAAGGGGGATCCGCTTGTCATCCCCCAGCTTTTGACCAAAAACGCCGAGGACTTTCTCTGGGCCGCCGGTCAGTGCGCGGAACGGGGATACACCGAGGTGAATCTGAATGCAGGATGTCCCTCCGGAACCGTGTTTTCCAAGGGAAAGGGGGCCGGGATGCTGTCAGATCCGGACAGTCTGGACCGGTTCCTGGAGACCGTCTTTGCGTCGACACCCCTTCCCATCTCCGTAAAGGCGAGGATCGGTGTCACGGATCCGGCGGAGTTTCCTGCCCTTTTGGCGGTTTTCAACCGGTATCCCATCTGCCGTCTGATTCTTCACCCCCGTGTCCGGAAGGCCTTTTACACAGGGACGCCGGATATGGAGCGTTTTTCCTACGCCGTCAGCCACAGCAAAGCTCCCCTCTGCTATAACGGCGATGTGCAGGCCCTTTCCCAGGTCGAGGCACTGCAGCATACATATCCTTCCCTGAACGCCTGCATGATCGGCCGTGCGCTGGTCGGCAATCCGGGTCTGCTTTCCGGAGACCGGGATGTGGAAAAGCTGCGTTCCTTCCACGATGAGCTGTTCGACGGATATCTGCAGCTATTCGGCAGTCCGAAAAACACCATGTTCCGGATGAAGGAGCATTGGAATTACCTGCTGCCGAATTTCAAAGGCAGCGAAAAGCTGGCAAAAAGCCTGCGGAAAACCACGGATCTCCGGCAGTTCCGAAGCATTACCCGGGAGATTTTCCAAACCCTCCCTTTCGAGCCTCCAGAATAATACTGCAATCAGCATAGGCCGGTGTTCACACCGGCCTCTTGTTTTCCATGGATCCATTCGCAAGGGAATCCACGATTCTGTGCATCTCCTGTTTCGAACGGGCATTGTGTGCCTGATTCAGAATTCTCCGTTTTTCCTCCTCGGACATGGCAGCATACACATTCATCGCCGGCTCATTCATAGCCAGCGCCATACCAAATCCAAGGGGAAGCATGTCGTAATCCATTCTTTTCCTCCTTTACCCTGCAGCGTCCAGCATGTTTTCAATGAAGATACCATATCCGGTTTGCGGATCATTCACCAGCACATGGGTCACTGCACCGATGAGCTTGCCATTCTGAATGATGGGACTTCCGCTCACTTCTGTGTCAAGTATGGGGCAAAAGAATTCTGTGCTTTTCTGCAGTTTTTATGCGTTTTTTCAGGTAATTGGCAGGTTTTTACACCTATCAATCGCTGTCCTTAACTTGACATAGATAAATTGTCGAAAAAGGAGACTTTTAATTTTTCCTTCTTTTTCGACAAATTCTGATATTTACCAGACCGTCGGTTTTGGTTTCTTCAATAGAAAGCGCAAGTGGGAGATTACTCCCACTTCGCTTTATGCCGCCGCGTCCAGCATGTTTTCAATGAAGATGCCATAACCCGTTGTGGGGTCATTCACAAGGACGTGAGTAACAGCGCCCACTAATTTGCCGTTTTGGATGATGGGACTTCCGCTCATTCCCTGAACGATGCCACCCGTTTTTTCCAGCAGTGCCGGATCCGTCACCTTCAGCAGCAGGTTCCGCTGGCTGTTTTGACCGGAGGGATAGATTTTGAGAATTTCCACAGAATAATCCCGCGGCATATTCCTGCCTACGGTGCTGCGGATCACCGCTTTTCCCGTGGTGATCTCTTTCCAATCCGCCACCGGCAGCGCCTGGCCCGAAAAACCGTTTTCCAGATGCCCGAATACTCCCTTTTCCGTATTGCGGTCCAGGATCCCCATCCCATCCGTCATGGCACCGATGAGCTGTCCCGGCGATCCGGAAGTACCTTTTTTCACGGACACCACGCTGGCCTCATAAACCTTCCCAGCCGTCATCTTCAGCAGCGAACCCTGCCGGCTGTTGACACCGTGACCCAGCGCACCGAAGGCTCCGGTTTCCGGATCATACCAGGTCACCGTTCCGATGCCGCTGATACCCTGCCGAAGATAGATGCCGAGCTGCGGCCCCCGGGCTGTTGCCTCCGGGTGTAGCTTCAGCTCATGAACCCGTCCTCCCCGCAGTACCTTCAGGATTACTGTTCCGTCAGATCTTTGCAGGATCTTTTTCACGTCTTCTGCTGTTCTGACAGGCCTGCCATCCATTTCCAGCAGCTCGTCCCCCGGCATCAGGCCCGCTTTTTTGGCAGAGATTCCCATAAAATCGTCAATTGCCGCCACGCAGACGCGGTCACTCTCCATCTCGATCCCGACCACCCTGCCTACCGGCACCAGCTCCCGGGCGGCAAACACCGGAATCACAAGCATCCATAAAAACAGCAGCATGGCGGCGCCGCGTCTGATTCTCTTTATCATGTTCATTCCTCCTCCCTTCCCACGTTCTTAATATTCCGCAGGATCGGTTTTGTAACCCATGGAAAAGACGAAAAAGATGGGAGATTCCGGAAAATCGATTGCCATATGAAAAGCTTCTGCCTATTGACAAAGTAGGTAAATCATGTTATACTCGGTTTACCTACAAAACTACTATGCAAATATGTATGTGCTTATTTTACAGGAGGTCCTATTTCCATGCAGATATATGCCGATAATGCCGCCACCACAAAAATGAGCAAGATCGCCCTGGATACCATGGTTTCCGCACTGAATGACCTGTACGGCAATCCCTCCAGTCTCCATTCCGTCGGTCAGCAGGCCAAGGAAGCTCTGGAAGAGGCCCGTGCCACCGTGGCATCCTGCCTGGGCTGTGAGCCCCGGGAGATCTACTTTACTTCCGGCGGCAGCGAAGCCGATAACCAGGCTATCCGCTCTGCCGCCCATCAAGGTGCAAAAAAAGGCAAAAAACACATTATCTCCACCGCTTTTGAGCATCACGCCGTTCTCCACACCCTGAAAAGGCTGGAAAAGGAGGGCTTTGAGGTCACGCTTCTGGATGTGCATGAAAACGGCATGGTGTCCGCCCAGCAGGTAAAGGAGGCCATTCGGCCCGACACCTGCCTGGTCACCATTATGTACGCCAACAACGAGATCGGCTCCGTCATGCCCATTGCGGAGATCGGTGCCGTCTGCCGGGAGGCCAAGGTTCCCTTCCACACCGATGCCGTCCAGGCTGTAGGCCACCTGGCAATTGACGTAAAGGCGCAAAACATTGATATGCTGAGCCTTTCCGGCCACAAGTTCCACGGTCCCAAGGGCATCGGCGCCCTGTATGTCCGCCGGGGTATCCTGCTGGAGAATCTGATCGACGGCGGCGCTCAGGAACGGGGCAAGCGGGCCGGCACCGAGAATCTGCCTGCCATCTGCTCCATGGCTGCTGCCTTGAAGGATGCCTGTGACCATCTGGAGGAAAACGCCGCCAAGGTCTCCGCCCTGCGGGACAGATTGATCGCCGGTCTTTCCACGATTCCCCACTGCGCCCTCAATGGAGATCCGGTTCACCGGCTGCCCGGCAACGTAAGCTTCTGCTTTGAAGGCATCGAGGGAGAGTCCCTGCTGCTTCTGCTGGATGCCAAAGGGATCTGCGCATCCTCCGGCTCCGCCTGCACCTCCGGTTCTCTGGATCCCAGCCATGTGCTGCTGGCCATCGGCCGTGTCCACGATGTGGCCCACGGCTCCCTGCGGCTTTCCCTGTGTGAGACCAACACCCGGGAGGAAGTGGACTATATGATCCGGGAGATCCCCCAGGTGGTGTCCTACCTGCGCGGCATGAGTCCGGTCTGGCGTGACCTGCAGACCGGAAAACGTCAGTATATTCTTTGATAGGAGTCGATAATCATATGGCACTGTACAGCGAAAAAGTAATGGATCATTTCACCCATCCCAGAAACGTGGGCATCATCGAAAACGCCGACGGCGTCGGCGAAGTGGGCAACGCCAAATGCGGCGACATCATGAAGATCTATCTGAAGATCGACAACGACATCATCACCGATGTGAAATTTGAGACCTTCGGATGCGGTTCCGCCATTGCCTCCTCCTCCATGGCAACGGAGATGATCAAGGGCAAGAACATCAAGGACGCCATGGCCCTGACCAACAAGGCCGTGGCCGAGGCTCTGGACGGCCTGCCTGCCCACAAACTGCACTGCTCCGTTCTGGCAGAAGAAGCCATCAAAAACGCATTGAAGGACTACTATGACCGTCACGGGATCGCTTACGACGAAAGTCTCTTCCCCGAAAGCGATCACGACCACGAGGAAGCATGATCGTCTCCACCAAGGGGCGTTACGCTCTGCGGGTCATGGTGGGTCTTGCGGGACACAGCGGTGAAGAATACATTCCCCTGAAGGAAATTGCCGAGGAAGAGGGCATTTCCCAGAAGTATCTGGAGTCCATCATGGGGATTCTCTCCAAGGCAGGGTTCGTGGATGCCGTTCATGGCAAGGGCGGCGGATACCGCCTGAACCGCAGCCCGAAAGAGTATACCATCGGCAGCATTCTCAAGCTCACCGAAGGAAGCCTTGCTCCCGTTTCCTGCACCACCCAGGGCGCATCGGCCTGCTCCCGCAGTTCCTGCTGCCAGACCCTTCCCATGTGGGAACGGCTGGACCGGATGATCAACGACTTTTTTGAAGGAATCACCCTGGAGGACCTGCTCCACGAATCCGTTGCCGAATAACCGATCCGCCCATAGGTGATTGTCCGTAAAACAATTTATCCTCCGTATGACTTAGATCATACGGAGGATTTGTTTTTGTCTGTTCTTCAAACTTACCGGCGGCGAACGGTTTGTCAAACCCGTTTGCGCTCTTTCGCTGAATGCTTTCGGTCACGCTGCTGCGCTTCTCCGGTTCCGGCGCGATACTGTCTTACGCGCACCCGGCAGCAGAGCGGATCTTTTGCGCAAGGGATGGGAACCCCTCAGTTTTTCAGGCTCTGGATGGGTGCCGGGATCCGGCCGCCTCTTGCCACAAACAGCGCCGAGGACTCCCTGTGCACCGGCATCACCGGGGCGCTTCCCAGAAGGCCGCCCATCTCCACCCGGTCTCCCACCTGCATTCCGGGAGCGGGAATGATACGAACGGCCGTGGTCTTGGAATTGATCATGCCGATGGCTGCTTCGTCTGCGATGATTGCGGAAATGGTCTCCGCAGGGGTGTCCCCGGGCACCGCGATCATGTCCAGGCCAACGGAACAGACGCAGGTCATGGCTTCCAGCTTGGCCAGGGTCAGGGTGCCGGATTCCGCAGCCGCGATCATGCCCTCATCCTCGGAAACCGGAATAAAGGCACCGGACAGGCCGCCCACATGGTTACTGGCCATGACGCCGCCCTTTTTCACGGCATCGTTGAGCAGCGCCAGAGCTGCCGTAGTACCGTGGGTACCGCAGACCTCCAGGCCCATCTCCTCCAGGATCCGGGCAACGCTGTCCCCTGTCGCCGGAGTGGGCGCCAGGCTCAGGTCCACAATGCCGAAGGGCACCCCCAGCCGGGCAGATGCCTCCTGCCCCACGATCTGGCCCATACGGGTCACCTGGAAAGCGGTACGCTTCACCGTTTCCGCCACTACGTCAAAGGAGGCGCCCTTCACACTCTGCAGAGCATGATACACCACACCCGGCCCGGAAACGCCTACGTTGATGACGCAGTCCGCCTCTCCCACACCATGGAAGGCGCCGGCCATAAAGGGGTTGTCCTCCACGGCATTGGCAAACACCACCAGCTTGGCGCAGCCCAGCCCCTGGTCGTTCCGGGTCAGCTCGGCCGTTTGCCTGACGATCCGGCCCATTTCAGCCACGGCGTCCATGTTGATGCCCGCCTTGGTGGAACCTACGTTGACGCTGGCACACACCCGCTCTGTGCAGGCCATGGCCTCCGGAATGGACCGGATCAGCTTCCAGTCGGAGGGAGTGCAGCCCTTCTGCACCAGGGCGGAAAAACCGCCGATAAAATTGATCCCCAGGGTCTTTGCCGCTGCATCCAGGGTCTGTGCCATAGGCACATAGCTGTCCGTTTTGCAGGCGCTGGCCGCCAATGCAATGGGCGTCACGGAGACCCGCTTGTTGACGATGGGAATCCCGAACTCCCGCTCAATGTCCTCCCCTGTTTTCACCAGGTCCTTTGCACAGCGGGTAACCTTTTCATAGATCTTCCGGCAGCAGCGCTCCGGATCCGTATCCATGCAGTCCAGCAGGTTGATTCCCATGGTAATGGTGCGGATATCCAGGTGCCGCTTGTCAATCATCTCCTGGGTATAAAGAACATCACTCTGATTCAGCATCCCGGCACCTCAAATCCGATGCATGGCATCGAAAATATCCTCCCGCTGCATCCGGATGGAAAGGCCCATGTCCTTGCCCTTCTCCTCCATACGGGCACACAGCTCTGCCAGCGGCAGCTCCGCAGCAGCGGTATCCACAATCATCATCATGGTGAAATACCCCTGCATGACCGTCTGGCGGATGTCCAGAACGTTGATATTCTGCTCTGCCAGAGCGTTGCACACGCCGGCAATGATTCCCACGCGGTCCTTACCGACCACCGTAACAATCGCTTTCATGATTCTCCCTCACTCTTCGTAGTCCGCGCTGACGCGGGTCGCCAGAAAATGGTGAAATGTATCCTTTGCCGCCAGGTGCAGCGGATGCTCCCGGTAGGCGGCCAGGGCATCCCGGCTTTCAAACTCCGAATACAGGATGTAATCCATCCCCTGGAAGCAGCGGCGGATCTCCATGCGCAGCAGCCCGGGGATCTTTCCCACCAGGGGCTCCAGAACGGATGCGATCTGCCTGACGGCGGCATCTTTCTCCACTCCGTCTTTCAGGGTATAGGTCACAATATGCTTTACCATTTCATTCCCTCCAACAAAAAACCGGGGACCGGAAAACCGGACCCCGGGAAAATCAGGATTATTCTGCGTCTGCAGCCTGCTCCTTCAGAGCACGGATAGACAGGGAGATCCGCTTGCCCTCGTCGTCGATCTGGGTGATCTTCGCCTGGACAACCTGGCCCTCGGACAGCTCGTCCTCCGGCTTGCCGATGCGGTGATCTGCGATCTGAGAGATGTGAATCAGGCCGTCAACGCCGGGCATAATCTCTGCGAACGCGCCGAAGGTCATCAGCTTGACGATCTTGGCATCCACCACATCGCCTTCCTTGTACTGGTTGGTGAACAGAGTCCAGGGATTCTGCTCAGGCAACTTGCAGGTCAGGGAGATCTTGTGCTTCACAGGATCGAAGGATTTGACAACCACATCGATCTGGTCGCCCACGGCAACCACGTCGGCGGGAGTCTTGATGCGGTTCCAGCTCAGCTCGGAAACATGGACCATGCCGTCCACGCCGCCGATGTCCACAAACGCACCGTAGGAAGTCAGGGACTTGACGGTACCGGTGTACTTCTTGCCGTCCTCGATCTCGTTCCAGATCTTCTCCCGGTTGGCGCTGCGCTCCTCGGCGTTGACCGCACGGATGGAGCCGATGACGCGGCGGCGGGCGCGGTTCACTTCGGTGATCTTCAGCTTCACGGTCTTGCCAACCATGCCGGCCATATCGCCGCCCTTGGCAACACCGGACTGGGAAGCGGGAATAAAGACGCGGATGCCCTTCACGTTGCACACCAGGCCGCCCTTGTTCTCCTCGGTGATGGTGCCTTCCACAGTGGTCTTGTCCTCCACATAGGCGCTCATCTCGTCCCAAACCTTCATGCCGTCCAGCTTCTTCTTGGAGAGCTGCACGGTGCCGTCCTGATCGTTCACGCGAACGACAAAGACCTCGATCTCATCGCCGACGTGCAGAACATCCTCTGCCTTGACGCTGGGATCATTGCTGACTTCATCATAAGGAATGTAGCCGGCGTGCTTGGTGCCCAGTTCAACCTGGACTTCGGTATTGCCGACGCTCACTACGGTACCAACGACCTTATCTCCTGTATTTAAAGTCTTGATGGACTGCTCCAGAAGTGCTTCAAAGCTTTCCTCCTGTACAGACTCAGCATTCTGAATTTCGCTCATAGTCTTGTTGACCTCCTTTATTATCCACGCCGGGGTTGACGCACCGGCAGTGATTCCAACATGACCTGCTCCGCGGAAGAATTCCTCCTTCAGTTCGCCTGCGTGATCCACAAGCACAACGCGGTCACAGGATTCCCGGCAGATCATAGCCAAGCGGCCGGTGTTGGAGCTCTGGGCGTCTCCGACGATCACCATTGCGTCACATTGGCTGCTGAGAGCAGCCGCCTCTGATTGCCGATATTCCGTTGCTTTACATATTGTATCAAAAAAAATCAAGTTAGTAAACTGTTTTTTTGCAATTTCTTTGCACTTTTTCCACAAATTTTCAGTGGAGGTGGTCTGGGAAACCATGCAGATTGGCTGACCGGCGGAGAATTCGCCGCCTTTCGCCCACTTTTCCAAATCTTCGGGGGTTTCGAAAATCCTGCAGTGACTGCACCATCCCGCAATTCCCTGCACCTCCGGGTGGTCCGGTGTGCCGATGATCACCGGCAGCCGTCCGTCCTCCTCGGCTTTGCGCACGATCTCATGGATCCGCTTGACAAAGGGGCAGGTGGCATCCACAATCCGCACGTTCCGTTCTTCCAGGGCACGGTATACGTTCCTTGGCACACCGTGGGAACGGATGATGACCGTGCTCCCCTCCGGCGCATCCTCCGGGTTGTGGATCACGCCCACGTTCATTTCCTCAAACCGTCTGACCACATGGCGGTTATGAATAATGGGGCCCAGGGTGAACACCGATCCGGCCTGTCTTGCCGCTGCTTCAACGGTCTCCACCGCGCGGTTGACTCCGAAACAAAAGCCGGCACTTTTGGCAACCGTGATCTTCATTCCGGAATCTTCTCCCGCACGATCTTCATCATGGCGGCAACGACACCGTCGATATCCAGATCGGAGGTATCCAGCAGCACCGCATCTCTTGCCTGCTTCAGCGGTGCAATGGCCCGGTGGCTGTCCTGATAGTCCCGCTGCTGAATGTCCTTGAGCACCTTTTCGTATTTCTCCGGGAGACCCTTTGCCTCCAGTTCCTTGCAGCGGCGCTGTGCACGGACCTCCGCAGAGGCCGTCAGGAAGATCTTCACCGTGGCATTGGGCAGCACCACCGTTCCGATGTCCCGTCCGTCCATGATCACATTGTGCTTCCGTGCCACATCCCGCTGCATATCCAGCAGCATATCCCGCACCACCTTGTGGGCAGAAACCAGAGAAGCTCCCTGGGAGATCTCCGGGGTACGGATGTCATCGGTGACGTCCAGGGTATTCATGATCATGTGCTGCTTTCCCTCTTCGTCGTACTCCATCTCTACCGTCAGTTCGTCGATGTACTTTGCGACACCGTCCTGATCCTTGGGAGAAATGCCGATGAGGCTGAAGAAGTAGGCCACGGTGCGGTAAATCGCTCCGGTGTCCACATAGCAGTATCCCAGTTCCCGGGCAAGCCGCCGGGCAATGGTGCTTTTTCCGGCGCCGGCAGGGCCGTCAATGGCAATGGTGTAGGTTTTCACTCTGTATCCTCCTGATTTCTGAGAAGTATCATAGCCTTTTGCTCCCGGGCAGCCGCCTCCTCCGGGGAGATTCCCAGCTTTCCTGCGGCTTCCTCCACGGTCATGGGCTTACCCGTGTCCAATCCAAAGCGAAGAGACAACAGGCGGGCATCCAGCCTGTCCAGGTCCTCCAGCAGTTCCGTCACACGCTGACGGCTCTGGTAATAGGCCGTGGCATCCACCGCAAGGTCCTCGTCTGCATTCCGTTCTTCCGCAGTATTCTCCCTGGCGGTGGACCGGGCATCTCTCAGCATTTTCTCCAGGGAACCGGCAAGTTCGGCGCTGATTCCCATTTTCTCCGCCGTTTCCTCGATTGTGGGATTTCGTCCCAGGGTGTGCAGCAGTTCTCTGTCTGCATTTTGGTAGGCCTCCACCTGCCTGCGCAGGCGGGTACCCACGCCGTCCGCTCGAGCCTGCATCACCACGGACCGGATCATGGCCCTTTGAATCCCGGCGGACAGGAACGGCTCCGCAGGCTCTCCCTGCCAGGATGCCAGTGCCTGCCACAGGCCCAGGCTCCCCTCCTGGACCAGATCCATCAGCAGTACGCCCTTTCCGGTCAGCTCCCCTGCCAGCTCCGCCACCATGGGCAGGCAGCACTCCGCCGCCTTTGCCAGAGAAGCCTCGTCGCCGGCATACAGCAGGGCCTCCAGCCCATCCCGGTTTTCGTCCATTTCCGCAACTTCCGTCAAAAACAGCCGCAGGGGGTCGTTGGGATCCAGTTCCCGGAGGGAGATCTTCTTTTGGATCAGCTTCTCTTCCCGTTCCAGGCGTTTTGCCGTCTGACCGCTGCCCTTTTCCGGCTGCAGATCCGAAATGTCCAGCAATACTCCCATGGAATCCAGTCGGTCCAGCGCATCCAGCACCTCCTGGTCGCTGTCGCCGTCCGTCATGGCGAGAAACCGTCCGGCAGAGAGCCGGCTGCCCGGCTGCAATTCGTCAAACGGATCCCCGTATGTATCAAAAACAAAGCTGCTCATCCCAGAAACTCCTCCAAACCCATATCCGTTCCCATTTTCCGCAGCCGGTCCATGGCCTGCTGCTCTATCTGGCGAACCCGCTCCTTCGAGATCCCCAACTCCTGTCCGATCTGCTCCAGGCTGCGGCAGGCTCCGTCCTCCATGCCGAAATGCAGCCGCAGAATCCGCTGCTGCCGCTCGGTCAGGCAGGAGAGCAGCGAATCCACTTTCTCCGACAGTTCCTTCCGGACCAGCTCCTCATACGGAGAGGACTCTTCTCCGTCGGAGAGCATCTCCCCCAACGTGCCGTCTGCATTGGCGCCCACGGGGGAATCCAGGGAACACACCTCGGGATTGAGCTGGAGAAGCTGTCGGACCCGCTCCTCCGTCATTTCCGCCCGTTTTGCGATTTCCCCAATGGAAGGCTCCGCCTCGTTTTCCTGCAGAAGCGCCGCCCTGGCCTGGATCACCTTGCGGATCTTGTCGGAAGTGTGCAGAGGCACCCGGATCATTTCCTTGTGGTTGATGAGGCAGCGGGTCACCCCCTGCCGGATCCACTTGGTGGCATAGGTGGAAAATCGGAAATCCAGCGTGGGATCAAATTTCTTGGTCGCTGCCAGCAGGCCGATGCTGCCCTCCTGGATCAGATCCAGCAGGGGCACACCTCTGCCGGCATATTCCTTGGCAATGGACACCACCAGACGAAGATTGGACGACACCATCTTCCGGATGGCATCCTCATCCCCGGCGGCACAGCGCACAGCCAGCTCCTTCTCCTCCTCCGCCGTCAGCAGGGGGTATTCCCGGATCTGACGCATGAACAGGGCCACATTGTCATCCGTGGGATAGGACGTCCGGGCGGTGTCTTCTTCCAGTAACGATTGGGTCATGGATTGATTCCTTTTCTTTCTTTCAGTTTCTGACGAAGCGCCATCAGATCCTCCGAGGGGTTCATAGAAGCAAGCTGGTTTTCCGTCAGAATGATGTTGGCGCAGTCCGAAAGCGCCTGCTGACTGACCGGGTTGTCCTGCCGCTGCAGAATACCGGCGATATGGGCCGCCTCATCCGGTGTCAGGTCCTCCAGCACCGCCGCAGACACCTCCAGGCCCTGCTCCTCCCGGCTGCGGATCTGGTCAAACACCCTGCCCAGCAGGCTGCAGGAAAACCGACTGCCGCTAAGCCCCGGAACCGACCGGGTCATCTCCGGCGCACGCAGGACCATGGAGACCACCATTTCCTCGGCCATGGCCGAGCGCAGGTTGTCGTAGCGGATCTGCAGGGTCTTTGGCCGGAGCTTGGCCGCCGGAGAGAGCTCCTCCTTCTGCCGGGCCTTTTTCTCCCTGGCAAGACGTCTGCCCCGTGCCTTTCGGACCTCGATCTTCATGGCATCGGCGGTGATTTTTCCCATCTCCGCAGCCCGTCCGCCGTAGATTTCCCGCTGGGCTTCTCCCGGCAGGCTGCCGATCAGCTCCGCCGCCTCCTGGACAAAGCGAATCCGCTGCTCGTCCTGGGTAAGGTCGTACTTCCGCCGGATGGCCTCGAGCTGATACTCCACACGGTTGGAGGACTCCTCCAGCAAAACACGGAACCGATCCGCACCGAACTTTTTCAGAAATTCGTCCGGGTCCTTGGCATCCCGCATCCGCAGGACCTTCACCCGAAGACCCACATTTTCCAGAATGGGGATGGCACGTTTTGTGGCGTTCTGCCCGGCATCGTCTCCATCGTAGATCAGCACCACCTGATCGGTATACCGGCTCAAAAGTGCCGCGTGCTCCGCTGTCAAACTGGTACCCAGAGACGCCACAGCACAGTCAAATCCGTACTGGTGCAGGGCAATGGCGTCCATATACCCCTCCACCAGGATGATGTAGCCCAGTTTCGTCTTTTTGGCGATGTTCAGGGCAAACAGGTTTTTTCGCTTGTTAAAGATCTCCGTTTCGGGAGAGTTCAGGTATTTGGGAGTGGAATTGTCCATGACTCTTCCGCCGAAGCCGATGACATTTCCCCGAACATCAATGATGGGGAACATGAGCCGGTTGCGGAAACGGTCATAGATCCGACCGTTTTTCTCCGAAACCAGGCCGGCCTCCCGCAGTTCCTCGTCGGTATATCCCTTTTTTCGCATGGCATCCACCATGCCGCTCCACCCCTGGGGAGCAAATCCGATGCCGAATCGGGTCAGCGTCGCCTTGTCAAAGCCTCTGGACAGGGCATAGCGAAGGCCCTCCCGGCCATCCCCGCCGTACAGAGTGCTGTGGAAGAACCTCGCTGCCTCTTTGTTCAGCGCCCACAGGCGTTCCTGCTTCCGGTAGCGGCTCTGGTACTGCTCATCCTCCGGCACTTCGATTCCGGCCCGCTTTGCCAGGGCGCGAACCGCATCGGGGTAGCTGAGATTCTCGATTTCCATCATGAAATTGATGACCCCGCCGCCTTTGTGACAGCCGAAGCAGTAGTAGATCCCCTTATCCGGTGCCACGGAGAAGGAGGCGGTCTTTTCCCCGTGAAAAGGACAGAGTCCGAACAGATTGCCTCCGGAACGGCGAAGATTCACATACTGGCCCACCACTTCCTCAATGGGATTGCGTGCCACCAGTTCATCCAAAAATGCCGGTGAAAAAGCCACGGTTCCTCCTCCTTTCCTTTGTCATTCCGTTATCCGGATATTATATCACATTATCCACGAACCCGCCACCCTGCGGGAACAAAAATTTCTGTAAATTTATCCACTGCGTATTTGTCCGTCATGCCGGCAATGTAGTCGCAGACGGTACGCTCCATTCCGTCAAAGGAGAGCTGGGGCTGAAAATCCTCCGGCAAAGCCTGAGGATTATCCATGTAATACTCATACAGCCTCCGGAGCATATCCTTGGCCTTGGTTTCTTCTCCCTTGGCCACCGGATTGCGGTATACCTTTTCAAACATAAAGGAGCGAAGATCCTGCAGCGCCTTGTCAACCGGTTCCGACAGACTGATAGCCTTCGCCTCCCGGGAAGTGCGGATGGCATCGCACACCAGGGTGTTGATCCGATCCCGGTGATTGTACCCCAGCACATTGGTGATGGCCCGGGGGATATCCTCATTGGTCAGGATTCCCGCCCGGATGGCATCGTCAATGTCGTGATTCACATAGGCGATCTGGTCGGACCGGCGGACGATCTGTCCCTCCAGAGTCTCGGGAATGTGTTCTCCGGTATGTCCCAGAATGCCCAGACGGACCTCATGGGTCAGATTCAGGCCCCGGCCGTCATTTTCCAGAACATCCACCACCCGCAGGCTCTGCTCATTATGCCGGAAGGGCTTGCCCAGACATCTGGTCAGGGCATCCTCCCCTGCGTGTCCGAAGGGCGTATGGCCCAGGTCGTGACCCATGGCAATGGCCTCGGTCAGATCCTCGTTGAGCCCCAGGGCCTTGGTGACGGTCCGGGCGATCCGGGTGACCTCCAGAGTATGGGTCATGCGGGTACGGTAATGGTCTCCCTCCGGCCGCAGAAAGACCTGGGTCTTGTGCATCAATCTGCGGAAGGACTTGCTGTGGACGATCCGGTCAATGTCCCGCTGATAGCAGGTCCGGACGTCCTCCTCCCTGGGTTCCTCCGGATGAGGACGCCCCTTGCTGCAGTCGGAAAACGCAGCAAGCGGATTGAGCCGCAGGTGCTCCTGCCGTTCCATTTCTTCCCATACTGTCATGTTTTCTCCATCCTTTCCGGTATCCGCTTTTCTCTGTC
This sequence comes from Bacillota bacterium, assembly GCA_029224785.1. Lineage (GTDB taxonomy): Bacteria > Bacillota > Clostridia > Oscillospirales > Oscillospiraceae > Faecousia. The sequence continues at coordinate 73,855 of JAQXVF010000001.1, forward strand.
CCGGTTTCTTCAGACCGGGAATGCCCGATATTCCTGCCCGATCTCCAGCGCTTCCACCGAAGCGGCTGTCATATCCGTCAGCCGGCAGAGAAATGGCTCCGCCTGGGCTTCCGGAAGCAGGATCTCCAGTTCCACCTCTGCGCCAAACTCCGCTTTCCGCAGAATCCCGCCGAAGGCAGCGACCTCCAGTTTTACCCGCTCATAATAGGTGTATGGGCAGGGTACATACAGCACCGTCCAAACCCGTTTTACGGACTTTCCAGCCGCATCCACGGCGATCTTTGCCCCTTTGGTATAGGCCCGGACCAACCCTCCTGCCCCCAGCAGGATTCCGCCGAAGTACCGGGTCACCACGCAGACCACATTGAACAGGTTCTCCCTCTGAAGCACCTGCAGCATGGGCATTCCCGCCGTTCCCCCCGGCTCCCCGTCATCGGAAAAGCGCACCGCGCCGTCCCGGATGATGTATGCCCAGCAGTTGTGGGTGGCATCGTAGTGCTTTTTCTGCATCCCGGCTATTTTCTCCAGGGCTTCCTCTTCCGTTTCCACAGGCCAGACTCTGCCGATAAACCGGGACTTTTTTTCGATAAATTCATCCTCGCCGTAATCCGTGGGCACCAGATACTCGTCCAAATCAGTACTCCTTCGTCACATAGCCTTTGATTCTGCCGTAGAGAATCTCCTCTACTGTTGCGTCGATCTCCATGCCGTCCCCGGTATACTCCACGTTGTGGACCTGGGCATTCTCATGCAGCGTCTCCAGCAGTCCGCCGGCAGAATAGGGCACCTTCAGCACCACATGGTGCAGCGCCTGTCCCACCGCCGCCTCAATGGCCCGGAGCAGGGTGTCCATGCCGGTTCCCCGGCTGGCGGACATGGCGATCACGTCCTGTCCCACAGGGATCTCTTCCCGGGAGACCAGATCCGCCTTGTTATAGCATCGGAGCACCGGCATACCGGGCCGGGCAAGCTGGGCGATCAGCTTGTCCACCACCTCGATATGCTGCTGCCGGTCGGGATCCGACGCATCGATCACGTGCAGCAGAAGATCCGCATACTCCAGCTCCTCCAGCGTGGCGCGGAATGCCTGCACCAGATGATGGGGCAGCTTGGAAATGAAGCCGACGGTGTCCGAAAGGATCACATCCAGATGATCGGACACGGTAAGCTGCCGGGATGTGGTGTCCAGGGTGTCAAACAGCCGGTTGTTGGCAGGAATGCCGGCATCGGTAAGCCGGTTTAACAGGGTGGATTTTCCGGCATTGGTATATCCTACGATGGCCACCACCGGCACGGAATTCTTCATCCGTCTTTCCCTGGCCACGGCCCGGACCTGACGGACCTGCTCCAGTTCCTCTTCCAGCCTGGCAATCCGTTCCCGGATGTGGCGCCGGTCCGTTTCCAGCTTGGTTTCACCGGGACCACGGGTACCGATGCCGCCGCCCTGACGGGAAAGGCTGACGCCCATGCCGGACAGCCTGGGCAGCAGGTATTTGTACTGCGCCAGTTCCACCTGAAGCCGGCCCTCTTTTGTCTTTGCCCGCTGGGCAAAAATGTCCAGAATCAGGGCGCTGCGGTCCAGCACCGTTACGCCGATGATCTCCTCCAAAGCCCGGATGTTCCCCGGGGAAAGCTCGTTGTCAAAAATGGCCATGGTGGAGCCGGTGGCCTCCGCAAACATCCGGATCTCCAGCGCCTTGCCCTCGCCGATAAAGCAATGGGAGTCGGGAGCGTGGCGGTTTTGCAGGAATTTGCCGGTACAGATGCCGCCGGCAGTCTCCAAAAGCGCTTCCAGTTCATCCAGGGATTCCCGGGTGGCGGTCTGGTCCTGGCGGAAGCAGTCCGCATTCAGGCCCACCAGCACCGCCCGTTCCTGAGCGGTTTCAAAATATTCCATATATCCTCCTTTTGCGCTGTTACCGTGCAAAAAGAAAGAACCCGCACTGGAAAAACGCAGTGCGGGTTTTGTCTTACTTAATGCCGAATCTCTTGTTGAAACGGTCAACTCGTCCACCGGTGTCAACCAGCTTCTGCTTGCCGGTGTAGAAAGGGTGGCACTTGGAGCAGATTTCAACACGAATGTCCTTTTTGGTGGAACCGGTCGTAAAGACGTTGCCACAGGCACAGCGAATCGTGGTCTGTTCGTAGTTGGGATGGATACCTTCCTTCATTTTGTTCACCTCTTTCTCATTTACTAAAGGGCATAGAAGCCCGGCAATCTCAATCGCTTGAATACTGTATCATATTCGGCAGAAAAAAGCAAGCTTTTTTTTGGGTTTTCCGGGAAAAAATCAGAATGCCCAATTTCCGTTCCGGAAAATCGCCACGGTCTTGCCGGATTCCGTCACCGCATCGATGTTCATGGTGTCACAGCCGATCATGAAATCCACATGGATCATGGAGTCATTGATTCCCAGGGCGCGGCACTCCTCCAGGGTCTTGTTGTGGAAGTCCCGGATGGTATCCGCAAAGCCCATGCCCAGGGCCAGATGGCAGGCGGCGTTCTCGTCAAACAAAGTATTGTAGAACAGCAGGCCGCTGCAGGAAATGGGGCTGCTCTGAGGCACCAGGGCGCATTCTCCCAGGTAGGAAGCACCCTCGTCCATGGAAAGCATGGTCTGCAGCGCTTCATCCCCCACTTTTGCGTGGGCCTCCACAACCTTTCCGCCTTCAAACCGGAAATAGAAGTCCTCGATGAGCTGGGAGTTGTAGCTCAGGGGCTTGGTGGCATAGACAATGCCCTCCGCCTGTCCCTTCATGGGGGAGATAAAGCACTCCTCGGTGGGGATGTTGGGATTGAACACGATTCCGGTGGAGGCAGTCTCGTCTCCGCCGCAGAAAACCGCCTGGGGGATCATTCCCACCGTCAGATCCGTGCCGTTGGCGGCAGTGTAATGCAGGGAAGTGATGTGCAGGTCATTGAGGTACTGGCACCGCTTCTTCAGATCCCGGCTGTGGGCATTCCATGCTTCCACGGAATCCCCGCAGACCCGGGAAGCCAGCAGGATCTGCTCCCACAGCTTTTCCACAGCCTGGTTTTTGCTCAGCTTCGGGAACAGTTTCCTGGCCCATGCCACCCCGGGGACTGCCGCGATGCACCACTGCTGCTTGTTCTCCAGCCGGTCCCGGTAGGGCTTGAGGACAGGATAGGTGTTCTGCCTGGCCTGAGACAGCTTTTTCAGATTCACACCCTTCAGCCCGTCCGGATCCTCGGATACCAGATGGATCCGGCAGGGAACCGCCTGACAGTAGTGCTCCTGCCGGGCAAGCTCCCACTCCTCTACCTTGCTCAGATAAGAAAGGGACTCATAGCGGGCCTTCAGCTTGGTCAGAGGGGCGTAGTCCCAGAAAACCTTAACCGTCTTTGCCTTTGCCTTGTAGGCTTCGTCCACCACCATGGCAACAAATTCCGGCTGTTCCAGCTCGGCATACACCAGGACCTCCTGGCCCTTCTGCACATTGACGCCTGCACGGACGATCAGCCGGGCATATTCCCGGAGTACGGATTTTTTCACAGGTGATTCCTCCCAATGTTTTTTATAGATAGTATCAGATCCCGCAGAAAAAGTCAAACCCTCCCCTTTCCGGTTGAAAAAACAGCCGAAATCCGATATAATGGGAAAAGAGGTGATCTTCATGCTGGCAAAAGAAGAACTGCAGACCAAGATCCGGGAGGGTGCCCATATTCTGGACGGCGCCACCGGCTCCAATCTGATGAAGGCAGGGATGCCCCGGGATTGCTCCGTGGAGCTTTGGGTGCTGGAACATCCCGATGCCATACTGGACCTTCAGCGCAGGTACTATGAGGCCGGAAGCCGGATCGTCTACGCCCCCACCTTCCAGGCCCAACCGGCGGCATTTGCCAAATACGGTCTGGACGGAGAAACGGAGAAGCTGAACGCCCGGCTCATCGCCCTTTCCCGGCAGGCGGCTCCCGGTGCCCTGATTGCCGGGGATATGACCACCCTTGCCGCCTTCATGGAAACCTGGGACGAGGACAACTATGACGACATGGTGGCGAATTACCGCCGGCAGATCCGGGGACTTGCAGACGGCGGAGCGGACCTGCTCATCGGAGAAACACTCATCTACCTGACGGAGGCGGAAGCCATTTTGGAAGCAGCCCAGGCGGAAAATGCCGGCGCCGTCATGCTGAGCTTTTCCATGCAGCCGGACGGCAGGCTGTTTTCCGGCAGGCCGGCCGCCGATGCCCTGCGCAGGCTGGAGCAGGCAGGAGCGGCAGCGGTGGGCTTCAACTGTGTTGCCGCATCGGAGGAGCTGCCCGGTCTTGTGAGCCTTTTGCGCAGGCAGGTGAAAGGCCCCCTGATCTGCAAGCCCAACGCCGGCCTGCCGGTTATGGATGCAGGCGGCAATACCCGCTACTCCCTCGCTCCCGCCCCCTTCGGACAGATCATGGCCCAATGCAAGGCCATGGGTGCAGACCTGCTGGGCGGGTGCTGCGGCACGGACCCGGACTATATTTCCGCCATTTCCGGTCTCTGAGCCCCGCTGTATCCCCAGCGGGAGCATACAGGCACACGATACTGCGATTCCCCCGATCCGGGGGAATCTTTTTCTCTTTTCCGGAATGATGATTGCGAATTTCCTCTGATGGTGGTATAATAGGGCTGCTATGAAAAAGAGAACACACCTTTACGTTGGCCGCAAAAACGTGTTGACCTGGTTGATGGCGCTCTGTATGCTCGGTTCGGCAGTGACCCGCATGGGGATCGTCGGTATGAAAGGAACCGACTCGTCTCCGGAAGTGTGGAGTCAAATCGTATTGCCGATCGCAGCCGTGCTGCTGTACGCCCTCATTTGTATCTTTGACGGAAAAGAGCATTTTTATAAGACTGCCATTCCCGTCTGGATGTCCTGCTTCTATTTCGGCATTCTGGTCTCCCGTCTGGGTTGGGGCAGACTGACCACCGGCGCATTCTGGATCTGTCTGCTGTTTTTCGCCCTGATGTACACGGTCCTGACCTCTGCAGCAACCCGGAGAGCATGGCTGCTGGTGCCAATGATCCTCTCCCTTGCCGCCTCCATTGCCTATATGCGCACCGTTGGTCTTTTTGCGGTGTATCCCTGGCTGGAAAAGTGGGCGCTTCCCGATTTTCTCATGCTGGTGGGATGGCTTCTGATGGTCCTGGGCCTTCAGGTCCACCCCGCAGGGGAATACCACCCCACATGGGGCGACCGCTCCGATGGACGCAGGCTCCGCTCCCAGTCCCCGGTGGATCAGGTCTCTCCCTACATCATGGTCACCCGCAATTCCGCAAACAACCTGTTCGAGGACTCCATTGAGATCAGCCGCATCGAGCGCTACATCCGTCAGAAGCGGAAAGAGGGCCTCACCGGCTTCGGCATCAATCACGTCCTTCTGAGCAGCTATGTCCGGGGCATTGCCAAGTATCCCGCCCTGAACCGCTTTGTTTCCGGTCAGAAGGTCTACTCCCGGGGAGAAGACATCCAATACTGCATGACCGTCAAAAAGGAAATGAGCGTGGACTCCCCCGACACCGTAATTAAGGTCCATCTGAACCCCCACGATACGGCGGACCAGGTCTACGAGAAGTTCAACGCCGCCGTGGCGGAGGTGAAAAACGCCCCTCTGGACTCCAGCTTTGACAAGGTCGCCCATATATTCACCATGATCCCCGGAGTGGTCCTGAAATTTGCCGTGTGGCTGCTGAAAACCCTGGACTATTTCGGTCTGGTGCCGCAGTTCCTGCTGGAGGTCAGTCCCTTCCACGGCTCCGTGTATTTCACCTCCATGGGTTCTCTGGGCATTCCTCCTGTGTTCCACCACCTGTATGACTTCGGAAATCTGCCGATTTTTGCCGCATTCGGCTGCAAATACCACAAGACCGAGCTGGATGCAGACGGCAACCCGGTGGATCGGAAATATGTGGATGTGAAATTCAACGTGGATGAACGGATCGTGGACGGCTACTACTACGCAGCGTTTTTCCGCTATTTCAAGCGGCTGCTGGCCCACCCCGAACAGTTGGATCTGCCTCCTGAAACTGTGGAAACGGACATTGACTGATATGGATACATACAATCTTTCCGGAGTCTTGTCCCATCTTCCCGCCGACTTTCCCTGGCGCAGCCGGATCCGGTTCCTGGAAGAGGTGGATTCCACCAACAACCTGGCCAAAGAAATGGCCGTTCAAAATGCGCCCGCCGGCACCGTTGTTCTGGCAGCCCGTCAGTCTGCCGGACGGGGCCGGATGGGCAGGCAGTTTTCCTCTCCCGCCGGCATGGGAGTTTACTGCTCCGTACTGCTGCGCCCCAGATGCGCCCCTTCGGAGTTGATGCACCTGACCTGCGCCTCCGCCGTAGCGGCCCGTCGGGCGGTGATCCGATCCTCCGGCGTCAACCCTTCCATCAAGTGGATCAACGATCTGGTGGCAGGGAAACGGAAGCTCTCCGGGACTCTGGCGGAAATGTCCATTTCCCCGGAATCCGGCCTGGTCTCCTACGCCGTCATCGGCATCGGCATCAACTGCTGTCAGACTCTTTCCGATTTTCCGGAGGAGCTGCAGGATAAGGCATGTTCTCTGCGGATGCTCACCGGATATTCGCCGGATCTGAATGTCGTGGCTGCCGGCCTGATCCTGGAATTGCAGGCGCTGGATGCAGGACTGCTGACCCAAAAAGAGGAAACCATGGCGGAATACCGGGAAAGCTGCATGACCCTGGGCAAGGAGATCTCCGTGGTCAGCGGGCAGGAGGTCTGTCACGCCTTTGCCGAGGATATCGACCGGGACGGCGGCCTGATCATCCGGCTGCCGGATGGCACCCGCCGCACCGTCAACGCCGGGGAGGTCAGTGTTCGCGGGATGTACGGTTATCTGTAATTACGCGGAAAAGCGGAAAATTCATGTTGCATTTTGTGGACAATTTGCTATAATAACAGTACCATGGATTGAGGAGGTATTCACTATGAAAACCGTTCTGAAAGTATTCTCCGCTCTGGCTGCCGCAGCCGGCGTTGTGTATCTGATCGCCACCTACGGTGAGGAGATCGTTGCATGGGCCAAGAAGCTGATGGAGTGCTGCCCCTGCTGCAAGGCCATCCCGGATGCAGAAGAAGCTGCCACGGAAGAGGCCGAGACCCCCGCTGAGGAAGCTCCTGCAGAAGAGGCTCCCGTGGAGGAAACTCCTGCCGAGGAAGCACCCGCTGAGGAAACCGTCGTTGCGGAAGAGGCCGATTTCGAGCAGTAATTCTCAATATGCAAAAAACCGTCGCTCCGGCTCAATGTCAGTAAGTTAAGCTGACATTGAGCCGGAGCTGGACTTTTTCGACAGTCTGAGGCAAGTGCATCTGCATTTGCCTGTTTTTTTACGATTTCATTCTCTGTTCTTTCTGCTCGGCTTTGCACTCGTCGATCAGTGCCCGGAAAACCGGCAGGCTGCGGACGATCATATCATGATCCACCGCATAACACACCCGGAAATAGGGCCGACAGCCGAAGCCGGTGCCCGGAACCAGCAGCAGATCCTTCTGCTTGGCTTTTTCGGAGAAAGACTCCGAATCCCCGTCCGGTGCTTCCACGAAAAGGTAGAATGCACCATCAGGCTTTGCCACCGTGTAACCCATTTCCATCAGTCCGTCGTACAGTGTGCGGCGGTTCCGGTCATAGCTGGCCAGATCGGGGCGCTCGTGGGCACAGGAAACGATCATCTTCTGCCAGATAGAGGGAGCGCAGATGTGTCCGCTGGCTCTTGCAGCGCCGGCAATGGCCAGATACAGGTCCCGGCTGTCCGTGGCGGAGTCCGGAACGTACACATAGCCCAGCCGCTCACCGGGCATGGACAGGCACTTGGAATAGGAATAGCAGACAATGGTGTCCGGATAGATGTTCGGAATGAAGGGCACCTCCGCGTCGCCGTAGACCAGCTCCCGGTAGGGTTCGTCCGCCAGAATATATATGGGATGACCGAATTCCTCACTCTTCCGGGTCAGCAGAGCTGCCAGTTCTTCCAGCGTCTTACGGGTGTACACCGTACCGGCCGGGTTGTTGGGAGAATTCAAAACCACCGCCTGGGTATGGGGGGTCAGCTTCTCTTCCACCTCGGAAAAACGGATCTGGAAATCGGGAATATCCGCTTCCACCACCACCAGCTTTTCCCCGCAGGCTTCGGAGAAATAACGGTACTCCATAAAATAGGGTGCGATTACCATGATCTCCGCATCGGGAACGGAAAGCGCCCGCAGAATGGCCACAAGACCGGGAGCCGCACCGCAGGCAAGGAACAGGTTCTCTGCCCGCGCCCCTGCCCCGAACCGTTCGTTCAGATCCCGGGCAATGGCGTTTCGCGCCTCATAGTCACCGATGGAAGAGGTATATCCGTGAAGGGCCTTGGAATCCATGGCAGAGAGCAGCTCCATGGCAGCCCGGTTCACCGACTGCGGCGTTGGGATGGACGGGTTACCCAGGCTGTAATCAAAAATATTTTCCGGGCCAACCACGGCTGCCCGGCTGCGTCCGTACTCAAAAAGCTGCCGGATGTTGTTGGGCTGCGCTCCCAGTTTGTGCATATTCCAGTTGATCATAGGTCATGCCCCCTTGAGGTTTTCGACATTATATCATATTTTCCTTTCCCAAATCAACTGCTCTTTTGAAAAACGTACAAATATGTTCTTTCCTTATCCCACGGAATGTGATATAATGTAATGAAACAGCAAGGAGGAGAGAATTGTGACACAGATCCAGGTAGAGTATTTCATGAAAACCTATGAGACCCGGAACATCGCCGTTGCCGCAGATGCCCTTTTTATCTCCCGGTCTGCCATTTCCCGCGCCATTGCAGACCTGGAGCGGGAATATCAGACAGAACTGTTCATCCGTTCCAAAACCGGCGTGACCCCTACCCCTGCCGGCTCTATGGTGTATGAGATGTTCCGCAATGTGACCGGGTGCTTCTCCCGGATCAACACCCAGATCCAGGAGCTGAAAACCGGCACCCTGAACCGCAGGATCCGGGTGGGAATCACCCCCTCCAACGGTCTGCGCTTATATGAGCAGTTCTTCCGATCCTTTTTGAAGGAGTATCCCGACACGGAGCTGGTACTGGTGGAGGATGCCCGGGACCGGTGCAGCGATATGCTCTCCCAGGGAGAGATCGACATTGCCGTCATGCCTGCCGGGGAAGCCTCCGCCAAGGTCAACGAGGACTTTTTCAGCAGTATCCCCCTGTACCGGAACCGGATCGTGTTCTGGACCAGCATCGACTCTCCCCTGGCAGACCGGGAGGACCTGGATATTTTTGATATTCTGGACTGTCCCCTGGGCTATCTGATGGCCCCCATGCCTCTGGAAGATATCCTGGAAAACTGCTTCTCCGCCTACGGCAAAAAACCTCATGTGACCATTCGCACCTCGTCTGCGGAGCTGCTGCGGGAAATGGTCATCGACGGCCGGGCCTGCGCCATCGTCCCCGACGATATGTTTGAACCTTCAGACCGGATGCGGGCCATCCGCCTGCACTTTTTTAAGGAAAGCACCCAATATGTGGTTTGGAACCACACCATCCCCTGTTCCGATGCCGTTAAGCGGTTTCTGGACCATGTGGAAGCCATTGCAAAATCACAGTAATCCCCCGGTTTTTCCCGGCAGGCGGATGCCTTTTCCAGCGTCGCCTGCCGATTTTGTCTTTTTGCACAATTTCATGGAAATAAAACTGGTTTGTTGATGGAATTGTTACTCTCTGTATCAAAAATGCGTTCGTTATTTCGGAGAAATCCCTGAACGGATCCCTTTTCTCTTGTTGACTGTTTTTTGGAAAGACCCTATAATAAAATCAGGAATTCATACTGTAGGAGGAGTACATATGAAGCAAATTATGACAGGAAACGAGGCAATCGCCCGGGGTGCCTACGAAGCAGGCGTCACCGTTGCGGCTGCCTACCCCGGCACCCCCAGCACAGAGATCATGGAAAATGTGGGCGCGCTGTACAATCAGGACATCTACAGCCAGTGGGCCTGCAACGAAAAGGTGGCAGCGGAAATCGCCATCGGCGGTTCCATCGGCGGCTCCCGTGCCATCTGTGCCATGAAGCACGTTGGCATGAACGTGGCAACCGACCCCATTTTCACCGTCGGATATGCAGGTGTCAACGGCGGTCTTGTGATTGTCACTGCCGACGATCCCGGCTGCCACAGCTCCCAGAACGAGCAGGACAACCGTCTGTACGCCCCCCATGCCAAGCTGGGCATGATGGAGCCTTCCGACTCCCAGGAGTGCAAGGACTTCACCATCGCCGCCTTTGAACTGAGTGAGCGTTTTGATGTGCCTATGCTGATGCGTATGACCACCCGTGTCTGCCACTCCAAGAGCGTGGTGGAGCTGGGAGAGCGCACCGCTGCCCCCGTCAAACCCTATTACCGTGACATCGGCAAATTTGCCCTGCTGCCTGCCGTGGCCAGAAAGCGCCATGTGATTCGGGAGCAGCTCCTGGCGGAGATGGAAGAGTACGCCAATGACTGCCCCTTTAACAGGGTGGAAAACAACGGTTCCAAGGTAGGCGTCATCACCTCCGGCATTTCCTACTACCACGCCAAGGAAGTGTTCGGCGACACCGCCGATTTCCTGAAGCTGGGCCTGACCTATCCCCTGCCCCGGAAGCTGATCTCCCAGTTCGCCGGAAAGTACGAAACCCTGTATGTGATTGAAGAGAACGATCCCTACCTGGAAAATACCGTCCGGGCGCTGGGCTTCTCCTGCATCGGCAAGGATAAGGTGCCCATTTGCGGAGAGCTGAACGCAGAGATCCTCCGGGAGGCTCTGTTCGGCACCGGCGCCGCCGACACCTACACCGTGGAAACTCAGGCTCCCGCCCGGGCCCCCACCCTGTGCGCCGGCTGTCCTCACCGCGGCTTCTTCTACACCATCAGCCGCAACCGGAAAAAGATCCTGCCTGTGGGCGACATCGGCTGCTACGCGCTGGGCATCAACGAGCCGCTGAAAGGCTTTGACGTCTCCATCTGCATGGGCTCCGGCCTGTCCTCCATCATCGGCCTGTCCAAGGCCCTGGCCCTCCAGGGAGACACCCGGAAGGTTCTGGGCATGGTGGGTGACTCCACCTTCTTCCACTCCGGCATCAACTCCCTCATCGACGTGGTCACCAGCGAAGCAAATGTCATCGCCTGCGTGCTGGACAACTCCATCACCGCCATGACCGGTCACCAGGACAACCCCGGCACCCTGAAGAATCTGATGGGTCTGCCCTCTCCCGCCGTGGACATCGTCAGCATGATCCGTTCTCTGGGTATCGGTGACGACCGCCTCAGCGTAGTGGATCCTCTGGATCTGCAGGCCATGCAGGAAGCCATCAACAAGGGCATTGCCGCCCAGGGACCCTATGTGATCGTCACCCGCCGTCCCTGCGCCCTGATTAAGGAAGTGGCCCGGGCAAATGCCGGAAAGCACTGCGCCATTGACTCCGAAAAGTGCAAAGGCTGCAAGCAGTGCATGAAGATTGCCTGCCCCGCCATTGCACTGAAGGACGGAAAGGCCGTCATCGCAGATCCCGCCTCCTGCACCGGCTGCGGTCTGTGTATGCAGATGTGCAAATTTGAAGCGATTGAAAGGATCGGTGGATAATTATGACAAAAAACATCCTTCTGGTCGGCGTTGGCGGACAGGGAACCATCCTGATCTCCAAAATTCTGACCGCCGGTTTTATGAACAAGGGCTATGACGTGAAGATGAGCGAGATCCACGGCATGAGCCAGCGCGGCGGCTCTGTCACCACCCAGATCCGCTATGGGGAAAAGGTCTATGCCCCCAACATCGGCGTGGGTGACGCAGATCTGATCATCTCCTTTGAGAAGATCGAGGCTGTCCGCGCCCTTCCCTACCTGAAGAAAGGCGGCAAGATGATCACCGACAACCGGGAAATCTATCCCATGTCCGTGCTGACCGGTGAAGCTGAGTATCCTCACAATGCTCTGGACGAGCTGAAGGCTGCCGTGGGCGACCTGCTGGTGGTCCCCGCAGCCGAGACCGCAGAAAAGCTGGGCAACATCAAGGCCACCAACATCGTGCTTCTGGGCGTACTGGTCAAGTACCTGGATCTGGAGGACGTGGATTGGGAGTCCCTGATCCGTCAGTATGTCCCTGCCAAGGCTGTGGATATGAACATCAATGCTTACCGCGCAGGTCGCGCAATGGCTGAGGGCTGAAGCATGGCATATCGGAATTTTGAAGAAATGGTGCAGCAGGTCAAAGCTGCGCCCGTCATGCGGGACCTGGCTGTTGCCGCCGCTGCTGACAAGCCCGTGCTGGAGGCCGCCATCCGTGCCCTGCGGGAAGGCATCGCAAACCCCATTTTCGTAGGCAGCGCCGAGAAGATCACGGCTCTGCTGCAGGAACTGGGGGAGGATCCCAAACAGTTCCGGATCCAGGATTGCGCAGAGGGAGAAGAAGGCCAGGCTGCCGTAGAATTGGTAAAGGACGGCAAGGCATCGCTGATCATGAAGGGTCTCATGGAGACCCGCCAGATTCTCAGCCCCGTGGTCAAAAAGGAAAACGGCCTTCGCACCGGCGAGCTGATGTCTCATGTGGTCTTTTTCCAGCTTCCCAACTACCACAAGCTGCTGATGACCACCGACGGCGGCATGGTGATCTACCCCTCCCTGGAGGAAAAGGTCCACATCGTGGAAAACGCCGTCACCGCTCTCCACGCCATGGGCTATGAAAACCCCAAGCTGGCCGTAGTGGCAGGCATCGAAAAGGTCAATCCCAAGATGCCGGAAACCACCGATGCCGCAGCCCTCAAGCAGATGAATCAGGAAGGAAAGATCACCGGCTGCACCATCGAAGGCCCCATCTCCTATGACATCGCCATGGATCCCCAGATTGCCAAACACAAGGGCTTCGCGGGCGGGGACTGCGGAGATTTCGACTGCCTGATCATGCCCAACCTGGTTGCCGGCAATATTCTGGGCAAATGCTATACCGTCACCGTAGGCGCCCCCATGGCAGGTGTCATTATGGGTGCCAAGGTTCCCATCATCATGACCTCCCGTGGCTCTGACGAGAATGAGAAGTTCTACTCCATCGTCATGGCTGCCCGGATCGCCATGGGAGGAAACAAATGAGACAGATTTTTGTCATCAATCCCGGCTCCACCTCCACGAAAGTTGCTCTTTTCCGGGAGCATGAAAAGCTGTGGCAGGAAAACATCGAGCATTCCGCAGAGGATCTGAAGGCCTTCCCCACCATCTTTTCTCAGCTTGATTTTCGCATTCAGGTCATTGGAAAGGTGCTGGAAAGCCACGGTGTGGACACCTCCGCGCTGTCTGCCATCATGTCCCGGGGCGGCCTTCTGCCCCCGGTCCATGCCGGTGCCTACGAAGTGACGGAGGATATGCTGGATGTTCTGGAGCATCATCCGGTCAATGAGCACGCTTCCAACCTGGGCGCTGCCATTGCCTACCGGATGGCCACGAAGCTGGGCATCAAAGCCTACATTTACGACCCCGTCACCGTGGACGAAATGATTGAGTTGGTCCGGATCACCGGCATCAAGGAAATCCGCCGCCACGGTCAGGGCCACAACCTGAATATGCGCGCCGCCGCTCTGAAATACTGCCAGGAGAACCGTCTTGCCTACAACAGCCAGAATCTGATCGTCGTACACCTGGGCGGAGGAATCACCCTGACCCTCCACTCCGGCGGTCGGATCATCGACATGATCTCCGATGACGACGGTGCCTTCTCCCCGGAGCGCGCCGGTGAGATCCCCACCTTTAAGCTGGCTGCTCTCATTGACAGGAACCACTATTCCTACAAGGATATCATGAAGGTTCTCCAGCGGAAAAGCGGTCTGACCAGCTTGTTGGGTGAGCCGGACGTGCGGAAAGTGGAAGCCCGCATTTCCGAAGGCGACGCAGAAGCCGACCTGGTCCACCAGGCAATGGCCCTCAGCGTTGCCCGGGCCATCGCCAAGCTGGCTGTGGTCGTAGAGGGGCAGGTGGATGCCATTGTCCTTACCGGTGGAATTGCCTTCTCCCAGCTGTTTACTGAGCGGGTTGCCCAGCGGGTCCGCTTCATTGCCCCCGTCACCGTGATCCCCGGTGAAAACGAGATGCAGGCCCTGGCAGACGGTGCCCTTCGGGTACTGGATGGCACAGAAGCCGCCACCGTGTATGTTTCCCCTTTCCGGAGGTAATCCCTGGCTATGAATCGTAAGAAATATCTCTACGCTGCGGCCGGCGTGCTGTCCCTGCTGATTGTCGGCTCCATCTACGCCTGGTCTGTGATTTCCCGTCCCATCGTCCAGGAATATCCCCAGTGGTCCGCATCCCAGATCTCCACTACCTTCACCCTGGTCATGGCGTTTTTCTGCCTGGGGTGTCTCATCAGCGGTCTTCTGGTTTCCCGGATCCGGCCGCAGATCCTTGTCGGCGCAGCCGCTCTTGTCTATGCTCTGGGCATGGTTCTGGCCTCCCGGATGAACAGCCTTCCCCAGCTCTACCTTTCCTTCGGTGTGATCTGCGGACTGGCTTCCGGATTCGCGTATAATGCGGTCATCGGCAGCGTCAGCAAATGGTTCCCTGAGCGGCAGGGGCTGATCTCCGGTGTTCTGCTGATGGGTTTTGGCACCAGCAGTTTCCTGACCGGAAACCTGTTCCAGCTCTTCACTCCGGCACAGACCGGTGCATGGCGCACCTCCTTCCTGGTTCTCGGAATCGGAGGCGGCCTGCTGGTACTGCTTTGCGCTCCCTGGATCGTCCGCCCCCCCGCTCCCGCAGGTGTGTCCGGCAGCATGGAAACCGGCGCAAAGCAGTATACACCGAGGCAGACGCTCTCCTCCCCGGCATTCTGGCTGTACTATCTGTGGGCGGTGATCCTCAGTGCAGCGGGGCTGGTGATCGTCTCCCAGGCGTCTCCCATTGCCTCGGAGATCTGCTCCGGTACACCGGCCGGCACCATCGCCTTTGTCGTGGGAATGATCTCCATCTGCAACGGCATTGGCCGGATCATTGTCGGCGGTATGTTTGACAAGTATGGTGCCACAAAAACCATGGCCAATGTGGCTGTTTCCTTCCTGGCAAGCGCAGTTTTGCTGATTCTGGCAAAAGTCACCGGCAATTTCGCCCTTTTGGTTGCCGCATTCCTGATGACGGGCTTCTCCTACGGCGGAGTCACTCCCACCAACGCTGCCTTCATCAGCTCGGTGTTCGGCCAGAAGCACTATGCCGTCAACTTCTCCCTGATCAACACGAATTTGCTCTTCGCCTCTTTCGGCAGTCTGATCGCGGGTTCGCTGTATGACAGCACCGGTTCTTACCTGTCCTCTTTCTTCCTGCTGATCGGATTCAGCCTGGCAGGATTGCTCCTCACCTGGCTGATCAAGAAGGCCCTAAAATAAAAAGCTGCGCGGATGCACCTTGGGTGCATCCGCGCATTTTTCTGTATGAGATCTCAGAGATTACTTGCGGAAGGGTGTGCCGCATTCCGGGCAGAACTTGGGTGCCGTAGTCTTATCCGCCGGCTCCCATCCGCACTGGGCACATTTCACGGCTTCCGGTTTTTTCGCGCCGCACTGGGGGCAGAACTTCCCGGTATTCAAAGAGCCGCAGCTACAGGTCCAGGACGTCTTTTCCGGCTTCTTCCGACCGCACTCCGGGCAGAAGTTTCCGGTGACGGTATGTCCGCATTCGCACACCCAGCTTCCGCCGGCAGGAGCCGCGGCTTCCGGAGCCGTCTGGGGCTGGCCGCCGCCCATTTGGAACAGCGCCTGGGCATTGGAACCGGCATTTGCCGCCATGTTCATTCCCATAAAGCCCACGGCTGCGCCTCCGGCATTGCCTGCCGCAGTCTGCATCGCCGCAGCCTGTGCGCCCACCAGATGAGCCGCCGCCATATTCGGATCCCGCAGGGTTGCATTCCGCTGCAGTTCCTTGATCATCTTTTCATCTTCCTCGGATGCCTTCACGGAGGAAACACCGAAGGAGACGATCTCCAGGCCCCGGAGGTCCCGCCACTTGGAAGAGAGGACCTCGTTGAGCGCATCCGCCATCTCCACGGTGTGACCGGGCAGGGCGGAATAGCGGATCCCCATGTCCGAGATCTTTGCCAGAGCCGGCTGCAGTGCCGTCAGTAGCTCGGATTTCAGTTGTCCCTCCAGAGAGGCGCGCTGATAATCCTCCGCCACGTTTCCGCAGACATTGGTATAGAACAGAATCGGGTTGCAGATCCGGTAGCTGTACTCACCGAAGCAGCGGATGGAGATATCCACATCCAGGCCGATGCGGCTGTCCACCGTCCGGAAAGGCACCGGGGATGCAGTTCCGTATTTGTTGCCGATCAGCTCCTTGGTGTTGAAATAGTACACCCGCTGGTCCTTGGGTGCTTCGCCGCCGAAGGTAAACCGCTTTCCCAGATTGGCAAATACGGCCTTGATATTTTCTCCCAGATTCCCGTAGAGGATGGAAGGTTCCGTAGAGCTGTCGTAGGTGAATTCGCCCTGTTCGGCACAGACCTCCACCACTTTCCCCTGTTCCACGATCATCATGCACTGGCCATCCGCCACCGCAATGACAGAACCGTTGGAAATGATGTTATCCGAGCCCTTGGTATTGCTGGACCGGCCGGAGGTGCGCTTGCGTCCTTTGGTTACCAGGACGGTCTCAGGCAGGGCATCGCAGTAGAAAAACTCTCTCCACTGATCCGCCAGCACGCCGCCCAGGGCTCCGGTTGCCGCTTTGATAAGTCCCATTGTCATATCTCCTTTCCATTGTCAAACACGGCATGGCAGCGCCATGCCTTCTTCTGACTGAATTATACAGCAGCCCCGGAAAAAAATCCATAGGAAAATCAAAATAATCCCGGTTTGCCCTTCAAAAAACCTGTAAAACGGAAAATAATTGACACACCGGGAAAACTGTGATACGATTCAACGAGTCACTATCCATTATTTCGAAGGCGGAGGATTCCCTTATGGAATGGAGTCTCGTGTTTTTTCTCAACAGTCTGCTGCTGGGCGTGGGCCTGGCCATGGATGCTTTTTCCGTCTCCCTGGCAAACGGGCTAAATCAGCCGGATATGGGAACAAATCAGGTCTGCGGCATTGCAGGCGTGTTTGCGGCATTTCAGGCCGCCATGCCCCTTGCCGGCTGGGTCTGCGTCCATACCGTCCTGCTGTATTTCCGGGTTTTTGAGAAATTCATCCCCTGGATCGCCCTGATCCTCCTTCTCTATATCGGCGGCGAAATGCTTCTGGAGGGGCTGAAAAACGGCAACAAGGAGACGATGACCGGATGTCTGAGCTTCTCCGCCCTGATGCTGCAGGGAGTCGCCACCTCCATCGATGCCCTTTCCGTAGGCTTTACCATCGCGGACTACGGTTTTCTCCAGGCACTGGTCTGCGCCCTGCTGATCGCCCTGGTGACCTTCTTTCTTTGCGTGGCAGGGCTGTTTCTGGGCAAGCGCTTCGGCACCCGTCTTTCCAACCGGGCAAACATTCTGGGCGGTGTGATTCTCATCGCCATCGGCATTGAGATCTTCGTCACCGGGGTTTTTTGACACTTTCCGATCATACAATCAGGGGCTGCCTCACACAACGTGAGGCAGCCCCTTTGTCATTGGGTTTTTCTTTCTGTCCTGTTTGAAACTGCAGAAAGCCCTTTACTTCTGGGGGGCGCGTTTCCGGTTCAGGTAAATGTCCAGTTTTTCCTTCATATTCTCCGGAATGGTGCGTTCCACCGGGCATCTTGCGGCATTAACCATACGGTCAGAAAATGCAATCAGGAAAGCAATATCTTCCACCATCTGCCGTCCGCTCATCACCGCAAGGGTGTCGTAGCTGTTGTGGATGGTTGCCGTATTATTGGGCGCGATCCGGGCAAAGGAGATTGCCGGCACCCCCGCATCGGCAAAGGGTGTGGAGTCGCTGGAGTAAACATCCTGTCTTGTCTGGATGCCAAATCCTTTTTCCATGGCAAAATAGCTGATGTAGTCCTCCGCCTTGTCTTCACAGGTACAGCAGGCGATGAACTTGCCCATGATACAGCCGATCATATCCAGATTGATATTTAATACGCAGGAGGACAAGTCCTCCTCATGGGCCGCAACATAGGCCTTGGAGCCAAGCAGCCCCCGCTCTTCGCTGCCGCACCACACAAACCGCATTCCATAATGATGAGGATGCTGCAGAAAATACTCGGCAATCCCCAGAATCCCCAAACTGCCGGACATATTGTCGTAGGCCCCCTGGGACAGGGATGTGGAGTCGTAGTGGGCCGTCAGGGTGATGTACTCAGGGATCTGGCCGGGCAGGTCCAGCACCACGTTCCGGCTTTCGCCGGTGTATTCCCGCTGCCGGAGTACGATCTTCGCGGTGGAAATCCCTTGCTCCACCAGGCGGATAGCCGCCTTGGCATTGATGTTCACGCCGGGGATCTTTTTCCCCTTGTGGACAAAGCTTCGCAGCTCCCGCTGGTCAATGTCCTCGTCGGAATAGTTGGCATTGCCGTCATAGGTTACGAAGCCCACGGCGCCGTTTTCCAGCAGATCCTGGTAAATCCAGTACCCCAGGTAGCCATCCACCATGACAATCTTCCCCCTGCACTGGGACAGGGAGTACCGATCGGTGCTGCGCAGGTAGTAAAACGGGGCTTCCGCCTCATGGCTTCCCGCGTTGAGATACCCCTTGCAGGGGATGCGGACACCGTCTGCATAGAATTCGGCAGTCTCCATCTCCGCCTTGTCCACCCGGAACGGTTCAATCGCCGCCCGTCCGCCCATTTCCGCAACGGCAGAAACCAGATATTCCGCCGCCCGAAGCTCCGCATCGGAGCCGCCGACCCGGACATACGCAGTTTCGGCCAGCATCTGCATGATTTTCTCGGCAGTCATCTTATCCCTCCGCTCTGTAGACGACCTTGCCGTCCACCACAGTAAGATAGGCGGCGCCGCCGATGGTGGTCAGCGGATCGGCAGTCCAGATCACCACATCGCCGTCTTTTCCCGGCTCCAGGCTGCCCACCCGGTCCGCGATACCCACGGACTCTGCAGGGTTGATGGTAATGGCCTTCCACGCCTCTTCCATGGGCAGGCCGGCGTTGGCAGCCAGTCCGGCACACATAGGCAGATTCTGGAGGGGAATCACCGGCGCATCGGTGATAATGCTGACCTTGACGCCGGCTTCCGTCAGGACCCTGGGGGTGGTAAAGCTCTTGTTTTGCAGCTCCACCTTGCTTTTTCCGCCGAGGGACGGGCCTACGAAGGCCGGGAAGCCTTCCTTCGCCAGTTCGTCGGCGATGACCTCGCCGTCGGTGCAGTGATCCATGGTCATGCCCACACCAAACTCCTTGGCGATGCGGATGGCCGTCAGGATATCGTCCGCCCTGTGGGCATGGCACTTGAGGGGGATCTGGCCCTTGAGAACCGGCTCCATGGCCTCCAGCTTCATGTCGAAGGGAGGATTCTTTCCCTCTGCCTTGTCCTCCAGATAGCGTCTGGTCTTAAACAGGGTCTCGCGCAGCAGAGCCGCTACCGCCATACGGGTCATGGGACTTTTTTTCGCACCCTGACCATAGCAGCGCTTGGGATTCTCGCCGAAGGCGCACTTCATGGCAATGGGATCCTTCACGATCATATTGTCCACTCTGTTTCCGTACAGCTTGATGGCCACAAAGGTGCCGCCGATGACATTGGCGCTTCCGGGACCGGTGCAGGCAGTGGTCACACCGCCGGCAATGGCGTTTGCAAATGCCTCGTCCTGAGGATAGATGGAATCGATGGCACGCATCTGGGGCGTTACCGGCTCCACGATCTCATTGTAGTCGTGGCCTTCCCATCCGATCCCTTCGTTGTCCAGACCGATGTGGCAATGCGCCTCCACACAGCCGGGGGTGACCAGTCTGCCCTGGGCATCGATCACTTCGGCGTCTGCAGGGGCATCCACCTCCTTGCCGACGGCGGCGATCTTGCCGTGGTCGTCGATCAACACACATCCGCAGTCGTATTCCTGTCCGGCCATGGTCTTCACATGACCGTTTTTGATTAGCAGCATAGTATGCACTCCTTTGTTTGGGGATGGTTTCATTATATCACACCTTTGTCTCCGGCGGAAGCACATCTGTGTGCGAGTCCCCTTTTTTGACGTGTTCGTCAAATAATCGCCCGTTTATTTGGGTTTTGAAGACCTGTTTTGTAAATTATACCCAGTGTGTTTTCAATGATTCGTTCGGATTCGCAGAAAACGATCCGATTCTTCCGAGATACAGAATGTATCGATCCGAAAAACGGCAGCAAATGATTTCTGTCAAATGGAAAAACCTTGCCGCCGGTTCTCTGCTTCCATATGAAAAAAGACCCGAAAGCTCTTGCTTTCGAGTCTTTTTGGTCCGAGTGACTGGATTCGAACCAGCGGCCTCTTGAACCCCATTCAAGCGCGATACCAAACTTCGCCACACCCGGATTTCTTAACGCCTGAATATTCTATCACATACACGCAGAAATTGCAAGACCTATTTTTCCATTTCTGCCCCCAAAAGGGGGCAGAAACCATCACAGTCTGCGGACAATGGCATCCAGAAGGGCATCGGCTGCCTGTGCTTTGCTCATCAGCGGCAGTTCCTGCTCCCCTTCGGAGGTGATCAGCGTCAGCACGTTGGTATCCACGCCGAAGCCTGCTCCCTCCTGCCGGAGGCTGTTGGCAGCCACCATGTCCAGGTTCTTCTTTTCCAGCTTTTTTCGGCTGTTTTCCACCAGGTTTTCCGTCTCCATGGAAAACCCGCACAGAAACTGACCGGGCTTTTTATGCTGTCCCAGGTATGCCAGGATATCCTGCGTCCGCTCCATGGGGATGGACAGGTCCCCGTCCTTTTTTTTCATCTTTTCCGTGGCTATCTGTGCAGGCCGATAATCGGCTACTGCTGCCGCCTTGACGACGATATCCGCCTGACCGCTGCCGGCGCATACCGCCTCAAACATCTCCCGGGCGGAAGTCACGGACACCACATTCACATACCGGGGCGCCTTCAGCTCCACCGGTCCGGAGATCAGTGTTACCTCCGCTCCCCTTGCCGCAGCGGCTTCGGCAATGGCATATCCCATCTTCCCGGAAGAATGATTGGTCACAAACCGGACCGGGTCAATGGCCTCCCGGGTAGGACCTGCCGTCACCAACACCCGTTTGCCGGTCAGATCTTTTTCATGCCGCAGGGTGTGCAGGCACACCTCCAGCAGGGTCTCCGGCTCCGGCATTTTCCCGGCACCCACCGCGCCGCAGGCAAGGCGGCCCACTGCCGGCTCCACGATCTCCCAGCCGTAGTGCTCCAGTATCTTCAGGTTGTCCTGCGTCACCGGATTCTCGTACATTTTGGTGTTCATGGCAGGTGCTGCCGCCTTGGGGCAGGTGCAGGCCAGCACCGTGGTAGTCAGCATATCGTCCGCGATTCCATGGGCAAGCTTTGCCAGCACATTGGCCGTCGCCGGTGCGATCAGCACCATATCGGCAGAATCCGCCACGGAAATGTGCTCTACGGAGTGCTGAAAATTCCGGTCGAAAGTATCCACCAGGGCCTTCCTGCCCGTAAGCTGTTCGAATGTGGTGGGATGGATGAATTCCGTTGCGTTCCGGGTCATGATGACCTGAACCGCGGCATGCTGCTTTACCAGCGCCGACGCCAGCGCAGCCGCCTTGTAGCAGGCAATACTGCCCGTCACACCCAGAACAATGGTCTTTCCCTTCAGCATAACAATCCTCCCGTCATACTCCTGCATGGTTACGGTTATTATATCTCCTGTCCCCTTCAAAATCAACCGGCTTTTCCTCCCTGCCGAAAAAAATCAGAAAACAGCATTGCTATTTTCTTCCTTCCGGTTTATAATATCCCTGCGGTTTTCCTCTGCCGTACCCAATGGCGGATGGCAAGAGGAATCTCTTCCGCATCATTTTGATTTGCGCTGTATTTGCAAGGGCAAAACGGCAGCAAGGAGGTAATTGAATATGTCCCGCAAACTGTTAGATGTACACTATCTGACAAAACTGGCCATTTTGGTGGCAATCGTTCTGGCCATGAAGCTCACCGGCCTGTCCAGCATTCCCGTCGGTCCGCTGAATATGACCCTGAACATGATTCCCATCGGAATCGGCGCCATGCTTCTCGGCCCCCTGGCAGGCGGCATTCTGGGCATGGTTTACGGCTTCACCAGTCTGTACGATGCCATCAGCGGCGGCTCCGTCATGACCCACATCTTCTTCCAGCTCAGCCCCTTCGGAACAGTCATCCTGTGTGTGGGAATGCGGATCCTGGTAGGAGTTTTCACCGGGCTGCTGTTCCGGGCAGTCGCAAAGATCGACAAAACGGACACGGTCTGCTATTTTCTGGGCGGTCTGGCCGCTCCCCTGCTGAACACCCTGCTGTTCATGGGCTTCATCGTGCTGTTTTTCTACAACTGTGCGTACATCCAGGGGCGGGTCGCCACTCTGGGCGCCACCAGCGCACTGATGTTTGTGGTGCTCTCCGTGGGCATTCAGGGGCTTGTGGAAGCAGCCACCGGCATGATCGTCGGCGGCGGCGTGGCCAAGAGCCTATCCCATGCACTGAAGAAATCATAAATCCATCCAATATCGGAATGACGGAGGAGCCGGAATGATATTAGCCATTGACGTAGGAAACACCAATATTGTGATCGGCGGTATTGAGGACAACAAGACGGTTTTTTCCGCCCGCTGCTCCTCTGACCGGAGCAAAACCGCAGACGAATACGCTTTGATCCTCAGCGGGATTCTGTCCATGCACGGCGTATCCCCGGATCAGATCGAGGGCGGCATTCTGTCCTCGGTTGTGCCGTCTCTGCGGGATTCCCTGCCGAAGGCGGTGAAAATCCTGGCCGGGAAGCAGATCCTGGTGGTCAGCCCCGATCTGAGAACCGATCTGAAGCTGGAAATGGACAACCCCCGCCAGATGGGCAGCGATCTAATGGTGGATGCCGTGGCCGCCCTGGCCAAGTACCCTGCGCCCATGGCGGTTTTTGACATGGGTACAGCAACCACCATGAGTATCATCGACCGTCGGGGCGTTTATGTTGGAGGCCACATCATCCCCGGCCTCCGGGTATCCATCGATGCTCTTTCCGGCCGTGCCGCCCAGCTCCCCTATGTGAATCTGGAGGCACCCAAGCACTTCATCGGCAAGAACACTGTGGACTGTATGCAGTCCGGTGCCATTTACAGCACCGCCGCCATGCTGGACGGTCTGGTGCTCCGGGCCAGGGAGGAATTCGGATCCGACCTGACCGCTGTCATTACCGGCGGGCTTGCCCCCACGGTGGTGCCCTTCTGCAAGGAAGAGATCCACCTGGAGCCGGATCTTCTGGTGGAGGGGCTGAAAATCCTCTACGAAAAGAACAAAGCATAACAAATGCCCTGGGAGAACCGCACTCGGCTCCCAGGGCAATTTTTATGGATCGGCATGGATACGCTGCTGGCATCTGACCAGGGCGCCGTTCAGCCGGTGATAGGGTTTCAGACCCAATACCGCCTCCAACCATTTTTCCGGTTCGATCTGCATATCCGCCCGGATGGCGGACTCATACCATATGGCATGGCCGATCACCGGGATCCGTGCTGCCGGGCTGATCAGAGCGTCGCTGTGGAAGCGGACCTCCGCCGCAAAGGAATGGACATTCAGGCTGCCGGTGTGGGCGGCAAGCACACAGCAGGCCTCCTCCCGGCTGAGATTTGACGGATCCGCAATATGCAGACACTTCCGCGCAAAATCGCACACCGTCCTTCCCGCCACGGCATTGAGCGCTTCCATGCCTTTCCGGATCCGCCGGGGTGGTCTGCGCATCCGGTCCGGCAGGGGAAGCTGACCGTTTTGCACCTTCTCCATCAGCTTTTTCAGATAGGCATCCGCGATCAGGTAAGCGCCCCGGGAGCGGACATCGCTGAAATAACGCTGGATTCCGGGCTCATGGCGCTGCCTCCTGCGCTCCGTCACGTTCCGAAAGGCATCCACAAACGCCTGCAGATTCTCCGGGGTTCGGTTTTCCTTTTCTCCCAGCAATTCCAGCTTTTCCACCGGGAATCCTACAAAGGAAATCGTCACGCCGGGGTCGTCTCCGTCTGCATAGCCGGGGAAATAGTCTCTTTCCTGCTCCCGCATTTTTACAAGTCCGAAGCAAACCCCGTCCCTTTCGATCCGGTACAGGTACCAATCATCATAAAAGCTCTCCACGTCCGCCGGATTGGAATCCGAAAGGCCGGTATGGCGGATACCCATCGGCAGCAGAATCTCTGCCAGGCATTTCGTGCAGAGGGAAAAGCCGTCCCCGGTGGATGCCCAGTCCCCCGTGGAGACATATGGTTCAAGCATTTCCATCCCTCCGGATCTGAGAAAGCACCTGCCCGATTTTTCCGGCGATCAGCAGATCCGCCCGATGGTCATAGGGCGTAGGCGCCAGGTTGATGAGCACCAGACGGTTTCCCTGGTAATAATCGATCAGACCCGCCGCCGGATACACCGCCAGACTGGTGCCGCCCACGATCAGCAGCTCTGCACGGCGGATATGGTCCACAGCGCTGTACATCGTCTGCTGATCCAGCGCCTCCTCATAGAGCACCACATCCGGCTTGAGGATGCCTCCGCATCGGCACCGGGGAATGCCCTCCGAGGCCATAATCTCCTTCAGACCGGCAAATCTTCTGCATTTTGTGCAGTAATTCCGCAGCACGGAGCCATGGAGCTCCAGAACGTTTTTGCTGCCGGCTTTCTGGTGCAGTCCGTCGATATTCTGGGTGATCACCGCCTGAAGCCGTCCCTGTTTCTCCATTTCCGCCAGGGTCTCATGGGCCCCATTGGGCAGAGCGTCCGGGTACAGCATTTTCTCCCGGTAAAACCGGAAAAACCGGTCCGGGTGACGGGAAAAATAGCTGTGGCTGAGAATGGTCTCCGGAGGGGCATCGTATTTCTGATGGTATAAGCCATCCACACTCCGGAAATCCGGAATTCCGCTCTCCGTCGACACACCGGCGCCTCCGAAAAACACCGTGTATCGGCTTTCCGCCACCCATCGTTTCAGTGTTTCGATTTCCTGCATTGCGATCCCTCCTTTTGCCACATCATACCACGGTCTGCCGCCGTTTGTCTACAAAAAATCGGGAAGATTCCTGCGAATCTTCCCGATTTCGAATGTCATTTCGCAAAAGCAGATGCTTTGCAATCAGTTTGCTGCCGTCACAGCGGTGATGTGGGGGTTCACACCCTCATACCAGTACAGGAAACCCTCCAGATCGATGACATCGCCCACGTTCAGCGCTTCCACGGCGGCATATACATCGGTGTCGTTGCCGCACAGATAGGACTCCACACAGAAGTTGTAGGTCTGTCCGTTGACGGAAACATTGAAGTACAGGTCGCTGTTGCTGTCGTGGGAGCCGGAGCCGTCCCAGCTGTACAGGAAAGCCACCTCGTTGCCGTCGGCATCCTTGGAAGCTTCCACCGTCATGCCCTTGAAGGAGACCTTCTGGTTCTGATGGGCGATCAGGTCATCGGTGCCCAGCAGTTCGGTCACATCCAGAGGCTCTGCCACGAAGCTTCCCTCGAGGATCTCGAAGGTTGCATCCGTAATCTCCACTTCGCCGGCCCACTCGGACTTGTAGCCGGTGACGCGGATCTTGGTGCCGGGAACCAGCTTCTCTGCATCCTCTTCGGCACAGGCCATATTGTACAGGAAGTAAGCGCCATCCTCATCCTGGGTGTAACAGGTGATCTTGCCGTCCCACCAGGACTGATGTGCCTGCACATAGGTCTCCACGCAGACAAGGGTATCCAGATCTGCTGCAGCATACTCTGCATAGGTCATGACCTGGACTTCAGGCTCGGTCTCGGGAGCAGCGGTGGTCTCAGGGGCAGCGGTGGTTTCGGGTGCTGCAGTGGTCTCGGGAGCAGCGGTGGTCTCAGGGGCAGCCGTGGTCTCTGCAGGGGCCTTGCTGCCGCAGGCTGCCAGCGCAAGCACGCAGGTCATTACCAGAATCAGCGCAATGATTTTCTTCATCGTTTACAATCTCCTTTTTCATGTTGTTTGTTCTTGCTGTCTCTGATTATAACGCAAATCCGGAAGAAATCAATCCGTCAATTCTGCCGTTTTTGTCTCTGTTTGACCCATCCTGTTATGGCAATTACACCAAGAATCCCCCAGATTGCCGCCAAAGAGGCCAGCAGTACCACCGCTTCGCCGGGCAGAGGACCCAGGTCCTTTTTCCCGCCGGCACCGCCTTGCTGTCCGGAGATCTGATCCAGGCGGTACAGGGCAGTCACATTGTCAAACAGCTTTTCCAGATAGGCATCATCCACCGTCTGCTTCCGGCGAACAGACTTAACCGTCTCCTCGATCAACTGCCCCGCCGCATCCCGCAGAGAGGCCGATCCGTTGTACACCGGCGTAACGAAGGTGTTCGGGGTGTTTTCCAGCAGCAGCTTGGTTGCCTGGAGCTTTACCTCATAATGGAGGCTGTCGTCCTCCCCCTCCCGGGAAAGATAATCCTGATACTCCGGGGAGTTCTGGGCATTGGCAGTCACCGGAATATAGCCCTCTGTCTCGGAATAGGCAATCTGCACCGGGTTGGACAGCAGATACTGGGCGAACAGCCAGGACGCCAGCACCTCCTGGGGATCGCTCTTATTGAACACGCAGATCGACGGTCCCTGAGAAATCATCCGGGGACTGGCAGGGTCAAACTGGGGAATGGGCATCACGGCCGTCTCGAAGTCCACAAACTTGTCGGCGCTGATGTCGGAAAGGGGCGCTTTGCTGCCCATCCAGGTGGAGCCTGCGGTAGAGTCGATCGCGAAGATGCACTGTCCCGCATTGAGGAAGTTGGCCGGATAGCTGGAGATCTTGAAGGTGGAAAAGGCACCGGTTTTCACATGGTCCGCAACGGTGAGCAGCAGTTCCTTGGTGGTATCGTTGAAAAGGAGGATCTCCCCATCCTCCGAGGAATACCCGCTTCCCAACTGTTTGGCCATGGAGATCATCATGTTGTCCGTGGACTTGTAGATAAAAGGGATCATCACATTCTGTCCGTTGACCAGAAAATTGCCCTCGGCATCCTTAGCCGTGGCAGCCTCGGATACCTCCCACACAAAGTCCCAGGTCAGGGTCTCCGGCAACGTATACCCCAACTTTTCCACATAGGTCTTATTCACATAGCAGGCTTCCGTGGAACGCATGAAGGGCAGCGCATAGTAGCTGCCGCCGATCCGGCATTCCTCCAAAAACTCCGGGATTACCTCGGACACCGAAGGACTGTCAAAGTTCAGCCCGCTGCCGCCCAATCCGTATTGCGGATCCATCATCAGTTCTTCCAGCGGCACCACCACCTTATCGCCGGTGAGATAGGTGGCAATGTGGTCCGGGTAAGTGATGCACACATTGGGGGTGGTTCCCGTGGCGATGTTGGTGATCACATCGTTGTAGATCCGGCCGTAATCCGTGTACAGGCGGATGTTGACCGTAATATTAGGGTAAAGCTCCTGAAAATCGGCAATGGTCTGCTCATAGATCCTGGTCTGGGTCTTGTTGGTGTCGTTTTTTGCCCAGAAGGTGATTTCATACTGACGGGAAGTGTCAAATTCTTCCGGAACCTGAAAAGAAGATGTCTGCCTTGCACCATGGCAGCCCGTAAGGGTCAGCACCAGCACCAGAAGCAGCAGTGAAACATTCTTTCTCATCCCTTGGTACCTCCTCTGGAGACGCCTGCCATGACCTTTTTCCGGAAGATCAGAAACAGCAGGATCAGCGGCACGGAAATGACCACCACCGCTGCCATCATGGCAGGGATATTCTCCCGTCCGATGCCGTTTTCCCGGATCTCCTGAATTCCGTTGGACACCAGGAAATACCCGGGATCGTCGGTGATGAGCCGGGGCCATACATAGGAATTCCAGCACTCGATGACCTTCAGGATCACAATGGTGATCATGGTGGGCCGGCAAATGGGGATCATGACCTTCAAAAGGTACTTCAGATCCGAGGTGCCGTCCACCTTTGCCGCATAGTACAGCTCATCCGGGATCTGGGCAAAGTTCTCCCGGAGCAGATAGATATAGAAAACCGATGTCACCGAGGGCAGAATCAGGCCCAGGAAGGTGTTTCGCAGCCCCAGATCCGTCACCGTAACAAAGTTGGTAATGATCACCAGCTCGTTGGGGATCATCATCAGGGAAAGGAGAATGGTAAAGGCCAGATTTTTCCCCCGGAATTCCAGCCGGGCAAAGGCAAAGGCCGCCAGGGTGATCACCACCAGCATCAGGCCGGTAGTTGCCAGGGTGAATACCAGGGTATTCAGGAAGTAACGTCCCAAGGGCACCGCCGTAAAGGCATCCACATAGTTCTGAAGCGTCGGCGTAAGAGTGAAAAACCGGGGAATATACTCCGAATTGTAGGCACTGTAGCTCTTGACGGAGGTCAGGATCATCCAGTAAAACGGGAACAGCACCACAATGGCCCACACCGTCAGAAGAACATACACCACCGTCCTGGAAAGTACCTTTCCAATAGCCGCCCTTCTTTCGATTCTTTTGTAATCCGTCTGATTGTCCATGGAGAACCTCCGTTAATAGTACACATGCTTCCGGCTGATCATCAAATTGATGCAGGTGATGGTCAGCACAATGGCAAACAGGAGGATGGCCGCCGCCGAAGCAAAGGAGGGGTAGCCGCCGCTGTTTCCGTACAGCATATCGTAGACATAGCCCACAATGGTGTTCATCCCCGCCGCGTTCAGGTTGGTACCGAACAGGGCAACCGCATCGCTGTACGCCTTGAATGCGCCGATGAAGCCGGTGATCACCAGATAAAACAGCATGGGGGAAATCATGGGCAGGGTGATCCGGGTGAAGATCCGCAGTTTGGAGGTGCCGTCGATACGGGCGGCATTGTAATAGTTCTGGTTCACCGAGGCCAGAGCGCTGGTGAGGATCAGCACCTTAAAGGGCATCACCACCCAGATGGTGTAAAAGCACAGGACAAACATTTTCGCCCAGTAGGGTCCGTCGATAAAGTCCACGGAGGAGCCGCCGAACCAGGTGATCATCAGATTGATCAGGCCGTCGGTATAGGCCGTTTTCTTAAACAGAATCATGAATACCAGGCCCACCGCCAGGGTGTTGGTCACATACGGCAGGAAGAACACCGTCTGGTAGAGGCTTTTCAGCTTCTCAATGGAGCTCAGCGCCAGGGAGATCAGCAGGGCAAGCCCTGTGGACAGGGGCACCGTAATGATGACCAGCAGGAAGGTGTTCTTCAGTGCCTGGAGAAAATAGGGATCGTGGAGCACATAGGAATAATTGTACAGGCCCGTGCCGAAAAAGGTCTGGGAGGCGGAATTGTAGCCCTCCTCAAAGGAATACACGAACACATCCACCAGAGGGTAGATCATGAATACCCCCAAAAAAGCCAGCGCCGGCAGCAGGTAAAGCCAGGCTTTTCCGTTTTTCTTTTCCATGGCCTTATCCTCTTACCTGAAAAGGAATCCGTTCCTGAGTGTCCTTCCGGAAGACGTGTACCTTCCGGGGATTCAGGCAGAAGCGGATCACGCCGTTCTCCGGCTGGATGGGAGCATCGGAATGGACGATGGCCCGGATGCTGGGGCTTTGGGCACAGGCGTGGGAAGCGATAACGCTCATATCCCGGCCCATGACCTCCACCCGGTCAAACCGGCAGTGCAGCGGGCCGTTGGTGTCCGGCAGGAAGCCCTCCGGACGGATGCCGACCACCACGTCCTGATCCTCCGTCCCCTCCATATCCAGCACCTCATCCTCACCGATGAACAGTTTTCCATCCCGGACAGAGCCGGAGAACAGGTTGATAGGCGGTGTTCCCAGGAATTTGGCCACAAACAGATTGACCGGCCGGTCGTAGACCTCCTGGGGTTTCCCGATCTGCTGAACCACGCCCCGTTCCATCACCACGATCCGGTCGGAGATGCTCATGGCCTCTTCCTGATCGTGGGTGACAAACACCGTGGTGATCCTGGTCTCGTTCTGGATCCGACGCAGCTCCTCCCGGGTCTGCAGGCGAAGTCTGGCATCCAGGTTGGACAGCGGCTCATCCAGCAGCAGCACCTGGGGCATCTTCACCAGTGCCCGGGCAATGGCCACCCGCTGCTGCTGTCCGCCGGAAAGCTCGCTGGGCTTCCGGTCCATCAGCTCCTGGATCTGCACCAGCCCTGCCGCATCGTATACCCGCTTTTTCATCTCCTCTTTGGAGAGCTTCTCCGGGCCTTTCAGGTTCTGCAAGGGAAACAGAATGTTTTTCTCCACCGTCAGATGGGGATACAGCGCATAATTCTGAAACACCAGACCCACGCCCCGCTTCTCCGGAGGCAGTCCGGTCACGTCACTGTCCCCGAAAAAGATCTGCCCGGCCGTGGGCTTCAGCAGGCCGCTGATCAGATTCAGCGCCGTGCTTTTTCCGCATCCGGAGGGTCCCAGAAGCCCCACCAGCTCCCCATCGGGAATCTCAAAATCAAAATCGTTCACCGCAACGACTTCCTGGGCATTCTTTCCCCTTCCGGGAAACTTTTTCGTCAGGTGATGCAGATACACTTTCATCCTATCTCTTCCTTTGCCGTTCCCGCGTTTGCTGCGGGCGTATTTGGATCCGGTGTGCAGGCATTGTCCGCCGGAGCATCTCTCTCCGGAGGGCAAACGCCATGCCTTTGCAGATAGAATAGCACATTTTTTCCCCTGTGTACAGAAAAATCTGCCAATTCTCCCGGTCCGGTTTCCCCGGATCGTCTTGCATTTTCCCACGGGATCCGATAAAATAGAGGTATCAAAACAACAGGAGGGATTCTACTTGATTTACCGTGAATTTCAGGGTCAGCCCATTTCCCAGTTGGGCTTCGGAATGATGCGCCTGCCCGTCATCGACGACGATCAGTCCAAGGTGGATTACGACAAGGTGGAGGAAATGTTCCTCTACGCCTACGAGCACGGCGTCAACTACTACGACACCGCCTACCCCTATCACAACGGCTTCTCCGAGATCACCGTGGGAAAGCTGCTGGCCAACAACCACCTGCGGGACAAGGTAAACGTGGCCACCAAGCTGTTTACCCTGGGCATCGGCAAGCCGGACTTCAATCCCCAGGCCATGCTGGAAGAGCAGCTCCGCCGCCTTCAGACCGACCACATTGATTTTTACCTGCTCCACGGCCTCCACGGTGATCAGTGGGATCTGCTGAAGCGGGATTACGACATTGAAAACTACCTTCGCTCCCTGAAAGAGCAGGGCATCATCCGCCACATCGGCTTCTCCTTCCACGACAGCTACGAGAAGTTCTGCGGAATTCTCAACGACTTCGATTGGGAGTTTGCCCAGATCCAGTACAACTACATGGACCACGAAATTCAGGCGGGAGACGCCGGCATGGCTTTTGCCCGGGAGAAGAACATCCCCCTGAGCATCATGGAGCCGCTGAAGGGCGGCAATCTGATCTTCCCCAACTATCCCAAGGTGGAGGAGATCAAGGCAAAACACGGCCTGCAGGACCTTTCCAATGCCGAGCTGGGTCTGGCCTATGTGATGGACAAGCCCGGCCTGCTTACGGTTTTGTCCGGCATGAGCACTCTGGACCAGGTGAAAGAAAACATCGCCATTGCCGGCCGCTGCCGGCAGGGCGCCCTGACCGACGCACAGAGGGCCTGCATCGCCGAGATTCGGGATCTTGTGAACCATTCCGAAAACATTCCCTGCACCGGCTGCCGCTACTGCACCGCCGGATGCCCCATGGAGATTCAGATCCCCACGGCTTTCCGTCTGTACAACGAGGGCAAGAAATACCAGAACCCCTCCGCCCAGAAACGGTCTTACGACCGTTCCTGCAGCAACCTGGACCAGTGTGTTTCCTGCGGTCAGTGTATGGATGCCTGTCCCCAGCACCTGGAGATCCCCACCCTGCTGAAGCAGGTTCGGGAGTATCTGGGATAACCGCACAGCACTTCTCCCTAACCCATCCGGACTGCCCTTCGGGGCAGTCCTTTTCTGTTTCCTGCAGGATTCTTCTTGCCTTTTTTCCCGTTTTTTGATATTCTATTGGGCAGAAAGGTCGTGATGATTTGACTGTACAGGAATTAAAGAAAAAAATGGACCAGGCAGGCTACATCTATGACGATACCCTGGCTACCGTTCTGGCAGTATCTCTGGAGCTGGGGCGGCCTCTGCTGATCGAAGGCGCTGCCGGCGTGGGAAAAACGGAGATTGCCAAGGTCATGGCATCCGCTTTAGGGCGGGAACTGGTCCGTCTGCAATGCTACGAAGGACTGGACGAAAGCAAGGCGCTCTATGAGTGGAACTACCAGAAGCAGCTTCTGAGCATCCAGCTTCGGATGCAGTCCCAGGACAGCCATCAGCTTCCCCGGGACCTGTTCAGCGACGAATTTTTGCTGGAGCGCCCTCTGCTGAAGTCCATCCGCTCGGAAAAGCCGGTGGTGCTTCTCATTGACGAGATCGACAAGGCGGATGAGGAATTTGAGGCATTCCTGCTGGAGCTTCTGTCGGATATGCAGGTCACCATCCCCGAAAGCGGAACGATCAAAGCAAAATCCGTACCCTTTGTGGTGCTGACCTCCAACCGGGCACGGCCTCTGTCCGAGGCCCTGCGCCGCCGCTGTGCCTATCTGTATATCCCCTATCCGGATCTGGACAAGGAGCTGGCCATTCTGCGGACCAAGCTGCCCCATGTGGATGACCGCCTCAGCGCTCAGGTGGCCCTTGCCGTACAGAAGCTGCGCAGCAGCGATGTGATCCTGAAAAAGCCCTCCATTGCCGAATCTCTGGATTGGGCCGCTGCTTTGGATGCCCTGGGCATTGCGGAACTGACCCCCGATGCCCTGCGCTCTACCGCAGGCTTTGTTCTGAAAAACGAAGAGGATCTGGCTGCTCTGGACACCATGGAGGATCTGGTCCCCGGCTCCTGCGGCGGCTCCTGCTCCCATTGCGGAGGACACGACCATGGCTGATCCCCGGGTCTACGGGGCGAAGCTATCCGCCTTTTCCCGGATGCTTCGGTTGGAAGGGCTGGCGGCAGGCCCTCGGGAAACGGAGGATGCCTGCCGGATCCTGATCCGCCTGGGTCTGGAGGACCGGGACCTGGTCAAAACCGCTCTGCGGACGGTATATGCCAAATCTCTGGAGGAGCAGGGCATCTTCGACCGGGTTTTCGACGGCTTTTTCCTCTCCGAGGAGGCCATGCGGCAGCTTGCCCGGGAACAGGCGGAAAATGACCGCCGGCTGGAGGAAAACCGGCGGCAGGCACAACAGGATCTGACCCTCAATGGCCAGCCTATGAACCTCAGCGACACCCAGCGGGAGGTCTACGCCACCATGCCGGAGGAGATGCGGGAAAAGCTCCGGTCTTTTATGGATCGTTACCGGCAGAATGCGGAGCGGAATCAGGATCTGTACAACAATTTCATCCACTCCGTTTTCCAGAAAACCCTGATGGAGCAGCAAATCAAAATGGAGGATGCCGCCGTGGGCTGCGCATCCATGGATCCGGAGGTTGGGATCCTCTACCGGGACATTTCCCAGTTCCAGGACCATGAAATCCCCAAAGCCATTGACACCATCCAGAAAATCGCCAGGCAGATCAACAGTGAGCTGTCCGCCAAGCGGAAAAACCGGGGACGGTCCGAAAAGCTGGATTTTCGCCGTACCATCCGAAAGGCTCTGGAGACCGGCGGCACCTTCCACCGTCTCCGCTACCGGAAAAAGCGCCAGCGCAAAAAGCACCTGGTGCTGCTGTGCGACGTTTCCGGCTCCATGGTGCAGTTTTCCGAGTTTGCCCTGCGCTTCATCCAATCTCTGAACAACACCTCCGACAGTTCCCGGGTCTTTCTGTTCTCCGAGGACATGGTGGAGGCGGATCCCTTCAGCCTGCAGAACATGGACCTTTTCCGCACCTATGTGAAAGAATCGGGTATCTACGGCCGGGGTACCGATCTGGGCTCCGCCCTGGAGGCGCTGTGTGCCCTGCGGCCCGCCGTTCTGGGAGAGTCCACAACCCTGCTGATCCTGTCCGACACAAAAACCGTGGATCAGCCCCGGGCCATCCGGGCCCTTGCACAGGCAAAGCACTTAGCCGGGCAAATTCTCTGGCTCAATCCCATTCCGGAAAACCGGTGGGAATACTTAAAAAGCGCCAAAGGGATCTCTTCCATCTGCACCATGCTCTCCTGCAATACGCTCCATGCCCTTACCGCCGCCTGCAAGCGGCTGGCAAAGATGTAAAATCGTCGGCTCCTATGACGGGTGCTCGTAAAACAGTGAAACCGACCTATGGTTACGATCATAGGTCGGTTTTTTGTTATGCACTGGCTCGGAAGCGACCAATGCTTCCTTGTACAAAGGGAGCCTTGGGCGCTGACCGGAATCATATATCGCACAGCACACCGAAAGGTGTATCGGAGTGCGCCCGTTATCCGTTCGGCTAATTGGAATTTGTCTAACAGTTTTGCACCGCACCAAAGCCTCCCTTGTGTAAAGGGAGGTGGCACGGCGAAGCCGTGACGGAGGGATTGTAATGCAGTCGAAGCATAATAAGCAGTTGGTTCCATTGGCAAAGCAGCTGCGAAAAGAGATGACAAAGGAAGAGCGACACCTTTGGTATGATTTTCTGCGTTCCTACCCCATTCGTTTCTCAAGGCAGAAAGTGTTAGGAAAATATATAGCTGACTTTTATAGTGCGGAAGCTAAGTTGGTCATTGAATTGGACGGCTCACAACACTATGAAGACAGGAATGCAGATAAGGATGCAGAGCGTACAGCCTTCCTTGAGAAATATGGTCTAACAGTTATTCGCATTCCAAATAACGAAGTCAACAGGAACTTTCGCGGTGTTTGTGAGTATATCGATGCTGCGGTAAAACAATCCCTCAGTCAAAAATCAGGAGATTTTTGACAGCTCCCTTTACACAAGGGAGCCTTGGGCGCTCCCGCGCCAGTTAATAAAACTTGAATTTAGCAAAGGAGGGTATGTGATATGGCAGGGAAAATGATTATGTGGGCAGTATCCTTTGGCTGTGCAATCCTGTTTTTTTGTATCGGCGTTTACGCAAGAAAACTGGAAAAACCAATGTGGTTTTGGTCT
>JAQXVF010000002.1 GCA_029224785.1 Bacillota bacterium
GCCTGTTCTGACAGCTCCAATACATCACCGTACGCTGCTTTCGGGGCGGCTTCCCGGCAGCCTAACCAAATCCCAAAATGGAGGATTGAAAATGAGTATCATCGGCAACATTATCTGGTTTTTCTTTATCGGCCTGATTTCCGGTTTGGGCTGGATTCTTGCGGGCATCCTCTGCTGCATCACCATTGTGGGTATTCCCCTGGGGCTGCAGAGCTTCAAGATGGCCGGCCTGACCTTCTGCCCTTTTGGCAAGGAAGTGGTGTATGGCGGCGGCGCCGTGTCCTTCCTGGCAAACGTCCTGTGGATCGTTTTCTTCGGCTGGGAGCTGGCGGTGTTCTACCTGGTGGCGGGGCTGGTGTGCTGCGTCACCATCATCGGCATCCCTCTTGGGCTGCAAAGCTTCAAAATGGCGAAACTTGCGCTGATGCCCTTCGGCGCATACGTCCGATAGTTTTCAACTGCCATCCCGGGAAACCGGGGTGGCTTTTCTTGCTTATTGATGTATACGCCCGCTGCATATTCCTCTTCCCTGGCAGTGCGCTTTCCGGCGGCGGGATGCAGGAAAAATCGGGAGATTCCCCAGAATAGCCTGTTGATTTTTCTGGAATTTTATAGTATTCTTGACGAATAAAAAGTATGAAAGCCCTTGAATTTCTAAAACGTTTTCGTTTTTCGGAGGCGGCTACACATTGCGAACGCCCCATTTCTGCAAAACCAGAAATGAGGTGCTGTCGGGACGTTGAGATTATCTAAGGAAGGTGACGGCTATATGCAGCTGGATACTGAGAAATACACGAAGGAGTATCGGATAAAAAGACACTGGCATCAGGTGGTAACCTGCCTGGCGGCGGTGGTGGTGTTCTGCATCGCCTACGCGCTGATCCTTCCTGCTATCACGATGGAAAGTCAGTGTGTCCTTCCGGAGCATACCCATACCGACGCGTGCTATACCCAGGTGACTTCCGAGGAGAAGCAGGCTCTGGTGTGCTCTGCGGATACGTTGGGCATCCACTGGCATACCGGAGGGTGCTATGACGGAAGCGGCAGTCCGGTGTGCGGCTATGCCGATTTCGTTGTACATTACCATGATGATGCCTGCCGGGACGAAAACGGCGCCCTTTGGTGCCCGCTGCCCCAGATCAGCACCCACACTCATGGGGACTCCTGCTATTTCTTCCCGGAGACACCGCCGGCCCATGTCCATACGGAGGATTGCTACACCCTGGAGCGGGGCGGGCTGGTCTGCACGGAGTCTACGGAGCCCGGCCATGTCCATACGGAGGAATGCTACACGGATAGCACGGCTCTGGTGTGTGAAATTGCCGAAAGCCAGGGCCACACCCATGGAGAAGGCTGCTGCGATGAAGAGGGAAGCCTGCTCTGTGATCAGGAGGAATCCCAGGGCCACGCCCATGGGGAGGGCTGCTATGCAACCTACCGGGAGCAGACCTGCGGCCAGGTGGAGGAGCCCGCCCATGAACACACGGACGGTTGCTACCAGTGGGAGCAGATTCTGATTTGCGGGCAGTCTGATGAGGCTCCGGAGCCTTTGGAACCGGTGCTGATTTGCGAAAGACGGGAGGTAATCCTCCATACGCACACGGAAGGCTGCTTCGATGGCAGCCGCAATGTGATCTGCGGGAGAAGTCAGGTTCTGGCCCATCAGCATACCGGCGCCTGCTTTGGGACGATTGCGGTCCCCCTGGACACCCAGACACTGACCTGCGCCAATGCGGAGGAAGGTCATACCCACGGTCCCCGCTGCTACGGCATCTGGGAGCTTACCTGTGGAATGCAGGAGCACACCCATACCGAGGAATGTACCCCCCACCGGGAGCCGGAGGAACCCGTGGAACCCGAAGAACCGGAAGAACCCGAAGAACCGGAAGAACCCGAGGTGAGCTACCTCTGCGGCAAGACGGAGCACACCCACTTGGAAAGCTGCTATGACGAAGCTGATGCATTGATCTGCCAGCAGGAGGAGCACGCCCATACCGAGAAATGCACAAAGTCTCCGGAAATCGAAGAGCCCGAGGAGCCCCAGGAACCTGAGGAACCGGAAGAACCCGAGGTGAGTTACCTCTGCGGCAAGACGGAGCACACCCATGGGGAAAGCTGCTATGATGAAGCTGATGCATTGATCTGCCAGCAGGAGGAGCATACGCACACCGAGGAATGCACAAAGTCTCCGGAAATCGAAGAGCCCGAAGAGCCCCAGGAACCGGAGGAACCGGAAGAACCCGAAGAGCCCCAGGAACCTGAGGAACCGGAAGAACCCGAGGTGACCTACCTCTGCGGCAAGACGGAGCACACCCACGGGGAAAGCTGCTATGATGAAGCTGATGCATTGATCTGCCAGCAGGAGGAGCATACGCACACCGAGGAATGCACAAAGTCTCCGGAAATCGAAGAGCCCGAAGAGCCCCAGGAACCTGAGGAACCCGAGGTGAGCTACCTCTGCGGCAAGACAGAGCACACCCACGTGGAAAGCTGCTATGACGAAGCTGATGCATTGATCTGCCAGCAGGAGGAGCATGCCCATACCGAGGAATGCACGAAACCTCAGGAACCCGAAGAGTCCGAGGAACCGGAAGAATCCGAAGAACCGGAACTGCCTGAATGGACGGCCCCGTCGGGACTTCCCGTGATGGGAACCGCCTATGCCGTACCGGGACCCATGCAGAGATATGCCAGGATGCTCCTGGCAGAAGATTCGACAGACACAACGGAAACAAGGGGCACAAGGGAAACAACTGGCCCGCTGTCTGTGGAAAGTTATATTACCAAAGCAATACTCTATTACCGCACCGATGAAAATGCGGCGTGGGTCGATGTAACCGGCGCGACGGATATTCCGGGCAATGCGGATTTCAAGCTGGAGATCAGCTACGGCAACGTCCTTATTGATGATCTCCTGGCTGCGGACGGGAAAATGACCTATACCCTGCCGACCCTGCTGCGCAACGCCACGGCCAACGGCAGCATCACCAGCGGCAGCACGACCGTGGGCGCCATCACGGTGGCAGACGGTATCGCCACCCTTGCCTTTGACGCCACCTGGCTGGCAGAGCAGAAGACGGAGACGAATACCGTCATTAACGGCGACTTCTTCGTGGAAGCAGAAGTTGATCTGTCGCAGGTCGGCGATAATGGAACCGCTCAAATTGTCATTGGCAATACAACGATCGACATTGATTTTGACGGTGACATTGTCGCCAAATACGGCAATGTGGACCTGACCAAAACCGTCTCTGCCATCTCGGAGGAAACAGACGGCGATTATCTGACTTACACCCTGACCGTGACGGCCGGCGCGGATGGCTGCCCGGATGTCAAGGTGGTGGATGCCTTTGCGGATACCCAGTACATTGAGGAATATGTGGGTGTGACCGGGGTGTCTACCGCCACCAATGACGCCGACGGCCCCACGGAAATCGGAGGCACCGGAAGCATATACATTGGCGCGGCACCCACGGAGGATAATCCCATCCCGGATCCCGCTGGTGAAAACCCCATGAAGCCAGGCACCCTGGTCTGGGTTATCGGCAATATGGGACGCAATGAAACCCGGACTTTGACCTACCGGGTCAAGCTGAAGGGTGAATACACCGGCGTCACGGCAAAGGGAAATCTTCAGAACACGGCAAATGTTTACTCCAAAACCTACCAGCGGGACAGCGATACCGTCACCTTTACGCCCCGTGCCGATGCAACCATGTCCAAAGTGGCCTCGACGTTTACCCCCGGCGAAAACGGCGGCGGAACCATCACATACACCATTTGGGTGCAGGCCAATGCGGACAACAGCTATACCCTGGACAATGTGAAAATCATGGACGCACTGGACGGTTCTATCCAAGGTATGAATTCGACCCCGCCTGCTATCCGCCAATATCTGTCCTACGATGAAAACTCGTTCCACTTGTACCAGGGCGGTTCCAACGGCCAGAACGGGAGTAGCGAATTAACCGAAATTCAGGATGGAAGCGGGCCGACTTTCGCGGATACCGATGCGGATGACAAAAAGAACGGCAGCTTCACCTACCATGTGGGTTCCCTGGCCCCCGGTGAGAGCAAGACCCTGACCTACACGGTGAATGTGGAGCCCGGTGTGTTCATGGCGGCGGGAAATGAAGATGTCCCGATCAACAATCGCGCCCGGATGTTTACCGATGACAAGCGCCAAGACGGAAACACGCCCCTGAACGCCTACAACTGTTTTAAGACTCTTGACCGCAAGGCCTGGAGCCGCAAACTGGCGGGCGAGAAACAGGAGACGGAAACCACTGTGTCCATGAGCGGCAGCGTGTATGACGCCACCGGCAGCTCCGTTACCCAAATCACCTCCCCCGACAGCAGCTTCACCGTGCCGGCCGGCAGCTACAAATATCAGGTGGTGGCCAACGAGGCGGGCGACTGGAATCTGTCCTCCGCGTCCATGGCGGATAGCCTGGGCAGCCAGTACATGCAGTTTGTGGGCTATGTCCGGGTGGACGCCTATACCATCAGCAGCAACGCACCCGGTTCCGGCCTGGACGATGCAGCAGCCATTGCCAATTTAAGCGGCCGCAGGCCCGATCAAACTGTCTGGGTAAAAGTTGACAGGCAAACCTCCTTCAGCTTCACTCCCACAGACATTGGACTGGGCGGAACCCAAGCCTACCTTCTGACCTACTATGCGCAGCCCACGAATACCGACGGCATAACACAGGTGGTGGTAAGCAACAACTTCTACCTGACCGGTACGGTGGGCATCGGCAACTTCCGGTATGAGTTAACCGGTATTGGCGTCGAAGCCTCCGTCGTTGTGGAGGGCAGCAACAGCTTTGCCGCAGAAAAGCAGAGTTGGTACTACGAGGCACCCCGGATGACCACCGGAGATTTCACGAAGGGTGCGCTGTACTGGGTCATCAAGGTGGACGGAAATGTTCTGCCTAAAGGCACTGCCATCAAGGACGTCACGAATGCGGCCGGCGGTTCGGCCCACAATAT
>JAQXVF010000003.1 GCA_029224785.1 Bacillota bacterium
GACCTTTGGCTCACCGGGATCTTTCAGAAATTAGGGGCCATCTATGCCCAGGAGATCAAAGCCTACGACGGCACTGTCGCCATGTACCTGACAGAGCAGAGCCAGCGGCTGCGGGTGCCGGAACGAATCTTTTTCCATCTGGTGGAAAACAAGGACGCGGAATTTCCCTTTGCCTTTCTAGCAACCTACGCAACCACGGATACAGGCGGCAAGGTGCGCCATGTACCTCTGCAATACGCGCTGACAGAGTATAAAAACGAACGAGAAAAACTTTTGAATCTCCTCTCATGCCTGAACCGGGCGGCGGAGGTTTCCGATTTAATCGGCTCCTTTATGGAAAACGGGGAGATGTTCCATCCATTGAAGCTGACAGCGGAGGAGGCCTATACCTTCTTAAAACAGGTAGAAGCCATCGAGTCTGTGGGAATCCTGTGCAGGATTCCCAACTGGTGGCGGAAAAAGGCTTCTTCCGTTTCCCTGTCGGTGCGCATGGGGGAGGACAAGCCCCCGATGCTTGGGTTCGCCAGCCTGATTGCTGTGCAGCCAGAGCTGGAAGTGGATGGGGTTGTCCTGTCCCAGGCGGATATTCAGATGCTGCTGTCCCAGACCGAGGGTCTGGCCTTCCTGAAGGGCAAATGGGTGGAGGTAGATCACAAGCGCCTGCGGTCCCTGCTGGCGCGGATGGAGGAGCTGCCGGAGGAAGTTACGCTGATGGATACCCTGCGCATGGAGCTGGGGGCGGAAAAGATGCCGGCGGATGTAGGGGGGCTTGTCACCAACGGCGCTTGGCTGGCATCGCTGCTTTCCAGCCTGAGAAAGCCGGAGACCATCCGGAGCGTCCCCCCGCCCCAAACCCTTCAAGCTACCCTCCGGCCCTACCAGGAGAATGGCTATACCTGGCTGAGCTATATGGACGAGCTGGGCTTTGGCGCCTGTCTGGCCGACGACATGGGCCTGGGCAAGACCGTGCAGGTGCTGGCCTTTTTGGAGCGGCTGCGCAGCGCCCGGGAGGATGCCAGGGTTCTGCTGGTGGTTCCCGCCTCCCTGATTGGGAACTGGCAGAAGGAAGCGGAGCGGTTCACCCCGTCTATGGAATTGCAGATTCTTCATGGGAAGACATCTGCCGCACTGACATCGCAGTTTGAAGAGAACCGGGCTTTCCTGACCATAACGACCTATGGCATGGCGGCCAGGATTCCGGCATTGCAGGCGGTAACCTGGGACTGCGTGATCCTGGATGAGGCCCAGGCCATCAAAAATCCGGTGTCCAAACAGACCCGGGAGATCAAAAAGCTGACCGCCCGTATGCGCATCGCCATGACCGGCACACCCATTGAAAACGACCTGACCAATTTGTGGTCTCTGTTTGATTTCTTAAACAAGGGCCTGCTGGGAACCTCTCAGGAATTCCGCAATTTCTGCAAGGGACTTGGGGAACGCCCGGAGGGCTATGCCAGATTGAAGGCCATGGTGTCCCCCTTCCTGCTGCGCCGGGTGAAGACGGACAAGCGCATCATCTCCGACCTGCCGGAAAAGCTGGAGACGGTGGACTATGTAGGGCTGGAGAAAAAGCAGGTGGTGCTGTATCGCAAGCTGGTTTCGGATATGGAGAAGCGGCTTTTGGAGGCCGACGGCATGGAGCGCCGCGGGTTGGTTCTGGCTACCATTTCCAAGCTGAAGCAGATCTGCAACCACCCGGATCAGTATTTGGGGCAGACAGCCTTTGCCTTGGAGGACAGCGGCAAATTCGCCATGCTGAAGCAGCTGTGCGAAACCATTCGGGACAAGCGGGAACGGGTGCTGGTATTCACCCAGTTTCGGGAGATCACGGAGGTTCTGGCAACGCTGCTGTCCACGGTGTTTCAGGCGGAGGGCTTCGTTCTTCACGGAGGCACACCGGTGGACAAGCGTCGCCGGATTGTGGAAGCCTTTCAGGGGGAAGCCTATGTTCCGTTTATCGTGCTGTCCATCAAGGCGGGCGGTACGGGCCTGAACCTGACGAAAGCCAACCATGTGATCCATTTTGACCGTTGGTGGAATCCGGCGGTGGAAAATCAGGCCACAGACCGGGCCTTCCGGATCGGGCAGGAGAAAAACGTCATGGTACATAAGCTGGTGTGTCAGGGTACCATTGAGGAAAAAATAGACGACATGATCGAATCCAAGCGTGCGCTGGCGGAAACTGTTATCGGCTCTGACTCCGGAGCATGGATCACGGAGCTGAGTAACGAGGAGCTGATGACGCTGCTGCGTCTGGAATAGGACTGGGGGGCAGGACATGAGCAAGTATTGGAACGAGGGAAATTTCAGCCAGCCCACAGCTGCGGAGCTGCGCAAAAACTCCGCAGCCAGTCAGAAGAAAGCCAAGGCGAAGGGGCAGCTTTTGGAGCCGGTGGTGATTTCCGGGAGAACCATTGCGAAAAGCTGGTGGGGTCAGGCCTGGTGCAACAATTTGGAACAATACGCGGATTATGAAAGCCGGTTGGATCGTGGAAAGCGGTATCTTCGCACCGGTGCGGTTCTGGATCTGAAAATTCAGAAAGGCAAGGTTCAGGCCAAGGTGCAGGGGAGCCGGAAAACCCCCTACAAGGTGGAAATACGGATCAGCCCTCTTTCCGAGGAAAAATGTCAGACGATCCTGCAAAAATGCGGCAGACGGATCGAGAATCTGGAAGCTATGGCGGCGGGAGACTTTCCGGAGGACATGAAGGAGCTGTTTCTGGGACCGGAGGGTCTGTTCCCCACGCCGAAAGAGATCAGCTTCACCTGTAGCTGCCCTGACTGGGCGCTGATGTGCAAGCATGTGGCCGCCGCCCTCTACGGCGTCGGCGCCCGGCTGGATACGCAGCCTGCCCTGTTCTTCGCGTTACGGGGCATTGATATGGAACGCTTTCTCGATGTGGCGTTGGCAAACAAGGTGGAGGCCATGCTGGCCAACGCCCAAAAGCCCAGCGACAGAATTCTGGATGGGGCGGATCTGGATGCGCTGTTCGGAGTGCTGTGAGTAGGCGTAATGGCGTAACGACTACCACCAGCGTCCGTAACGCATCAGCAGACGGCCTTGCCGCCCGCATTGTCCGCCTACTGTGCAGGTGAGAATAGGGTCAGATCCCAGTCTCACTGTTGCAGGCTTATCTGTGTGCGTCATAGCAGATGTTTTTTACGGAATTCCATTGATTATCGTCGAATTGAGAATGATATTTTATGCCGGCAGCAAGAAACCACCCCTGTCTGATAAAATGCCAGACAGGGGTGGTTTCGTATGAAAGCAGTCAGTCACGTCAGTCTTACAATCACCACTTCTGTCTCGTTTCCCCAGCGGGGAATGGGAGCGGTGTTGGCGCAGCCGGCGGAAACCACCAGCCGTCTGTCATACACCCCGTGGTGATACTTGGGAAACAGCCCCTGTCCCGGGGAGAACACCCCCCGGCCGCAAATGCGGATCTGCCCGCCGTGGCAGTGGCCGGAGAGAATCAGGTCGATGGGGTATTGGGACAGATGGGGATAGTATTCCGGATGGTGGCACAGCAGCACCTTGTATCGTGGGGATGCAGAGAATTCCTCCAGAAAGGCATTG
>JAQXVF010000004.1 GCA_029224785.1 Bacillota bacterium
GGATGTGACGCCCTTCCTCAAGGAAACGGCGGCCCTTTCCGACAAGGTCCGGGTCCATGCCATCAGCACCCAGGCGGGTCTGGGTCTGGAGGCGCTGCGGCCCTATTTCCGGGAGGGCGTGACCATCGCCTTGCTGGGTTCCTCCGGCGTGGGCA
This sequence comes from Bacillota bacterium, assembly GCA_029224785.1. GTDB lineage: Bacteria > Bacillota > Clostridia > Oscillospirales > Oscillospiraceae > Faecousia. The sequence continues at coordinate 156 of JAQXVF010000004.1, forward strand.
AGTCCACCCTGGTCAACCGGCTCCTGGGCCGGGAAATCATGAAGACCTCCGCCATCCGGGAGAAGGACGGCAAGGGCCGGCATACCACCACTGCCCGGCAGCTGTTCGTCCAGGATGGTGTCACCCTCATCGATACCCCGGGGATGCGGGAGCTGGGGCTGGTGGATGTGGACTCCGGCGTCAGCGGCACCTTTGAGGATATCGAGGCCCTGACCGCCCAGTGCCGCTTCCGGGACTGCACCCATGGCAAGGAGCCTGGCTGCGCCGTCCGAAAAGCCCTGGATGATGGCACCCTGGACCCCAAGCGCTGGGCGCTGTATCGGGATATGCTGGGAGAGAGCCGAAAAAACGCGGACAGGAAGGCCATTGCCATCCAGCGTAAGAAGATCAATCAATCCGGAAACCGGAGAAACTGGTAAATTAACCGGGCAGGGAAAGCTCCCTGCCCGGTTTTACTGGCATAAATACAGAAAAAATACATTTAAGATTGATTTTTCCTGACAGATGGGCTATAATGCAAAGGATTATCCCTAAGAGTATGCAAATTCCGTCTCCAGGCGGCGGTCTGGAGGGGCTTTTGCAATACGTGAAAAATATGGCGCTGCCGATTAACGGAGGGGAATCGTACCCTCTGCCCCGCGGAGCCAATGTGAGGAATGAGTATTTTGGACAGAGATAATAGAAATATCAAGTGGCCCCTCTTTTATTATGATATTCTGATTCTTTTCCTGGTGGATATGCTGCTGCTGGTCTTTTCCGGCGAAGAGCTGACGAGAGCGGGTACGGTATGTCAGGTGATCATCACCTTCTGCGCTGTTTTCACCGCCCGCTTTATCGGAAAAATCTATAGCCAGATCTGGCGCTACGGCGGCATCCAGTGCTATATGCGTCTGCTTGCGACGGATGCCTGCGGTTTCCTTGCCGCCTATATATTTGACCGGATCTTCCTGCCGGATCAGGTCACCTTTGCCCGTATGCTGGCCATCTCCTGCACCAATCTGCTGGGTGCCCTGGCCATGCGGATGGCCTATCGTTATGCCTATAAATGCGGCAATCATTCCACCCGGTTCGGCCAGTTCCTGCTGTTTTTGCTGAAGTTTTTTGCCGGAAGCAATGTGGTGGGTGAACGGTCTGAAAACGCCAACTGCATCCGAATCGCCATCATCGGCGCCGGACGGGTGGGAGTCAGTCTGGCGGAGGATCTTCTGAACAATGCCGCCGCCGCGTATATCCCCAGATGCTTTGTGGACGTGAGCCGGGAAAAGGTTGGCCGGACCATCCACGATATTCCGGTCCTGCCGGAAACCGGGACAACCCTGGCCAAAATGAAGGATATGGACATTCAGGAAGTGGTGTTTGCCATGCCCAACCTGGATGACGAGGAAAAGAAATCGCTGTTTCAGACCTATCATACCGCCGGCTTTAAGGTGAAGATCTACGATTTGCCCACCATGCAGACCGCGGGGGCCAAGCGTCATCTGCGGGAATTTGACAGTGAGGATCTGCTGTTCCGCAAACCCGTGGATATGCTGGACAGCAAGACCAACGCCTACTATCGGGACAAGGTGGTGCTGATTACCGGCGGCGGCGGGTCCATCGGTTCGGAGCTGTGCCGTCAGATCTCCAAAATGAAGCCCAAGCAGCTGATCATTCTGGACATCTATGAAAACTGCGCCTATGACATCCAGCAGGAGCTGAAAATCAGCCATCCCGAGCTGGATCTGAAGGTGGAGATCGTCAGCATTACCAATAAAACAGGAGTTTCCCGGGTGTTCCAGAAATACCACCCGGAGATCGTCATCAATGCCGCTGCCCACAAGCATGTGCCTCTGATGGAAAACAACTGCATCGAAGCGGTGGAGAACAATGTCTTCGGTACCCTGAATGTGGTGCAGTGCTGCGAGGAGTTCGGCGCGGAACGGTTTATGATGGTCAGTACCGATAAGGCGGTGAACCCCACCAACATCATGGGCGCCACCAAGCGGCTTTGTGAAATGATCACCCAGGCCTACAGCATCGACGGCAAAGTCAAATACAGCGCCACCCGGTTCGGCAATGTGCTGGGCTCTGCCGG
>JAQXVF010000005.1 GCA_029224785.1 Bacillota bacterium
CATTCTCCGGCTTCTTTCTGGAAAGAAGAGAAACAGGAAAACGGAGAAACGAGAATCATCCTGCCGGAAACCATCGAAAATGAAACGTCTCTTTATATATTAGGCGGAAAGATGTACATTTCCTGTCAGAATCTCGGTGAATTTGGACTTGCTGTGTTCGATACCGGTACCGGCGAACTTCTGGATTTCTACAGTCTTGGAGAAGGATTCATTCAGGGATTGGACGAAAACGCTTTCCAGTACCGGACATATGACGGGTCAGCATATTTCATTAGCCGAGAGGAGCCTGTTCCCTTCCTGCTGAAGCTTCCTGAACACGATGGCAGATACTTCTGTTTCAGCGATGGGAGCTTCCTTTTGGAGGACTCCTGCACGCTGGGGGAATTGGACGGCTTTGATAAAAACGGAGAAAGGCAGTTTCACGCTTCTCTGGGCTCCGCATTTACCTTCTCCCCCATTTGCAAAACGAACGGATTGATTTATGCCGCTGCCGATTTCGGTCAGGGAGTGTGCCTCGTTTCCATTCATTCCGATAATGGAAATTGGGAAAATCTTGGCTTTTTCGGTTCTACAACCCATGGCAGTTTCCGGGAGAATATCATGGTCTGCGACGATTCCACCGGTTGTTTGGTGGTTTGGGACAAAAACGGAACCATCCGGAACAGCTTCCCGTTGGCAGAACCCTATTGCTATATCACTTCCTGTAATGACAAATACGTTGCCGTTCAAGGCAGCCTGTACACCGTTGTCTTTGATTTGGAAGGAAATGTCAGGTTCGCAGAAAAGAACCCCCAGGACGGTTATTCGATAATCCTCGTCTGTCAGCTTGACGGCGATTTTCTCTATACCATGCGCCAACCCATTGCCAAGAATGAACCCATGGAGTTTACCAGGCGGGATCTGAATGATTTCCCCCCTGTGGATCTGGAAACCGCCCTTGGAATTCCCATTTTCCCGGATGGGATCACCATTCTCACCGGAGAAGAAGCCGACCTCTATACCCCTTCGTACAAATGTGAACCTGTTTACGATGAAACGGAAAACAAAAGAGCATATGATATTCTTTTCCGCATAGTAGAGCAGTTTCCCGACGGATTCTTTGAAGAACTCCTGGACAGTGACTGTGCCTATAACAGTCTGGTATTCCGGTATGTAGACCACCTGTACGGCATGGAGGCAAATACACTGGAAAGTGCAGGGGGACTTTCCTATCAGGAAGGCCGTACCCAGTATATCTGCATCACAAGAAACATGATAGACGAGCCCAGTCTGATTTTCCATGAAATCATGCACTGCATTGAATCCTGTATGGAATCCAGGGGAATCTATTTCGACGGATGGAACGATTACCTGCCGGAATCCTTTTTCTACTCCTATGACTATTCCAATGTGGCCGATCATACATTCACCGATCCCTGGGAATCTGATCCTGAAAACGTCTGGTTCCCCTCTTCTTACAGTAAAATCACCCCAGCCGAAGACCGTGCCGATCTTTTTGGTTTGATGATGACAGAGAATCCTTACTATTTCCAATTTTCCCACATTGCGGAACGGGCTGATTATCTTGCTGAAGTTTTAAAGGAAACCTATCCCTCCCTCGGTTCCTGTCCGCATCTGTCCTGATATTTCATAAACTGCTGCCTTCATTTCTGTCCGGCAGCAGTTTTTTCTTTGGATTATGTCTTGAAAGATTTCTTGATTTCTGATAGAATGATAAAATCTAATATTATGGAATTAAGGAGAAACTATGATTACTGTCAGCAATTTGGGTATGCAGTTTGGCGGCCAGTGGCTGTTCCAGCACGTTGACCTGCAGTTTCTGCCCGGAAACTGCTACGGCATCATCGGCGCCAACGGCGCGGGAAAATCCACGTTTCTGAAAATCCTCTACGGCGACCTGGAATCCACCACCGGCTCCATCTCCATTGCCCCCAATCTCCGGGTCTCCGTTCTGAAGCAGAATCAGAACGCCTACGACGAATACTCTGTCATGGACACGGTCATCATGGGCAACGCCCACCTGTACCGGATCATGAAGGAAAAGGATGCCATTTACGAAAAGCCGGATTTTACCGATGAGGACGGCATCCGTGCCTCCGAGCTGGAGGCAGAATTTGCGGAGCTGAACGGCTGGGAGGCAGAGTCCGACGCTTCCCGCATTCTCCAGGGTCTGGGAGTTCCCACCGAGAATCACTGGGATATGATGAGCGATACCGATCCCCGGCTGAAGGTGAAGGTCCTGCTGGCCCAGGCGCTGTTCGGAAATCCCGACATCGTCATGCTGGACGAGCCCACCAACAACCTGGATATTGAATCCATCAACTGGCTGGAGGACTTCCTGCTGGACTTCCCCGGCATGGTCATCGCCGTGTCTCACGACCGTCATTTCCTGAACACCGTGTGCACCCACACCGTAGACATTGACTACGGCAAGATCAAGATGTATGTGGGCAACTACGACTTCTGGTACGAATCCTCCCAGATGGTCCAGGCCATGATCCGCAACAAGAACAAACGGAACCAGGAGAAGATCGAGGAGCTGCAGCTCTTCATTCAGCGGTTCTCCGCCAACAAGGCCAAGGCCAAGCAGGCCACCGCACGGCGGAAGCTGCTGGACAAGCTGACCGTGGAGGAGATGCCCTGCTCCACCCGCCGCTATCCCTTTGTGGGCTTCCAGCCGGAGCGGGAGCTGGGCAAGGATGTCCTCACCGTCAAGGATATCTCCGTTACCGTGGATGGGGTGAAGCTGCTGGATAAGGTGTACTTCTCCGTAAACCGCACCGACAAGATCGCTTTCGTAGGCGAAAATGAGCTGGCCCAGACCGCTCTCTTCCAGGTCCTGATGGGGGAGATTGAGCCGGACGAAGGCTCCGTCAAGTGGGGTGTCTCCACCTCCCGCAGCTATCTTCCCAAGGACAACTCTCCCTACTTTGAGGGCTGCACCACCGAGCTGGTGGATTGGCTGCGCCAGTATTCCGTGAAGAAGGACGATGTTTACCTCCGGGGCTTCCTGGGCAGAATGCTGTTTTCCGGCGAGGACGCCTTCAAGCCCGTCAACGTCCTGTCCGGCGGCGAAAAGGTCCGCTGCATGCTGTCCCGCATGATGCTGTCCGGCGCCAATGTGGTGCTTCTGGACCAGCCCACCAACCATCTGGATATGGAATCCATCCAGGCTGTCAACAAGGGCCTGGAGGCTTTCCCCGGCGTGGTTCTGCTTGCCAGCCATGACCATGAGATGCTCTCCTCGGTATGTAACCGGGTCATCGCCTTCCAACCCGACGGCACCATCGTGGACCGCTACGGCAACTACGACGACTATCTGGCGTGGATGGAACAGCAAAAGGAGAAGTAAAATGGAAAGAATCCTGGATATCATCACCGACAAAATGCAGGCTGCCTTTCAGGCCGCCGGCTATGATCCCGCTTTCGGACGCGTGACGGTTTCCAACCGGCCCGACCTGTGCGAATATCAGTGCAACGGCGCCCTGTCCGCTGCCAAGCAATACAAATGCGCCCCTATTGCCATCGCCAGGGCCGTGGTTGACCAGCTTGACAGGGCAGATTATGATCTGGTGGAGGCCGTCATGCCCGGCTTCATCAATCTGAAGCTGTCCGGAGCCTTTTTGCGGGATTATCTGGAAGCCATGCGCACCGCTCCCGACTTCGGCGTGGAAAAAACCGGCGCCGGAAAGACCATTGTAGTCGACTACGGCGGAGCCAATGTGGCAAAACCCCTGCATATCGGCCACCTGCGTCCCGCCATCATCGGCGAAGCCCTGAAGCGGCTGTACAAGCATCTCGGCTATCATGCCATCGGAGATGTGCATCTGGGCGACTGGGGACTGCAGATGGGTCTGATCATTGCCGAGCTTCAGGAGCGGCAGCCGGAGCTTCCCTATTTCGATCCGGATTTCACCGGTGAGTACCCCGAAACCGCCCCCTTTACGGTGGACGAGCTGGAGGAGATCTATCCCACCGCTTCCGGCAAGAAATCCGACCCCGAATTCTCCCACAAGGCTCACCAGGCTACCCTGGAACTGCAGCAGGGCCGCAGGGGTTACCGTGCCCTCTGGAACCACATCATGCGCGTTTCCGTGGCAGACCTGAAAAAGAATTACGACAATCTGGATGTCCACTTTGAAAAGTGGCTGGGCGAATCCGACGCCGACCCCTTCATTCCCCCCATGGTTGAGGATCTGAAGGCCCGGGGCATTGCCGTGCAGTCCGCCGGCGCGTGGGTCATTCCGGTCTCCGAGGAAGGCGACAAGAAGGAAATGCCTCCCTGCATTCTGGTCAAATCCGACGGTTCTTCCATCTATGCCACCACCGATCTGGCGACCATGGTGCAGCGTATGCAGGATTGGAACCCCGACAAGATCCTGTATGTCACGGACAAGCGGCAGAATCTGCACTTTGAGCAGGTATTCCGCGCTGCGCGGAAGGCCGGCATTGTTAAGCCCGAAACGGAGCTGGAGCATGTGGGCTTCGGTACCATGAACGGCGCCGACGGCAAGCCCTTTAAGACCCGTGACGGCGGTGTGCTGCGGCTGGAGCAGCTCATTTCCGACATGACCGATTTCGTCCGCACCAAGGTCGTGGAAAACAAGATCGTAGATGACAGCGAAGTGGAAGAGACCACCCGAAAGATCGCCATGGGTGCCCTGAAGTACGGAGACCTGTCCAATCAGCCCACCAAGGATTACAACTTTGATATGGAGCGGTTTGCCGCTTTCGAAGGCAACACCGGCCCCTACATTCTCTACACCATCGTCCGGATCAAGTCCATTCTATCCCGCTATGGTGCATGGGAACATCTGCCCATTGCGCTTCCTGCCAATGACTGTGCCAAGGATCTGATGCTGGCAATGACCAAGCTGAATCCTTCTCTGGAAGCCGCTCTGCGCGCCTCCTCCCCCAGCCTCATCTGTGCATACATTTATGAGCTGGCCGGTGCCGTCAACAAGTTCTACCATGAGACACGGATCCTCACCGAGGAGGACGAGACGCTGAAGGCGGGCTATATTTCCCTGATCGCCCTTGCCAAGGGCATTCTGGAGACCTGCATCTCCATCCTGGGCTTCTCCGCACCGGAAAAAATGTAATTTCATCACCAGAAAAGTCACGCAATGATTCTTTGCGTGACTTTTTCTTGGTTGACCAAAGAAAAAGCGGCAGCCGGGATCGGCTGCCGCTTGCGTGTTTACTGGATCCACGCGCCGGTGGAGCTGAATTTGTAGGTCTTTCCGTTAATGGTCAGGGTCTCGTTGCAGGCCATGGAACCGTTGGGCTTTAAGTAGTACCAGGTAGAGCCCTGCTGCAGCCAGCCGGTCTTCATGTCGCCGCCGGCATTGAAGTAGTACCACTTTCCGGAGATCTGCTTCCACCCGGTCTGCATCACGCCGTTTGCATCCATGTAGTACCATTTGCTGTTCACCTTCTGCCACCCGGT
>JAQXVF010000006.1 GCA_029224785.1 Bacillota bacterium
TGAGGTATTTTATCACACATTTTTCCTTTTGTCAACCGTTTCTTAATCGGTTTTTCAAATTTCTGTTGTGCCGCCCTCAGCGCTCGGATATCTTATCAAATCCCGCCTCGTTTGTCAAGGGGGTTTTCGACGTTTTTCGAAGCAAAAAAGAGCCGGACAGAAAACCCATCCAGCCCTCTTGGCATATTACTCAATCTTGCCGTCCGCAGCATTTTTCCGGACGGATTCCACGCCGGCAAGGCAGCTCGCTTTTGCCTTATATCCCTCGCCGGTGGCAATGATCTGACCGTTTTTTGCCTTCAGGCGGAAACGGTATTCCCCGGCATTGTCCACATAGACCTCAAATTTCGGATTCTTCTCCACCGCGTAGCCTTCCGCCGTCTGATCCTCCAGATTCGCGATTGGTGCGTTTTTCACAACGCTTGCGATGCCGGCCTTGCAGGACTGCAGCGTTGTGTAAACCTCGGAGCAGGCAATGATCTCACCGTTGGATGCTTTCAGGTCAAATTTAAACCCCGTCTTTGTCTCTTTGATTACAAATTTACCCACATGGATCGCCCCTTTCTTTATCGGCATCATTCGCCGTTAGGAGTATTATAACACAGGATTCTCCCGGGAGCAACCGGGTTTTTTCCATTTTTTCTCATTCTTCCCCGGATTCTCTGCATAATTTTCCCACCTGCGGCAAACACTACCTGCGAAATCCAAAAACAGGAGGTTTTACACCATGCATCGTTCCCGTTTCGCCTGTCTACTGCTTATCTGCTGTCTGCTTCTTGCTGCCTTCCAGGCTTCTGCTCTGGATCTGGAAGCCGACAGCGTGCATTGCTTTTCAGAATCCGACTTTTCCGAAGAGGGCTCCCTGGCCGGAATTTGCATTCTCTCTCTGCCCGATGCAGAAGCCGGCTGTCTGATGCTGGGAAGCCGGGTGCTCCGTCCGGGAGATATTCTGAGTGCATCCCAGATCTCCCAGATGACGTTTCTCTCTCTTCCAAACAGCCAGGATCTGCAGGCATCCATGCAGTACCTGCCCGTCTTTTCCGATCATGTAGCGCCGGAGACGACTCTTGTGTTTTCCATTCGGGGTAAACAGGACGCCGCCCCCGTGGCAGAGGATCTGGCCGTAGAGACCTACAAGAATCTGCCTCTGGAGCAGAAGCTGAAGGTCACCGATCCGGAGGGTCAGGCCATGCGTTTCTCCCTGGTCCGCGCCCCCAAACGGGGTACCGTGGAGCTTCGGGAGGACGGCAGCTTTGTTTACACCCCCAAGCACAACAAAGTAGGTGTGGATTCCTTTGTCTTTACCGCCGTGGATCCTGCCGGAAACGTGTCCAGAGAAGCCACCGTTACCGTGAAGATCCTTCGTCCTTCCGATGCCAGGCAGTACAGCGACACCACCGGCACATCCTGCCGGTTTGAGGCCGAATGGCTGAAAAACAAAGAGATTTTTGTCGGAGAGGAAGTTGCCGGTCAGCGGTGCTTCCATCCGGAAGCCAACGTGACCCGGGGCGAGTTCCTTGCCATGGCCCTGCAGGCGCTGGAGGTGCCCGTGGAGGAAGTGGACGCATGGAACGTGTTTTCCGACTCGGTGCCCCAATGGCTGCAGTGCTCCCTCTCTGCCGCACTGCGGTGCGGTGCTCTGAACGGTCTGCCCCAAAGTGAGGAATTCGGGGCGGAGCTGCCCATTACCGGGGCAGAGGCGGCCGTGATCCTGCAGAACATTCTGAAACTGGTTCCCAACAGCGAGCCGGAAACAGCCAATGTAGACGGCATTACCACCTTTGGGGAAAATCCCCTGGCGTGGGCGGAGGATTCCCTTTCTGTCATGGCACAGAATGGCATTGAAATGGATGGCAGCGTCCTGACCCGGGAAGATGCCGCCAAGATCCTTTACGCCGCCTACAAGTTGTCTGAGGACGCACCGGGAATGGCCGCTTTCCGGTAAGGTCTCCCTCGGGAATATCGTAAAAAGAAGGAAGCCCCCATGTGGGCTTCCTTCTTTCATACATTAGAAATTATGAATGCGAACCTCCGCAGGGCCGGGAAGGCACAGGCATGCACTGTACCCCGGAAGCAAGTCCGGATGGTGGAAGATCCGTCCGTCCGGCAAGGGGGCCGTCACATTGAAGGTGTCCAGCCCCATATACAGCCCGTCTCCCAGGCACTTGACATAGCTCTCCTTTTCCGTCCAGATCCGAAAAAACTGCTCCGGATCGTAGGCGCAGGAAGCCAGGAACCGGTCCTCCTCCCTGTGGAAGAACCTCACAGAGAGCTTCTGTGCCCTGCAGGGCACAATCTGCTGCAGGTCAAAGCCCAGCGGGGCCTGTGAAAAAGCACAGCCCCAGTATTCTCCGCTGTGGGAGACGGAAAACTGTACTTCCGGGCGATCCGGAAAGTAGGGCTTGCCCTTTTCCATCCGCATCACCTGCCAGCCGTCCGTTTTCTGTCCGGTATATATGGCAGCCGACCGCAGAAGCAGGGCACTGCTTTCGTCTTTACCGCCCCTGCACCTGCAAAGGTAAATATCCACGCAGAAATCCATTACGGCTCCGTGTATCCTTTTTCCTTCATATAATTCAGCACATCCCGAACGGTGCTGAGCTGCCAGATGTCACGGGTGGGCACCGTGGTCTGAAAATGGTCCTCAAAGGCTGCCACCACGTTGACCACGTCAAAGGAATTCAGTCCCAGATCCTGAACGAAATCGGTATCCATGGTGATCCCCTTTTTGCCGGTTACGTCATATACGATTCTGGCGATCAGTTCCAGCATAATACTCCTCCTTTACCGGTGATTTTCCTCTACATTCCGCTTGGGCTTTTTGGAGGAAGTCTTTTCAAACTCCCGGTCCCGGATGTTGATCATCTTGATCTGCTGATAGTCCGGCAGCGTTGCATTGATCCGGTCAATCTCCTTATGCAATGCCGCCAGGATCTCGATCCGGTTCATCCCCTCCACGGCGGCAGGATCCGGGTAAATGCTGACCGTAGGCTGCACGTCATCGGGATCGTCACCGGAGGGCGTTCCGTACACCATGGTCTCCTTTACCATCGGGATCTCCTGGATTCGCTGTTCGATTTGCTCGGGAGAGATTTTCTTTCCGTTTTTCAACACAATCAGATTCTTGATCCGGCCGGTGATGTAGATCTGTCCGTCCTTATCGATCCGACCCAGGTCGCCGGTGCGGAACCAGCCGTCCTGAAGGGCCAGAGCAGTCTCCTCCGGATCCTTATAGTACCCCGCCATGACGCTGGGGCCCTTTACCAGAATCTCCCCGTTCTCCAGGCGGATCTGATAGCCGGGCATCAGGGTGCCTACGGAATCATATCTCCAGAACCGGTTCCGGTTCACAGAGATCAGTGGAGAGCACTCGGTAATGCCGTAGCCCTGAAGGACACAGAGGCCCAGGGCATCCAGCTTGCGGGAGATCTCCGGATTCAGGTGTGCGCCGCCGCAAACCACCAGTTCCATGGAGCCGAACAGCAGGTCATGGACCTTCCGGCGGCTTTCTCCACCCAGGGACAGGCCAAATTTCCGGCCGATGGTATACAGCTTGATAAGCTTTTCCACATCCTGCTCTTTCCCGGCCTTCTTCAGGCCGGCCCAGGCGCCGCGGTAAAGAGCCTCCATGATCAGAGGAACCGCAAACACGGTCTTGGAGCCGGATTTGGTCAGATCCCGCATCATGGTACGCAAATCGCCGTTGATGGTCAGCTTTGCTCCCTTGATCAGAGAGCAGAGGACGCTGCAGTTCAGGCCATAGGCATGATAGAAGGGCAGACCCGTGAAAATGGAATCCCCCAGGTCCACCGTGGCAATGGCGCCGCCGGCATTGTTGAGGATATTTTCATGGGTCAGCATCACCGCCTTGGAATTGGAGGTGGTGCCGGAAGTAAACATGATGGCGGCGGTGTCGTGAGAATCGGATCCCACCGGCGCATCCTCGGGAAGCAAGCTGCCCTGGGCCATGAGTCCGGCAAAGCTGTCCGGGCCCTCTCCCTGCAGGGAAAACACCCGGGTAATGCCCGTATCGCCCCGCAGCATGGCCTGGCAGATGGCCATCATGCCATCCGATGCAAAGATCACGCTGCTGTCTGCCATGGAGATCAGATGCCGGACCGTCTCATCGGGTTGGTCAATATCCACACAAATGGCCACACCGCCTCCGGAGGTCACCGCCAGGAAGGTCACCAGCCAGGCATAGCTGTTCTCGCCGGCAATGGCCACCCGGCAACGGCCCAGCCCGCAGGCGGCAAGGGCCTTTCTCAGCGCCGCCACATCCTCGTGAAGCTGGCGGTAGGTTTTCTCGTATCCCTGTCCGCCCCGGTCATACCAGCATACGGCAAGCCGATCTCCGAACGACCCCAGGTATTCCATATATTCCCGAAAAGTTTTGTGGTATACCGAAGGGTACCAATCGTATTGTCTCATAGCTGGAATTCCTCCTCCGCAAGAATGCGGTCCAATTCTTGATTCAGGTTCTCCGTATCCCCGGGCAGCGTGCTGACCACGGACTCCAGGAACACATCCACCATCCCGGCGTCAAGCTGGGTCCCCCGAGCCTCCTTCAGCCGACGGACAGCCTCCTCCAGAGTCATGTTCTTCCGATAGCGGCGGGTGGAGGTCATGGCGTCAAAGGTGTCCGCCACGGAGATGATTCGGGATTCCTCCGGGATCTCGGGACCGGAAAGACCGTCCGGATAACCCTTTCCGTCGATCCGTTCATGATGACCACGGACAATAAAGGCGATCTGCCGCAGGGCCGAAACGCCCGACAGGATCCGGTCGCCGTATTCGGCATGCTTCTGGATTTCTTTTCGTTCCTCGTCGCTGAGCCGGCCGGGAGACAGCAGGATGCTCTCCGGCACCGCCATCTTGCCCACATCGTGGAACAATCCCGCCAGGCGAACTCTCAGCACCGTCTGAGGATCCTTTCCCAGTGCCTCCGCCAGCTTTCCGGCATAGTATGCCACCCGGTCCGAGTGGCCGCGGGTAAAGATGTCCTTGGCATCGACCATCAGGCGGATGGATTTGATCATGTCCATGTAGTTCTCCCGAACCCGGTGCATCAGGAAATAGTTGCCCAGGGATGCCTCGCACTGCTTGGCAAAGATCCGGAACAGCCGGTCGGAATAGATATCCTGGGGACCGTCCGGAAGGACGCCCAAATACCCTATGGCGCATCCGGTGGAATCCCGCAGGATCGCCGAAAGCATATTCTCCCGGACGGCGTTCCTTTCCACGTCTTCCGGGGTATCCCCGTCCACCTCTTCCAGGACAGTCCCCCGGACGAAGCGCTGGCATTTTTGCATGGACATATCCTCCCAGATGGAAAGATACACATCTTTCGTATTCCAGAGGGCTTCGGCGCTGTCCAGTATGGATTTTCCAAGCTGATCCAACTCGTTCAGCTTGTACAGGGCAGGCAGGGCGCCTGCCATTTCCGACAGATTCTGCTGGTATTTCCGGATCAGCCGGAGCTGCCGGATAGACTTGGCGCAGGACTCCACCAAAAGCTCCAGCTGGTCAAAGCGGTCGCTTTTCTCGTAATAGCCCTGGATGTCCAGCGCACGCATGGTGCGCATGGGAGGCGCCATGCTCTTGTGGCCGGTCAGCAGAATGATATACAGGTCCCTGTTGAATTCCCGGATCCGCTCCACCACCTGATCGCCGTACAGCGGCGTCATCAGGAAGTCCAGCAGCAGAATGTCATAGCTGCCGGCGCGGATCTTTTCAATGGCCGTCAGCGGATCGTTCTCCGTGTCCACATGATAGCCCACATTCTGAAAATAGGATTGCAGAGAAGAGGTCATGATCGGATCGTCATCCAATGTAAAAATGGAAATATCCTGTTTGCTCTGCTGAAAGCGGTTTTTTCTCACAGGGACCCCTCCTTTCCTGTCATGGTATTTGCCACCGGGATGGTAAAGCCGATGATGGTTCCTCCGCCGGGGGCATCTTCCGCCCACATACTGCCGCCGAACTTACCGCGGATTACCGAGTTGGAAATAAACAGGCCCAGGCCGGTGCCCTTGGTACCTTTGGTCGTGACCATTTCCTGGAAAAGCCGTTCCCGGACTCTGGGCGGAATGCCCCGTCCGGTATCCCGGATGTAGATGCTCAGTTCGTCCTTGTTCTGCTTCATTCCGATGTAAATATCCTTTTTCTCAGAATCCCGTTCTGCATCTATGGCATTGCCGATCAGGTTGTTGAGAACCTGAACGATGTTGTTGATGTCTCCCCGCAGGGTCACTCTGGGGCAGCGTTCCTGTTCCTGGATCAGCTTGCACCCGCTGACCAGCAGCTCGTGCCGCATCAGGAGGGTCACCCGCTTGATCAGCTCGTCCAGGGTGAATTCCCGCTCATCGGAGGTGCTCACGTTGGCGGCCTGTCCCTTGATGGCTGTGATGATGTCGGACATATAGGTACAGGACTGGCGGATCTTGTCCAGCCAGGAGGCCATTTCGTCGTAGATCTCTCCGTAATCCTCCGGGGTCACTTCCGGATCCCCCTGGGATTCCTCCGCCTCCCGGACCAATTGTTCAATGGAGGAGGCACAGCCGGAAATGCTCATGATGGGGGTCTTCAGGTTGTGGGCAAGGCCGCCCACCATCTGTCCCAGCAGCGCCAGCCGTTCCTGCTCCATCAGTCTGGCCTGGCCATCCTGGAGCTGCTGCATACTCTTCTTGATCTGGGTCACATCCTTGAAAATCACCACATGGCCGGAAAACTGCCGGTTGATCTCCAATGGTGTGATTTCCACCATATAATACCGCTTTTCCGTTGCGGAGCCGTCCTTGGTCTGCATGATGACGGACTGCTCGTAGGCCATGGGCGCACCGCTTTCCGCACAGGCATGGAGAGAAGCGATCAGATAATTGAGCGCGTTTTTGCTGTTGTTCTCCTCACAGGCAGTACACTCCCGAATATTCCGGTTGGTGGATACGCCGTACAGCTTGCCGAAGGTCTCCCGGAAGGGCAGGTTGGTATCGATGACCAGCCCGTTTTCGCTCAGCATCAGATAGCCGTCGGAGATCAGGTCCAGCACCTTCTGGGTGGCAATGGGCACCACATCCAGAAGATGCAGACGGTAGATGGCGAAATAGTTGCACACCAGTGTCACGGAAAAGCTGATGGGTGTGGCAGCAATGGACATACCGGTGGTCAGGAAGGTGGCGCAAATACTCACTGTCAGCGGAACGAGCTGGCCCGCCATCAACAGAAGGATCTGCATCTTGTGGAACCGGCTGCTCTGGCGGAACACCCGAAGCAGCACAACCATTCCCGCGATCAGGCACAGATAGGTATACGCACCGGATATCAGAATATACGGTCCGAAGGTCAACTCACTGCGGATCACCGAAAACACCCGGTAGTGCAGGTGGTGCAGGGGATTGGTCCACACCACCAGATTGGTGATCACCGGGACGATGTACAAAAACATCCACCGTTTGGGCATCCGCTCCCTGCCGCTGACAAAGGCCAGGGCGATCTGCAGCATGAACATGGGTGCAAACGCCACACCGATGTATGTCAGCGAGTCCCAGATGTACATTCCCACCTGGTTTTCGGGGTTGGTAAACCGCATTCCCACCAGGGACAGCATCCAGACCAGGATCACCGCGCAAAATGCATCGTACAGCTTCTGTACCAGCCGCATTCTCCGTTTGGACGCCATACTGTACACCAGAAAGCTAACGAAGAATACGATCAACACCAGCAGTAAAAACAGCTCTGTACTGGAAATCAAAGGAACCTCACCGCCTCTTTCTATCCGTTATTCCCACACGCGGAACCCTTCCAGTTCACTTCCCGGGGCCTCTGGCCAGCGGAACCCGGCCTCCTGCAGGAGCCGGTGGGTCCGCTCTGCGGAAACCGCCACGTTGGGTTTTCTTCGTTTGCTGCCGTTCCAAAGATCCACAAGGGAGGCCATTTCTTCCGGGTAAGCCGCTGCCGCTTCCGTCAGCGCAGCCTGGAACTGCGGATCCTCCACCACCTGCAGGCCGCGGACGGTGCCGCCGATGGCCCGGGAAAGGGGCAGCGGATCCCGCTGTACCACATGGAACACCGTTCCCGGCCGGCTGCACAGACATACAATGGCGTTGGCGCACACATCTACCGGCGTGATTTCCAGCGGCATCTGCGCCAAAGAGGCCGGGAGCTTCTTCAGGCGGGCAACGCCCTCCATAACCCGGTAGAACGCATTGGACTCGGGATTCTTCTGGAACACGCCGTCGGAATACCGGCCCACCAGCCTGCCGATGCGGAACACCTTGGCCCGCAGGCCGGAGGCCATCATCCGGTACACTTCCCACTCCGAGCGGAGCTTGCTGGAAATGTAGGCGTTTTCCTCCCAGTTCTGGCCGACATTCAGGTCATCCTCGGTGAAGCGGAACAGCTTCTCCGGATCCGATGCCCGGAAATCGCCGCTGACGCTGGCGGTGGAAACGTGGAAGAAGTCCGCATCCGCTATCAGGGCAAACTCTGCCGTCCGGCGAGTACCGGTCAGGTTGGTGTCCTCCAGGCCGGCATCCGCCGCATAATGCCGCACATCCGCTGCGCAGTGGAATACACACCCCACTTCCTTTTTCAGCCGCTCCAGCACATCCGGTGCCAGACCCAGGTTTTCCCGGCAAATGTCTCCCTGAACCACTGTCAGGCAGGCGCCTGCCCGTCTGGCCCAGCCGCTGCCGAAATACCACGCCAGGGTCTCCGTCAACCGCTCTTTGGAACCGTCCCGCAGGAGGCAGAAGATCCGGCTGCTGCCCTTTGACAGCAGGGCTTTCAAGATATGGGCTCCCAGGAAGCCTGTGGCTCCCGTCACCAGGATCCCCTCGTCGGAATCCGGTCTCCACCGGGTAGGAGTGACTTCCGCCGGTACTTTGGCGGGGATCTTCTCCTCAGGCTTCGGGGCGTCTGCCGGAATGCCTGACGGGGCCGTTCTGCCCCGGAGAAGCTCCGCCTGCTCCCGGGCGGTGGGATTTTGGTAGAATTCCGCCAGGGTCATTTCCCAATGGCGGTTAAAGTATTCCCCCAGAATGCTCAGCGCGGAGAGAGACGAGCCTCCCTGCCGGAAGAAGGAGATGTCCTCCGACATCCCGGTCCTGCCCAGCACCTGTTCCCACAGGGAAAGCAGCTTCGCCGTCGTTACCGGATTCTTCCGGACCGTCTCGGCAGCAGGGACCGCCGGCGCTTCTTCCAACGGTGTCTCTGCCGCCGGCTCCTTCAACAAAAGACGCAGCCTGGGAAGGTCGATCTTTCCGCTGGCATTCTCCGGAAGGGAATCCAGACTGCGGATCACTGCCGGGATCATGTAGCCGGGCAGTTTTTTCTCAAGTGTATCTTTCAGGTCGGCTTCGGACAGCCGGGGGCTGACAAAGCCGGTGAGCACCGTGGAGCCATCCTCCATTTTTTCCGGGATCACCGCCGCCTGTGCAGCGCCGGAAGAGAGCATAGCCTCCGTGATCTCCTGAAGCTCCACGCGGTTGCCGTTGATCTTGATCTGAGAATCCATCCGGCCCAGGCATTCCAGCCGGCCGTCCAGGCGCAGTCTGCCCAGATCGCCGGTGCGGTACATCCGCTGGCCCCGGAAGAAGGGATCCGGCAGGAACGCCGCCTCCGTCAAGTCCTCTCTGCCGATATAGCCGTCTGCCAGGCAGGGGCCTGCCAGATACAGCTCGCCCTTGGCAGTGGGAGGCACCGGGCTGCGGTTTTCATCCAGCACGTAAACCCGGCAGTTGTTCAGCGGCGTGCCGATGGTCACAGGCTCCCCTGCTTCCAGTCTGCCGGCGGTGACATAGACCGCCGCCTCGGTAGGCCCGTACCAGTTGGCCAGGATGCCGCTGCTGCAGCTTCGGAAGGTTTCCACCAGAGACGGCGGCACGCCTTCGCCCACCAGAATGGTGTAGGGCACCTTGGCGATCGCCTGGCGGAAATCCTCGCTGCGCAGGCACATCTGCAGCCGGGACGGGGTGAACTGGGCAATGGCCGGTTCGTAATCCCGGATCAGCCCGGCAATCTGCCAGGGCAGCAGCATCTGTTCTTCGTCTGCCAGAATCACGGTCCGCCCCATGGCCAGGGCCAACAGGCTTTCCGTGGAGAAAATATCAAAGGTGAAATTGGTGGTGCACAGCACAGGCCCCGGGAACGGAGAAAGGCGATCCAGCTCGCTTTGCAGCAGGTTGGAAAGTGCCCTGTGGGGAAGCTGTACGCCCTTGGGCTGTCCGGTGGAACCGGAGGTGAACAGGACATAGGCCGGGTCACTGCCGCTGCTGAGGATGGGTTCCGCCACAGCAGGAGCCTCCTCCGACAGGCAGGCCACCGGAACCGTCCTTGCCTCTTCCTGCAGAAGGTTCTCAGACTGGGTGTCACAAAGGATCCGCTTTGCCTGGGCTGTCTGCATCATGTATCCAACCCGCTGGGCGGGATACTCCGTCAGGAAGGGCACATAGGCTCCGCCGGCGTAAAGAATACCCAGCAGTGCAGCCAGAAGCTCCGGGCTGCGGCGGCACACGATGCCTACCCGGTCACCGCGCTCCACCCCGTGGGCCGCCAGCAGGCCGGCGATCCGACAGGCCCGCTGCTCCAGTGCAGCAAAGGACAGGCTCTGTCCGTGCCAGACCACTGCGGTCTTATCCGGATTCTGCCGCGCCTGTTCCCGGATGATCCAATGGATCGGATAATCCAGATACGGGCTGAAGGTCCGCCAGGGGCGGTCCATCAGACGGAAACGGTCCTCTGCACTCAGGGGGCTGCAGGTCTCCAGGGTGCTTTCCCAGTCCAAGCTGCCCAGTTGCTGCACCACTGTCTCCAAACAGCGGCCGTAATAGGCAATGGCTGCCTCGTCAAACAGGCTGGAAGCGTATTCAAAGTAAATGGCATAGGCATCCTGCTCCCGGGCCGCTTCCACGCTGAGATCCAGCTTGGAGGTTCCGGTGGAAACAGGCAGGTAGCTTAGGGGGCTTCCATTCAGGCTGAAGTTCTGAGGATCCAGAGGCCGGATCTGGAACAGTACCTGATACAGGGGATTCCGGTCGTCCGAATGGGGTACATTCAGCCGGGAGAGCAGCTCTCCCATGGAGACATCCCCATGGTCAATGGCAAACAGGGTGTTCTGCCGAACACGCTCAAAATACTCCTTCAGGGTTCCCTGCAGGCGCAGACGCACGGGAACGGTGGACACCAGCGGTCCGCAGACCTGCTTCAGGGCAGGCGTGGTGCGCTGAGACACCGGAGTGCCGATGAGCAGATCCTTCTGCCCGGAAAGGCTGCCCAGAACCATGCCCAAAGCACCTGCCAGCAGCATATAGGGCGTCAGGCCGTGATCGCTGCAAAGCCGGTCCACCGTCCGGGACGCGGCAGGGGTAAACTCGTGGCGCAGATGGGCGCCGCGGTAATCAAACCGCTTGGGACGCACCTTATCCAGGGGCAGCTCCAGCACCGGGCTGCAGTCCGCCAGCGCCTCTTCCCAGGCACGAACGGTCTGCTCCGGAGCCGGGCGGTTTTGCCGCTGCCAGGCATAATCCAGGTAAGAACGGTGCTCCGGCAGGGAGGCGCCGCTGTAAAATGCATCCAGGCGGCGGAACATCAGCGGTGTGCTGAGTCCGTCGCTGATCAGGTGATGAACATCCACGAACAGCAGGCGGACTCCCGGCTCCTTTTCCCACAGGGCAATCCGCATCAGCGGCGCCTTGCCCAGATCGAAGGGACGCAGGAACGCGGAGACGGCGGTTTTCTCGTCCTCCGCCTCAATCATATCCAGAGACAGCGCTCCGTGTTCCTGGAGCTTGGCCATCAGTTTTCCGTCCTGATAGACAAAACTCACCCGCAGCAGAGGTTCATCCTCCACCAGGCTGCGGAAGGCAGCCTCCAGCCGCTGCAGATCCGTGTTCTCCGGCAGGAGAAGTCCGCAGGGCATATGGTAAGCCAGCCCGGTCTCATCCAGGCAGCTTTCCAGATACAGTCCGATCTGGGTATCCGTTAAAGGATAGAAGGTCTGCACCGGAGCCTTTTCCATAGGCTTTTCTGCAGCAATCCTTTCTCCTCCCGGCAGGAACGCATCCAGCTTCGCCGCACTGTTGCAGGCATAGAGCTGGGAAACCGGGATCCGGACACCGAACTTCTCCTCCAGAAGGCCGATGGTCTCCATGGCGTTCAGAGAGTTGCCTCCTGTCAGGAAATAGTTGGTATCCGCAAACACATCCTCCCGCTGGAGGACGGCTCTGAAAATGTCCAGGATCTCCCGCTGACGCCGGTTTTCTGCCGCAGCGGAAGTCTTCTGTTCGGGGATGGGAAGGCGCTTTTCGTCCACCTTACCGTTTTGGGTCAGCGGGATCTCCGGCACCTGCATCACATACCCCGGAATCATGTAGCTGGGCAGGCAGGATGCCGCATACGCCAGCAGTTCTGTCTCCCGGATCTGAGAATCGGAGGTGAAATAGCCCACAAGGACCTGATTCCCGGAGATCTCCAGCACCCGCACCGCGGCTGAAATAACCCCGGGGAACCTGCGCAGACACGCGCTGATCTCCTCCGGTTCGATCCGCAGACCACGGAGCTTCACCTGGGCATCCTTCCGGCCGAACAGTTCGATTTCCCCGTCTTCCGTCCAGCAGGCCACATCGCCGGTGCGGTAGATCCGCTCTCCCCGGACAAAGGGGCTGGGCAGGAAGCTCCGGGCAGTCAGCTCCGGCGCATTCCGGTAGCCGCGGCCCACGCAGACACCTCCGACATACAGCTCTCCCGGCACATTGGGAGGCAGGGGATGGAGAGACTCGTCCAGAACATAGAGATGGCAGTTTTCCATAGGCTTGCCCACGGTGATGACCTCCGCCTGGTTCAGCCGGCACATACTCACCGCCACGGTGGTTTCCGACGGGCCATACTGGTTGTAAATGTCCGCGCTCGTGTTGCTCTTGAGCTTCAGAAGCAGCTCTCCCGGGAAGGGTTCACCGCCGCAGACGATGCAGGCCAGCCGCCGGGCAGCCATACGGAAGGTGTCGTTGTCCATCATCGCATCCAGGCGGGAAGGCGTGGTGGACAAAAAGCCCACACCATAGTTCATGATCAGAGAGGCCAGCTCCCTGGGGTTTTCCTTCTGGCGGTCATCTGCCAGCAGGATGGTCTGGCCGCACAGAAGCGCCGCCGCGCTTTCCAGCACAAAGGCGTCAAATCCCACATTGCAAAGGGACAGCACAGCGCCTCCCCGGTAGTAGGGGCGCATGGCCATGGCCAGGTTGCACAGGCCCTCGCAGGTGATCTCCACCCCTTTGGGCTTGCCGGTGCTGCCGGAGGTGTATACGACATAGGCCAGGTCTGCCGGAGAGACATCCGCAGCCTCTGACTTTGTGCGGTAAAGGGAATCCACATCGATCACGGGAAGCGCCGGTGTTCCCAGCCTGTTTGCCAGTTCCGGCACCGTCAGAAGGCAGTCTGCCTCACTGCTTTCCAGGATCTGGCAGATTCGCTGGACGGGCTGGTCCGGCGAAAGCAGCAGCCAGGCGCAGCCTGCCTGCATAATGCCCGTCAGGGCATAAAACAGCCGCACATCTCTGGGCAGCAGGATCGCCGCCAGCGCTTTTGCCTTGGGAAGTGCAGCCGCCACATACTGTCCCCGGGAAATCAGATCGTGGTATGTGGTACGGACACCACCGCAGATCACTGCCGCCCGGCGGGGACTCTGCAGCGCCACTTCTTTCAAGAGGCTATACGGGGTACCGGGGCTTCGGAGAGCCTTGGTCTCGTTGAATCGGTACAAAACTCGCTCCCTTCCGATCTCGCTGATCAATGGGATGGCATTCAGAGGCAGATCCGGGTTGCTCAGGCCGAAAGACAGGATCTGGCAGAGGGTTTCATGGAGCGCCGTGATCTCCTGCTCGGAAAACACCTGGGTCAGGTAATCATAATCCACGGAGTAGACGCGGTTCCCCTCCAGATTGGTCATATGGATGCAAAGCTGCTCTGCCTGGTAGCCGCTGTAATGCCAAAGGCCGGAAATTGACACGGAGGTATCATAATTCTCCAGGAGCTTGCAGTCCTGATAGGATAGCATCACCTGGTACAGCGGCTGACCGGCCGCTGCGATCTTTTCAATCTGGGCAAAGGGGAAACGCTGGTGCCGCAGCATCTCCATCCAGCTTTCGGACAGCTCCTGACAGAAGGAACGGAAGGTCCAGTCCGGGGAGATCTCGTTGACGAAGGGCAGCGTACTGACAAACATACCGGTGGTCTGCTTGTAGCGGAAGTTGGACCGGTTGAAAATGGGAACCCCCACCGCAAAGCGGCTGCCCATTCCCGCCTGCCTCAGATAAATGGCCATTGCCATGTAAAGCACGGAGAAGGGTGCCACCCGCTGGTTTTGCGTAAAGTCATAGATTGCCTGATTGAGCTGGCCGGAAAGATGGAAGCTCTTCCGTCTGCCCACATGGCTGACCACAGCGCCTCTGGGAACCTTCAGGGCTGCAGGCTCCGCCCTGCTGGAGAACACCTGCTGCCAGTATTCCCGATCCTGCTCATAGGCCGGAGAGTGCAGATATTTCTGTTGGGCATCCACAAACTCCCGGTAGTCGGGAAATGCCTCCCACTCCGGCGGATTGCCGTCCAGGATGGCCAGGTAAGCCTCCCCGATCCGGTTGCACAGCATAAGCTGGGACCAGCCGTCGGAAATGATATGATGCGTTATGACCAGAAGCCTTGCACTGCTCTGTCCGGTCTTGCACAGGACAAATCGGTACAGCGGCGCATCAAAGTCAAAAATGGGCTTCTGGCAATAGGATTGGATCCAGCAGGCAAAATCCTCCTGGTTGAAGGAGGTGAAGGTGATCACCGGAAGCTCCGGATCTCCGTTCTCCCCATGGTACTGCATGGGCACCCCATCCCGCAGGGTGATGCGGGTACGAAGGGAGGCATCTTTTTCCAATACCAGTCCGATAGCCCGGCGGATGGCATCCTCGCTGACCCGTCCCCGGATGCAGACGGTGGCGCTGATATGGTTCACGGAGGTGCCGGGGATGGCCTTCTCCAGCGACAGGATGTTCTCCTGATTGATGGAAAGCGGGAAGAGAGAATCCCGGTTTTCCTGCAGTGTCGGCATATCAGCACCTCCTTTTGCGGAGCATGGCATACTCCGCCGATTATTATGTGTACAGTATACTTTCAAAACCGGCAAAATGCAAGTCTATTCTGCATACAAATTCCGAATTCGTCAGGATATCCCGGAAAGATTGTACACAAACGTGGTTGCATTTCCCGAAAAACTGTGCTATTCTTGTCTACAGTTCTACAGAAGGAAAGGAGACAGGCGGTGCTGAAAAAATACCTGATTGTTTTTCTGCTTTCCATGGTTCCGCTTCTGGAACTTCGGTTTGCGGTACCCATTGCGGTGGGCATGGAGCTGCCCCCTTTGCTGTCCATTGCCGTCTGTGCTCTGGGAAATATGATTCCGGTGCCGTTTATCTACTTTTTCGCCCGGAAGATCCTGCTCTGGGGCATGGACAAGCCCGTCATTGGCAAATCTTTCCGCTTTCTCCACGACAAGGGAGAGCGGGCCGGGCAGAAGCTGCGGCGCAAAGCCGGCAGACGGGGGCTGTTTCTGGCGCTTCTGCTGTTTGTGGGGATCCCCATTCCCGGTACCGGCGCATGGACCGGCACTCTGGCAGCCAGTTTTCTGGACATGGGCATCAAGTCTACGGCGCTGGCCGTTTCGCTGGGCGTAGCCATGGCCGGCATCATCATGGCCCTGGCAAGCTCCGGAGTTTTTCATCTTTTCGGAATATAGGAGGTAACATCCATGGAAAACTGTCTCTTTTGCAAAATCGTTGCCGGTCAGATCCCCTCAGCAAAGGTCTATGAGGACGATCAGATTCTTGCCTTCCGGGACATCGCTCCCCAGGCACCCACCCACATCCTGGTGATTCCCAAGGAGCACATCGGAAGCGTGGCAGAAGTCACCGAAGAAAACGCATCGCTGGTCGCCCATATTTTCACCGTCATCCCCCGGATCGCCCGGGCGGAGGGTCTTGCGGGCGGATACCGGGTGGTGAGCAACTGCGGTCCCGATGCCGGACAGACTGTGCCCCACCTGCATTTCCATATTCTGGGCGGAAAACCCCTGACCACAGAAATGGCTTGACATTTCCCTCTTTCCTGCTATAATAGACGCGAATCGCATAACAAATCATTCTTCGGGGAGCCGGATCTGCCGGCTGAGAGTAAGCGTATGCTTTGACCCGCGAACCTGATACGGTTTGTACCGTCGTAGGAAAAGATGCCCATATGGATTGATTGTATCGCATTGTGCACCTTTGACGGTTTGCAATGCGATATCTTTTTTATGGAGGTTTGCAAACATGGCAAACAACACCAAAAACCATCTGCAGGTCCGTGCCCTGACAGAAGGCGCCGTCATGGTCGCAGCGGCCGTGGCACTGAGCTTCGTGAAGGTGGTAGACCTTCCCAACGGCGGTTCCATCAACCTGTCCGCCTTCCCCCTGATCCTTTACGCCGTCCGTTGGGGCGTGGGCCAGGGTCTGCTGTCCGGTCTGGTCTTCGGCCTGATCAATATGCTGCTGGACGGAGCCGTGGGCTGGGGCTGGCAGTGCATCATCCTGGACTATATGCTGGCCTTCTCCGCTCTGGGTCTGGCCGGTCTGTTCAAGGGGAAGTCCTGGGGCGTCTTCGCCGGCGCCGTCGTGGGCAATCTTGGCCGGTTCGTGTTCCATTACATCAGCGGTGTGACCCTGTGGCGCATCGTGGAACCCACCGCCGTTTCCGGTCTGGAGGGTCTGGGTACCTTCAGCAGCCCCAGCCTGTACTCCATCGTGTACAACGGCTCCTATATGCTGCCCAACCTGATCATCACCGTTGTCATCGCCGCTTTCCTGTACAATCCCATGAAGAGCTTCTTCGCAGGAAACGACATCCATTGATCCTGCAAAACGCCGCCCTTCCCGGGCGGCGTTCGTAAAACAGTGAAACCGACCTATGGTTACGATCATAGGTCGGTTTTTCCATTATGCACTGTCGCGGCAGCGCCCTGGGCTCCCTTGTGTAAAGGGAGGCGTTGGTGCTGCACAAAATCGCAGATCGCACAGTACACCGAAAGGTGTATAGAAGTGCGCTCTTTATCCGTTCGCCAAATTGAAATTTGACGAGGTCTTGGCTCCCCCTTTGGGGGAGCTGGCACGGCCTTAGCCGTGACTGAGAGGGCCCTCTCCGCCCCCTGCGCTTGCCTCTCCCAAAGGGAGAGGCAAGTGCCGCTGCCAGACAAATTCTTATTTATCAGTCTGTTGAATCATATCCTACGGCTTCAATATATGCAAGAACAGTCCCGGCAGACATGACTGCCGGGACTGAAACTGTTTTACGAGCACCCGCCTTTCCCGGGCGGCGTTCGTTCTCCGTGCCCTACCCTTTTCCTTACAAAAAGGACCTGCTGCAAAAACTGCAGCAGGTCCTTTCTCAATTATCCGTTTTGATCCTGGTAGAGCGGCTTGATCTTCTTGCGGTAGACCCGGGTGAAGAGAATCACGGTCACGGTCAGGCTCATAACCTCGGCAATGGGGAAGGCCAGCCAGACATTGTCCAGATTTCCGCTGAGGCTCATCAGATACGCCACCGGCAGCAGCACCAGAAGCTGGCGGCAAAGAGAGGTGATGGTGGAATACAGACCGTTTCCCAGGGCTGGGAAGCTGGAGCCCAGCACGATGCAGATGGCAGCCACGGGGAAATGCACGCCGATGATCCGCAGTGCACGGCAGCCGATGGTCATGAACTGCTCGGAAGGATGGAAGGCCGACAGCAGCACATGGGGAATCAGTTCAAAGGACAGCGTTCCCAGAATCATCACACACAGGGCCGCACAGCAGCCCACCTTCAGCGTGCCTGTGATCCGCTTGGGTTTGCGGGCGCCGTAGTTATAGGCAATGATGGATATGGCGGCATTGTTCATGCCGAAAATAGGCATACAGAAGAAGCTCTGCAGCTTATAGTACACACCGAACACGCCGGTGGCCGTTTCCGTAAAGCCCTGAAGGATCTGGTTGATGCTGAAATTCATGACAGCACCGATTCCCATCATGATGACAGAGGGAATGCCCACCCCCAGCATGGGAAGCAGAATCTCCTTTCGGGGAAGCAGATTCGCAAGCTTCAGATGCACATCCTCGTTTTTCTTCAGATTGAAGTAGATTGCGAGTCCGGCAGCAACCCACTGGCCGATCACGGTGGCGGTTGCCGCACCGGCAATGCCCATGGCAGGAAGCCCGAAATACCCGAAAATCAGGATGGGATCCAGGATAATGTTCAGGATGGCACCGGTACCCTGGGTGATCATGGTATAGAAGGTCCGGCCTGTGGCCTGCAGCAGGCGTTCGCCCAGGATCTCCACAAAGATACCTGCGCTGAACACGGTGCAGATCCATGCATAGGTAGTGCCGCTTTCCACGGTTTCGCGGACTTCGGACTGCATCTCATAGAAGGGCCGAACCAGGAAAAGCCCCACCAGAACAAACAGCATGATGGAGACCACCATCATAAAGATGCCGTTGCCGGCATACTGATTTCCCCGTTCCCGGTTGCCCTCCCCCAAAGACTTGCTGAGCAGGGAGTTGACGCCTACGCCCACACCGGTGGCAAAGCCGATCATCAGGTTCTGAATCGGAAACGCAAGGGACAGCGCCGTAACAGAGCTTTCGGAGATCCGGGAGACGTAAATACTGTCCACCACGTTATAGCATGCCTGCACCAGCATGGCGATGATCATGGGCAGAGCCATGGAAAACAGCAGTTTTCCCACCGGCATGACACCCATCTTGTTCGGCCCTCGGGGATCCGGCCGTTTCAAATCCGACATATTCTTTCTCCTTCCTGAAGACACAGTTGATATCTCATTATACTGTATGATTCCGAATCTTGCAACGATTTTTCCCTCCACGGCAAAGGAAAGGGAAATATACCGAATTCGTCCCGGATTGCTTGACACTTCCTTGGGGAGAATGCTATAATCACGGAAAGATTTCTTGCCGGAAAGAAGGTTTTTTCATGAAAAGAATGGACAAAATCAAGCCCCTGACCGACGAAATGCTGGAGAAGCTGGGGCGGCTGGTGCAGTACAATTCCGTATACTCCCAGTCCAAGCCCGGAATGCCCTTCGGTGAAGGCCCTGCCGCGGCCCTTGCCGAGGGTCTGAAGATCGCCGGAGAAATGGGCTTTCACACCGTCAACATGGACAACTACTGCGGCTACGCGGAAATGGGCCAGGGGCAGGAGATCATCGGCATTGCCGCCCACCTGGACATTGTCCCCGCCGGGGAAGGCTGGGACACCGACCCCTTCACCCTGACAAGAAAGGGTGATATGGTATACGGCCGGGGCGTCAGCGACGACAAGGGCGCCGTCATCGCCTCCCTGTACGCCATGAAGCTGGTCCGGGAGTCCGGCGTACCGCTGAACAAGCGGGTTCGCCTGCTGATGGGCTGCAACGAGGAGACCGGCTCCCGGTGTATGCAGTACTACAACGAACATGGCGAGCCCATCACCGCCGGCTTTACCCCCGACGGCTATTTCCCCGGGATCTTCGGAGAAAAAGGCTCCTGCGGAATGCTGGTGCACAGCAAAAATACCAGAATTCTCTCCATGAACGGCGGCTTTGTGTCCAATGCGGTATGCAACCGCTGCACCACCGTGATCCCCGCCGCTTCCGTTGAGGAGGATGCCCTGCGCGCCGCTCTGGAGAAGACACCCCTTCCTTCCTTCTCCTTAACCCGTGACGGAGAAACCCTGACCATCGAAGCCGTAGGCACCGCCGCCCATGCCAGCACCCCCCATCTGGGCGTGAATGCCGCCTCCTACACCATGCAGGCCCTGCAGCAGGCCGGCTTCCGGGACGATTTTGTGGACTTCTACATGGACCATGTGGGCACCGCCTGCGACGGCAGCGGCCTGGGTCTGAAGGTGGAGGACCAGTACGGTGCCCTGACCCTGAACAATGGCATCGTAAAAACCGAAAACGGAGAGATTGTCTGTACCATTGACATCCGCTATCCCGTGACCCTGACCCCGGAGGACATCCGCAGGCTCTCCCGGGATCATCTGGAGGACGAAAAGGGCCGGGTAGAGATTCTGAAAATCGGCACTCCCCTGTTCCATGACCCCGATTCTCCCCTGGTTCGCGGTCTGTATGAAGCCTACCGGGAAGTCACCGGGGACGAGACCCGGAAGCCCATGGTCATCGGCGGCGGCACCTACGCCAAGAGCCTGCCGGGAATCATCGCCTTCGGCTGTGAATTCCCCGACAAAGACAACCACATCCACGACAAAAACGAGTCCCTGTCCATCGAAGACCTGCAAATCCAGGTGGACATCTTCACCCAGGCCATTCTGAACCTGCTGAAATCCTGATTCTATCACAAGGAGGCTACCCTATGGAATTCAACGAAGTCATCCGAAACCGCTTTTCCTGCCGGAAATTTGACGGCCGGCCTGTCGCCGGGGAGGCGCTGGAGGCCATCCTGAATGCGGGCCGTCTGGCCCCCACCGCGAAAAACCTGCAGATCCATCACATCTATGTGGTCCAGTCCCCGGAAGCCCTGGCAAAGCTGGACACCATTACTCCCTGCCGCTACAACGCCGGCACCGTGCTGGTGGTGGCATTCCCCAGGGATCAGGTGTTCACCTATCCCGGCGGAAAGGGGAACTCCGGTGCAGAGGATGCCTCCATCGTAGCCACCCACATGATGCTGTCCGCAGCAAACGAAGGGGTGGATAGTTGCTGGCTCAACTATTTCGACCCGGCCGTGGCGGCAGCCGCCCTTGGTCTGCCGGAAAACGAGGAAGTGGCCCTGCTGCTGGATCTGGGCTATGCTGCGGAAGGCGCACTTCCCTCTCCCAACCATGACAGCCGCAAGAGTCTGTCCGAAACCGTCACATATCTGTAAGCCATCATACCAACCCCCGGCACTGCAGTGCCGGGGGGCTTTACTGCACCGAAAACCGGCAGGAGAATCCTCTCCTGCCGGTTGGTTTTATTCTCCGAAGGCATCCAGGGCCAGTTTGAATGCGCCGTAGGCCCCTGCGTCGTTGCCCAGCACCGCCAGGGCAAATCGGGTAGTATGGCAAGCATGGAAGGCGTACTTCCTGAAATACGGCTCCATACCCTTAATCAGCACCTTTCCGGCCTTGCTGACACCGCCGCCCAGAACCACCACTTCCGGATCCGCCACACAGCACACCCGGGCCAGGAAAGCGCCCAGGCACTCGAAATACTGCTCCCGGACGATGACCGCTCCTACGTCTCCATCCTTTGCCAGGTCAAAGATGTCCTTGCAGGTCAGCGGAGCTTTCCCCCGCATGGCGCTGGGGGTGTCGTTGGATGCCAGATACCGATTGGCAAGACGGACAATCCCGGTAGCCGAGCAATACTGCTCCGCGCAGCCGTAGTTGCCGCAGCCGCAGGCCTCGGTCTCTTCCGGATTCACCAGCACATGGCCGATCTCTCCGCCCGCACCGTGGGCGCCATGGAGCAGGCGGCCCTCCACGACAATACCGCCGCCGACGCCGGTGCCCAGGGTCGCCATGACCATGTTGTCGCAGCCCTGACCGCCGCCCATCCAGTATTCGCCCATAGCCGCCACATTGGCATCATTTCCCGCCTTCACCGGCATTCCGATGAGGGAGGACAGGGTCTCGGAGATGTTGAACACCCCCCAGCCCAGATTGACGCAGCGGTTGACCACACCCCTGCTGTTCACGGGGCCGGGAACACCAATGCCTGCACCCAGCACCTCAGCAGGGTCAATCTTCCTGTCTGCCATGTACTGTTTCACGGAGTCTGCAATGTCCGGCAGAATCCGGCTTCCGCCGTTTTCGGTGACAGTGGGGATTTCCCACTTGTCCAGCATATGTCCCTCCGCATCAAAATAGGCGATCTTGACCGTGGTGCCTCCCAGGTCAATGCCAAATCCGTATTTCATATGCGATCCTCCTGTTTTTGCATTTTTTTCATCATACACCGAAAAGCCAAAAAAAGCCACAGTTTTTTTACGAAAATAGACTTGCGTTTGGTGTCCATTTGCGGTAACATATAGGGTGCAAGAATCTGGAAAGGATGTGTTCATCGTAACATGATCAAAGTTGATATTTCCAATGTGTGGGGTGAGATCACCCTGCCCGACCTTTTAAATATGGAAAAAGACGTTGCCGCAGCCCATGCCACCGTGATGGATGGCTCCGGCGAAGGCAGTGATTTCCTGGGCTGGCTGAATCTGCCCGCCACCGAGCCTACGGAAGAGATCCGCAGGATTCAGGCGGCTGCCGCCCGCATCCGGGAGAATTCCGACGTTTTTGTGGTCATCGGCATCGGCGGAAGCTATCTGGGACCCCGGGCTGCCATTGAGCTGCTGCAGGGTGCAAACCACAACATCGGCAAGGGCAAGGGTGATCCTCAGATCTTCTTTGCCGGAAACGGCCTGTCCACCCGGGCGTGGAATGAGCTGTGCCGTCTGCTGGAAAGCAAGGATTTCTCCATCGCCATCATCTCCAAATCCGGCACCACCACCGAGCCTGCCATTGCCACCCGGGCACTTCGCTGGATGCTGGAGCGGAAGTACGGCACCGACGGTGCCAAGCAGCGGATTTTCGCCATCACCGATCCGGTGAAGGGCGCTCTGCGGCAGATGGCTTCCGAGGAGGGCTGGGAGACCTTTGTGATCCCCGCCAGCGTGGGCGGACGGTTCTCCGTTCTCAGCCCTGTAGGTCTGCTGCCCATGGCGGTAGCCGGCATTGACATCATGCAGGTCCTCCGCGGCGCTGCCGAAGGCAAGAAGGCCTATGACATCCGCTCCTTCGAGAATCCCGTGTGGCTGTACGCCGCCGTCAGAAACCTGCTGTACCGTCGGGGCAAGGCCATCGAGCTGCTGGAATCCTACGACCCCGCTTTCAAGATGTTCGGCGGCTGGTGGCAGCAGCTCTTCGGTGAGTCCGAGGGCAAGGACGGCAAGGGTCTGTTCCCCGTCTACGCGGAGCTGACTGCCGACCTGCACTCCCTGGGTCAGATGATCCAGCAGGGCCAGCGGAACCTCTTTGAGACCATGATTCGCTTTGCTCCTCCCACACAGACCGCCGTTGTTGGCTCCGATTACAAGAATCTGGACGGCCTGAACTACCTGGCCGGAAAGACCCTGGACTTTGTGGACGAAAAGGCTTATCTGGGCACCCTGGCCGCCCACGTGGACGGCGGCGTTCCCGTCCTGACGATGGAGATGGGCGAGCTGGATGATAAAAAGCTGGGCGAAATGTTCTACTTCTTCGAGCTGGCCTGCGGTGTTTCCGCCTATCTTCTGGGTGTGAACCCCTTCAACCAGCCCGGCGTGGAGTTTTACAAGCGCAATATGTTCCGGCTGCTGGGCAAGCCCGGCTACGAGGCCAACTGAGACAAGGCCGGTCTCCTTGCAGCGAATCGGAGAATTCCGGCCTGGATTTTCAAAAAAACTGTTGCATATTTCCCAGTTAGCTGATAGAATAATGACAAGCCAAATACCTGGCAAGCAAAGGAGGACAATCCGATGATTCATATTATCATGGGCCTGAAGGGCTCCGGAAAAACCAAGAAACTGATCGACTCCATCAATGAAGCACTGGTAAACGCTACCGGCGATGTGACCTGCATCGAGTACGGCAAGAAACTTACTTATGATATCAGCCACCGCGCCCGTCTGGTGGACTCCAAGGAGTACGGAATTTCCAACCCCGATATGCTGAAGGGCTTCCTCAGCGGCCTGCACGCAGGCAACTTCGATATCACCCATGTGTACATCGACAACCTGTATAAAACCATCGGCAGTGACCGCGCCGCCGGTGAGGCCTTTATTGAGTGGGCGGCTTCTTTTGCAGCGGCCAACGATATGGACATCACCATCACCGTTTCCGACGATCCCGCGCTGGCTTC
This sequence comes from Bacillota bacterium, assembly GCA_029224785.1. Lineage (GTDB taxonomy): Bacteria > Bacillota > Clostridia > Oscillospirales > Oscillospiraceae > Faecousia. Next base: position 23,942 of record JAQXVF010000006.1, read on the forward strand.
CGATAATATCAAGAAGTATCTGTAATACCGACAATCGATGCCGCTGCGCTGCAGCGGCATCTTTTCCTCTCTTTTTGGTCTGCAAAAGCCCTCCCCTGCGGTTGGGCGGGGTTCGTAAAACAGTGAAACCGACCTATGGTTACGATCATAGGTCGGTTTTTATGTTATGTATTGGGGTTGGAATATCCAAGGCTCCCTCTGATGAGGGAGCTGTCAGCGAAGCTGACTGAGGGAGAGACGCTTCACAGTCAGATCCATATATTCGCATACACCACGAAAATTGCGGTCAATATCCAGATTGCAAATTCTCACTACCGTTAGATTCATAGACTCTAAGTCTTTTGTACGCATCTCATCTTTTCTACCCAGCTCCGCTGTATAATGTCCACCGCCGTCCAGTTCAATGACCAGCCTTGCTTTTGCGCAATAGAAATCCGCAATGTAATTCCCAATCGCTTTTTGCCTTTGAAAGCGCACAGGGTAGTATCTCAAAAAATCATACCATAGTTTCCGTTCCTATGGGGTCATGTTCTTTCGGAGTGTCTTTGCAAGAGGTATATTTTCTTTATTGTAGTCTTTCATTTTCTCTCCCTCCGGCCCTGCGGGCCACCTCCCTCATCAGAGGGAGGCGCTGGGGCGGTGCAAAATCACAGATCGCACAGTACACCGAAAGGTGTATAGAAGTGCGCTCTTTATTAGTTCGACAAATTGGAATTTGTCGAACCGTTCAAGAAACTAAAAAGTAGAGCAAAATCAAAAACACACCCATTACAGTAAAACTGATTGCAAGTTGCCATTCTGTTATACCTGAAAAGTGTTCCTCATAGGCACAGCGCGGAAAGTTACGCAGATAGACAAC
>JAQXVF010000007.1 GCA_029224785.1 Bacillota bacterium
GGGGTGCCGTCGGCATCGTTGCCGTTGGGATCGCCGGTCTTGGCGAAGTTTGTCCAGTAGTTGCACATCTTCCGGGCCAGATCGTAGTGGTGGCCGTCGAAGGGACGCCAGCACTTCATCAGGGTCTCAAACTCAAACCACAGATCGCAGGAGTGGAAGGCTCCCGCATTGTCGCCGGGGATGGTGGGGCCAAAGGCGTAGGTATAGATGGATCTGCCCTGATCGCTGCAGACCTTGCCCATCATGCCCACCCGCAGCTCGCTGGCGTTCAGCGCCATGGTGTCTGCCATGACCTCAGGATCGTCGGAGCCGGCAATCTGGCGGCATACCTGCCGGTAGCCCTCGCCGTAAGCGCCCAGATTGGACTTCAGCCACTGATCGATATCCTCCTCCGTGACCTTCTCCCGCACAAGCATACCCATAGGTCCGTAGCGTCTGGGGCCGGTGACGGATTCACCGGTATTGTGGCCGATGATGACCGGCACTTTCATCATGCCGTCCTGCAGGATAATGTCGGAGAATTCTCCCAGCACATATTGGTTGTCAATGACCACTTCCAGCCACAGGCCGGTCTCCAGGAACTTCCGGCGGATATACTCGCCGTCCAGGGCTCTGGCCTCTTCCAGGGTCTTGACTCCCAGCTTCTCGAAAACCTCCACGCCGATCTGCTCTGCCTCCGCCAAGGTCTTGTTCTTGGGGAAGGTGGAGGTGGGGTAATTGGGCGTAATGCCGCCGAAGGACTGGATAATGGCTTTCTGGAACAGGCCGTCGTTTCCGGGGGCGCACAGGTGATAGGTCACGCTGCCGCCGCCGGCAGACTGGCCGAAAATGGTGATGTTCTCCGGATCGCCGCCGAAGTTGGCAATGTTCCGCTTCACCCACGCGATGCCGCAGCGCTGATCCAGCAGGCCCAGGTTGGCAGGCGCGTCAGGGTTCTCCGCAGTGATCTCGGGATGGCATAAAAAGCCGAAGCAATTCAGGCGGTATGCAACGGACACCAGGATCACACCCCGGGAGGCAATGCGCTCGCCGTCAAACTCCATTTCGTAGGGGTAGCCCTCTTTGTAGCCGCCGCCGAAGATCCACACCATGACCGGCAGCTTCTCGTCCGCAGTCTTGGCAGGGGTCCAGATGTTCAGCTTCAGGCAGTCCTCGCTCATGGGGACCTGGGGATCCACGTGCCACTCTTTGGAGTAGAAGGCATTGGGATCCTCGCCCGGGGTTTTCTGCATGGGGATGGGGCTGAACTCGTAGCAGTCCCGAACCCCTTCCCAGTTTTTGGCAGGCTGGGGCGGCCGCCACCGGTTTTTTCCGGAGGTATCATCGGCAAAGGGAATGCCCTTGTACACCGTGATCCGGGCATCGGTACCGGGAAATCCCCGGACGAGGCCGTTTTCCGTTTTCGTCATTCTCAGCACGGCTCAGCCCTCCAGTTTTTTGGCAAAGGCTTCCTTGTTGGCCCGCAGCATAACCTCCCGCTTGGCATCGGCATCCGCCGACTCCATGCAGATCTCATCGTAAAGATCCATCACCCGGGGGCTTTCTGCAGTATAGGCAGTCCACTCAGGCATGGGCGTACCGTCGGCATCCTCGCCGTTGGGATCGCCGTTCTTGGCGAAATTGGTCCAGTAGTTGCACATTCTCCGGGCCAGATCGTAGTGGTGGCCGTCGAAGGGGCGCCAGCACTTCATCAGGGTCTCAAAGCAGAACCACAGATCGGAGGAATGGAAGGAGCCGGCATTGTCGCCGGGGATCTCCGGATCAAAGGCGTAGGCATAGACCTTCCGGCCCTGGGCGCTGAGTACATCGCCCACGATGCGGGTGCTGTTCTCGTTGACGTTGACAAAGCTGCACTTTGCCAGGGGTTTTCCTTCCTTTTCTGCCTTCCGGCAGCAGGCTTCCGCGTATTCCTGTGCATAGGGGCCGAAATTCTCTTTGGCCCAGCTTTCCAGATCGGCCTCGGTGCCGCCGGCAGGGCCGATGGGCATTTCGTCCTCGGTGTAGCCGATCATCAAAGGCACCCGGTGCATCTTGTCCCCAAACACCGCCCGGAAAATACTCTCGGGCATGAACTTGCCATCAATGGTCTGGGGGAACCAGCCCTTGGACTCCACGCACTTGTCCCGGATGAACTTGGCATCCAGCTTTCTTGCCTCTGCGATGGTGTCCACGCCAAGCTGCTCTTTCAGGAAGCGGACGCCCCGCTCCTCGGCCTCTTTCAGGGTAATGGCATCATTGAACCGTGTCTTGGGGTATACCGGCAGAATGCTGCCGCCGGCAGAGGACTGGATGATGGCGCGCTGGAACAGGCCTTCGGTCTGGGGGGAGCAAAGCTGGGCAAAGACGCTGACGCCGCCGGCAGACTGACCGAAGATGGTGATGTTCTCGGGATCGCCGCCGAAATTGGCGATGTTCCGCTTGACCCACTCAATTCCGGCCTTCTGATCCAGGAAACCAAAGTTGGCAGGGGCATCGGGGTTTTCCGCCGTCAGATCCGGATGGCTCAGGAACCCGAACACATTCAGCCGGTATGCCACGGATACCAGGATCACGCCCCGGGAGGCAATTCGCTCGCCGTCAAATTCCATCTCGTAGGCATAGCCCTCCTGCAGGCCGCCGCCGAAGATCCACACCATGACCGGCAGCTTTTCGTCTCCGGTCTTGGCGGGGGTCCAGATGTTCAGAGCCAGGCTGTCCTCTCCCATCGGCACTTCCGGATCCACATGCCACTCCTTGGAGTAGAAGGCATCCGGGTTCTGTCCGGGGGTCTTCTGCATGGTGATGGGGGCGAACTCATAGCACTTGCGAACCCCTTCCCAGGGCTTCACAGGCTGAGGGGGACGCCAGCGGTTCTCACCGGAGGTATCCGCCGCAAAAGGGATTCCTTTATATACCGTGATTCTGGCATCGGTTCCGGGATATCCCTGAACCATTCCGCTTTCCGTTTTCGTAATACGCAGCATGTTTTCAGCTCCTTACTCTGATTTTAGAAATCACTTTTGATTGATCCGCAGCAGGAAGGCGCGCTTCTCGCTGTAAGCATCGCCGGACATGGAGATGTCGTCAAAGAACTGAATGTTCCGGGGGCTTTCCTTGGAGAAACGGGTCCACTGGGGCATGGGGGTGCCGTCGGCATCGTTGCCGTTGGGATCTCCGGTCTTGGCAAAATTGGTCCAGTAGTTGCACATCTTCCGGGACAGATCAAAGTGGTGGCCGTCGAAGGGTCTCCAGCACTTCATCAGGGTCTCAAACACAAACCACAGATCAGAGGAGTGGAAAGCGCCTGCATTGTCGCCGGGGATGGCAGGCCCGAAAATGTAATAGTAGGGATCCCGGCCCTGCTCCTTGAAGCACTCCAGGGCAAGCTGTGCGCCCAGCTCAAAGGTGCCTACGGAGGCCGCTTCCTTCAGGCTGACGCCGTCCTTTTCCACGATGCGGCGACAGATACCCATGTATTCCTCGGCATACGGTCCGAAATTATCCCGGACCCACTGCTCCACCACGGCCTCATCCTCGGATGCAGGGCCAACCATGAATTCCCGGGTGGTATTGCCGGTGATGAAGGGCACATCGTTCATCCGGTTCTGCCGGATGATCTCGGAATAATCGTCCACGCAGTAGATCCCATCCACTGTGGGACCCATGCTCATGCCGGATTCCAGGAACCGCTTTTCGATGTAGTCCGCATCCAGCTTCCGGGCCTCCTCCACGGTGTCACAGCCCAGCCACTCCTTCAGGAACTTGACGCCAAGCTGCTCCGCAGCCTTCAGGTCTCCCCGTCCCCGGAAAAACGGGGCGGGATACCGGATGCTGCAGCCGCCGGCAGACTGGGCAATGGCACGGGTAAAGGCCCCCTTTGCCTTGGGCGAGCAGAGATGGGTCCAGACGCTGCCGCCGCCGGCAGACTGACCGAAAATGGTCACATTGTCGGGATCTCCGCCGAAATTCGCGATGTTCCGCTTGATCCAGTCCATGGCAAAGCGCTGGTCCAGCAGGCCGAAGTTGGCAGGGGCCTCGGGGCTTTCCGCCGTGATGTCCGGATGGCACAGAAAACCGAACACGTTGACACGGTAGGCAACGGATACCAGGATCACCCCCCGGGAAGCAATCCGCTCGCCATCAAACTCCATCTCATGGGCGTAGCCTTCCTTGAAGGCGCCGCCGAAGATCCACATCATCACAGGGAGCTTTTCATCGGCGGACTTGGCAGGGGTCCAAATGTTCAGCCGCAGGCTGTCCTCCCCCATGGGGACCTCCGGATCCACATGCCACTCTTTGGAGTAGAAGGCGTTGGGATCCTCGCCGGGGACTTTCTGCATGGTGATGGGTCCGAATTCATAGCACTTGCGGACCCCTTTCCATTTTTCGGCTCTCTGGGGAGCACGCCAGCGGTTCTTTCCACTGGTGGGCGCTGCGTAGGGAATTCCCTTGAACACGGTAATTCTGGCATCGGTTCCGGGATAGCCCTGAACCATTCCGGTTTCGGTTTCGGCGATTCTCAGCATGATTGTCCTCCTTAATATATGTTTCGTTTATTCTTCCGTTTCCACCGAGAAGGCCAGGCACATATGCCAGGTCTTGGTCTCTCCTGCCCGCAGGATCACCTGATCGGCATAGGGAGTATTGATGGCGTTGGGCAGGGCATGGGGCTCCAGACAGAAGCCGCCGAAGTTTACATAAGTTGCTCCATTCTTTCCATGGCACAGGAAGGGGCTGCCCAAGCCCATGCCGGAGAAGAACTGCATATCCGGGCAATCGGTATGGACTTCCATGCGGATGCCGGAGATATCCCCCACCACCGCCGCAGCAGGGGCACCGCCGGACAGCACGAAATTCACGTCATAGCCGCCGCAGTCCCGGACCTGCTTGAAGTCTGCGTCGATCCGCTCACCGATGGTATGGGGCGTCCGGAAATCAAAGGGCGTTCCCTCCACCGGCAGGGCTTCGGTGGGGATCAGGTCGGGGCCGGTAGCACTGTAACGGTCGGCATGAATGGTCAGTCGGTGATTCAGGGCACTGCCGCTCCCCTGTCCGTTCATGTTAAAGAAGGCGTGATTGGTGTAATTGACGATGGTATCCCGGTCGCTGACGCTGTCGATGCGCAGATCCAGCCGTCCGTCCCGGAAGGTGACGGTCTCCGTCACGTTGACCTTGCCGGGGTAGCCTTCTTCTCCGTCAGGGCTTTCGTAGCGGAATCTCAGCGTGTCCCCTTCCACCTCCGCGTCCCAGTAACGCATCTGGAAGCCGCCTTTGCCGCCGTGCAGGTGGTTCAGGCCGCCCCGCTCGTTTTTCTCCAGATGGTACTCCTGCCCGTTGAGGGTGAAGGTACCGGCAGCGATCCGGTTGGCGCACCGGCCCACGGTGGCTCCCATTACGGAGCGGGCCTTGTGATAGTGCTCAAAAGAAGGCATTCCCAGGACAACATCCTGCAGCTCCCCATTTTTATCCAGCACCGCCAGATCGAGAATGGAACAGCCGATGTTCATCAGTGAAACGTACTGCCCCTTTTCATCCTCCAGCCTGTAGCTGTAAACGGTGCGGCCGTCATCATACGTGCCGATGGGGGTCTGAATGCAGCGTGTAGCCATGATTATCACTCCTAATTTCATTCTTATGAAAACAGGCTACGAAGAAGGTCTTCGCAGCCTGCATTTCAAGCATTTTCGTTTTCCCTTCCGGTGATGGATTTTTCAGGATGCCCAACTGCCGGGCAGCCGGAATCCGGATCACAGGAAGCTGTCAATGCAGATATCCAGTACGGGACTGCAGGGCTCCGCGTCCACAGTCACCTGATCGTGGAACCGGGCCACCGTGGGGCGCTCCTCCGTATAGGGCTTCCACTCGGGCATGGGTGTGCCGTCGGCATCGGGGCCGTTGGGATCGCCGGTGCGGAAGAAGTTGCACCAGTAGTTGCACATCTTCCGGGCCAGATCGTAGTGGTGACCATCGAAGGGGCGCCAGCACTTGGCAAGGGTCTCGAAGAAGAACCACAGATCGGAAGAGTGGAACGCGCCGGAATCATCACCGGGCATAGTCGGACCGAACTCATAGGCATACCGGGCAGAACGGATCTTCCCGGACTTCTCATCGCCTCTGAGGAAGGTCCTGGAGCCGCCCTCCGGTCCCACGAAGGACAGCCTCGTTTTGGCTCCCTCAAAGTCCTCGCCGGGCCTGGTCATGGCCATCAGCTTTTCCGCCGATTCCGGCTTGAAGCAGCGCCTCAGCTCTTCGGTCAGACTGTCGGCATCCTGGCTGGCAGGACGTGCCAGAAACTCGTTGTTGGTCCAGCCCACCATGACAGGCACATCCAGCCGGTCGCCCGTCCGCATCTGCTCGACATAAACGCCCTTCTGGAATTTACCGTCCACTACCGTGCCGAACATATGGTTATACTCGGTGGTCTTGTCCCGGATGTACATGGCATCCAGGGCTCTTGCCTCTGCCAGAGTCTTGACGCCCAGGAATTCGAAGAACTTCTTACCCTCCTCTTCTCCTTCCTGCAGGGTCCGGTTGAAGCGGAAGAAGGACGCGTAATTGTTGATCATAATGCCGCTCATGACGATGGCCTTCTGGAACAAGCCCTCATTTTCGGGGCAGCAAAGCTGCGTGCTTACGCTCATGCCGCCGGCAGACTGACCACCGATGGTGATGTTGTCGGGATCACCGCCGAAGGCCTCAATATTTCGCTTTACCCAGCGGGTGCCGAACTGCTGATCCAGGTGACCGAAGTTGGCAGGGGCATCAGGATTCTCTGCGGTAATCTCCGGATGGCACAGGAAGCCAAAGGAATTGACACGGTAGTTGATGGAAACCACCACGATGCCACGGCGGGCAATGCGTTCGCCGTCAAACTCCATCTCCGCGGTGTTGCCCTCTTTCAGGCCGCCGCCGAAGTACCATACAAACACCGGGAATTTCTCCTTGCCGGTCTTGGCAGGAGTCCAGATGTTCAGGTACAGGCAGTCCTCGCTCATGGGGATCTCAGGATCTACGTTCCACTCCTTGGTGTAAACGATATCCGGGTTCAGTCCGGGAGGCGTTTGCATGGAAATGGGGGCGAATTCCTTGCACTCCCGGACGCCCACCCAGTTGTCCGCGCTCTGGGGAGCACGCCAGCGCAGCTCTCCCACCGGGGGCTTGGCAAAGGGAACACCCTTAAAGGCGGTGATTCTGGGATCGGCAGCGGGAACTCCCCGCACCCAGCCGTTTTCCGTCTTAACTTCACGCAAAAAGACAGACATATGCTTATCCTCCTTCAATTGGCAATACTTTCAAATCCTAATTGCAGTATACCACACCCCGAAATAACTGTCAATTATTTGTACCATACTAATTCCTTTTTTGTAGGCTTGAACAATACTCATTTCCTTTTTGGCGCCCAAAAAATTCAAAAAACGGTTCATTTTATCAAATTTTCTTTTCATTATTCTGTTTTTCTGTTCATACTCATTTATTTATTCTTGAAAAATATTTGTATTTGTTTTGTGTTTTCAGAACGGAATGCAGGAGTATTTTGCACAATCTTTCCTGTGGGCACTTTCCTTTTCCGGGCATACTGTCAAAAATATCTCCCGGGAGAAAGAACCTCTCCAGGCAGGAAACGCTCAATGATCCGGCATCTTCCCCGGTCAGTCTGACAGATTTCCGATTTTTGTATCAAAAAAGCACAGCCGCCGAAGCGGCTGTGCAGGAAAAACTCAGTTCTGTCCGTAATATGCGTTGGCGCCGTGCTTGCGCAGGAAGTGCTTGTCCAGCAGCTCCTGCTGCATGCTTTTCAGCTCCGGATTCAGCATCTGGGCATGGAAATTCATGAAGGCGCATTCCTCCATAACCACCGCATTGTGGACGGCGTTATTGGCATCCGTACCCCAGGCAAAGGGACCGTGGCTGTTGACCAGCACAGCGGGAATGCTCATGGGATCGATCCCCCGGAAGGTCTCGATGATCACATTGCCGGTTTCCAGCTCATAGCTGCCGCCGATTTCCTCCGGAGTCATTTTCCGGGTGCAGGGGATCGCCCCGTAGAAATAGTCTCCCTGGGTGGTTCCCTGGGCCAGAATCGGCACACCAGCCTGGGCAAAGGAGGTCGCCCAGCGGCTGTGGGTGTGGACGATGCCGCCGATTCCCGGGAAGGCCCGGTACAGCGCCAGATGGGTGTCGGTGTCGGAGGAGGGCTTCCACTTGCCTTCCACCCGCTTCCCCGTTTCGATGCTGACCACCACCATGTCCTCGGGAGTCATGACATCATACTCCACACCGGAGGGTTTGATGACCATGTACTTCCGCTCCGGATCCACGGCAGACACATTGCCCCAGGTAAAGGTCACCAGGCCGTACTTGGGAAGGCTCAGATTTGCCTCGCATACGCTTTTTTTCAGCTCTTCCAGCATGGTTCCCTCTCCTTATCTCAGCTTCCACGCCAGGTCGTTCAGCAGCAGCTCCTGCTCCAGCTTCTCCGGTGTGGTGTCCTTGTTGATGTACACAAACTCGATGTCCATGATCCGTGCCCAATCCCGCATCATTTCGGCATCCACATCCAGGCTCAGCACGCTGTGGTGCGCGCCGCCGGCGGTGATCCAGCATTCCACGCCGGTGGCCAGATTCGGCTCTGCCTTCCACATCACACGGGCAACCGGCAGATTGGGCATGGGGAGAATGGGCTTAACCACGTGAATGTCCTGAACAATCAGGCGCATTCTGCCGCCCATGTCGATAAGCGTAGCCACGATGCCGTCTCCCTCTCTGCCCTCGAACACCAGCCGGGCGGGATCCTCCCGGTCACCGATGCCCAGAGGATGCACCTCGATCCGGGGTCTTCCCGCTGCCACACTGGGGCAGACCTCCAGCATATGGGCGCCCAGGCTGTACTCGCTGCCCTTCGCCAGATGGTAGGTATAGTCCTCCATAAAGGCGGAGGCACCGTTGCCGTTTTCACCCATGGCCTTCAGGATGGCGGTCATGGCTGCGATCTTCCAGTCGCCCTCGCCGGCGTAGCCATAGCCCTGAGCCATCAGGTGCTGGGAAGCCAGGCCGGGAAGCTGCTTCATGCCATACAGATCCTGGAAGGTGTTGGAGAAAGCCATGCAGCCTTCTTCGTCCATCATCTTCTTCATGGCGATCTCTTCTCTGGCCTGGTAGCGGACCGTTTCCAGATCGTCGGTGGCAAAATCATAGCTTGCCCGGTAGGTGTCCATCAGGGCATCGATCTCCGCCTGGGTGACGGCGTTCATCTTTTCCACCAGCTTGCCCACCGGCCAGGTATTGACCTGCCAGCCCAGCTTGATCTGCGCTTCCACCTTGTCGCCTTCCGTGACAGCCACTTCCCGCATATTATCGCCGAAGCGCATGACCTTCAGATCCCGGGAGAATGCGGCGCCGACAGCCACCTTCATCCATTTTCCCAGCCTCTGCTGCACCTGGGGATCCTGCCAGTAGCCGGCGATGATCTTTCTGGGGCTGCGCAGACGTGCGCCGATGAAGCCGTGCTCCCGGTCACCATGAGCCGCCTGATTCAGGTTCATAAAGTCCATGTCGATCTCTTCGTTGGGGATCTCCAGGTTGTACTGGGTGGCCAGATGGCACCAGGGCTTCTGCAGGTCCGCAAGGCCGTTGATCCACATTTTGGACGGGGAGAAGGTATGGCACCAGGTGACAACGCCGGCGCAGCGGGTGTCGTAGTTGGCCTCCCGCATCACCTCCCGGATCTCCCCGTTGGACTTGGCGGTAACCTTGTATATTAGCGGATAGGGCAGCACAGCGCTGAGTTTTTCGGTCATCTCTGCCGCACGCTTTGCCACGGTCTCCAGCACTTCCGGCCCGTACAGAGACTGGCTGCCTACCACAAACCAAAATTCGTATTGTTTCATATCGGTTCCTCCCTTTCTTATTTCAGATGATCGATGGCTGCCTGCTCCACAGGGATGCCCTTCTTAAACCGATCCAGGAACACCCGGAATCCTTCCGCATCCTCCTGCACAGGCTCCACGGTGCTGCACCGGGCGCCGCCAAAGACGCGCTGATTCAGGAACGCATCCAGGCTTTCGCCTTCCTTCCGGTCTGCCATGTACGCAGCCAGCAGGGCCATACCCCAGGGGCCGCCTTCTCCTGCCGTCTCCATGACGGAAACAGGAGCATGGATGGCAGCCGCCAGGATCCGCTGTCCCACAACGGGAGTCTTGAAGTAGCCGCCGTGACCGAAGATCCGGTCAATGCGCACGTTTTCACCGGCCAGAATATCGTTTCCGATTTTCAGCGCCGCCAGAGCGGAATACATCTGGGCACGCATGAAGTTGGCAAAATCCAGTCTGGCATCCGGTGTGCGCACCAGCATGGGACGTCCGTCGGAGGTACCGGCAACCGGCTCGCCGGACAGGAAGTTGTACAGCACCAGGCCGCCTGCATCCGGCTCCGCATCCAAAGCGGTGCGGAACATGGCGGTGTACACGGCATTCATGTCGGGCTTCTGGCCAAGAGCCTCCAGGAAGCCCCGGAACACGCCTGCCCAGGCATTGATCTCATTGGTGCAGTTGTTGCAGTGGACCATGGCCACCGGCTTTCCGGTGGGGGTGGTCACCATATCGATCTCCTCATAGATGTTGGCAAGTGCCTTGTCCAGCACCACCATAGAGAACACGGAGGTTCCGGCGGACACATTGCCGGTGCCCACAGCCACGGAATTGGTTGCCGCCATGCCGGTGCCTGCATCTCCTTCAGGAGGACACAGGGGGATGCCGGCCTTCAGCACACCGGAGGGATCCAGCAGCTTTGCGCCCTCCTCCGTCAGGGTGCCTGCCGCTTCTCCGGCGCACAGGACCTCGGGCAGGATTTCCTTCAGCTTCCAGGGGTACTTGCCGCCCAGCAGCTCGTCATACTTTGCCACCATGCCTGCGTCGTAATCACAGGTCTCGGAGTCTATGGGGAACATGCCGCTGGCGTCGCCCACGCCCAGGACCTTCTGTCCGGTGAGCTTCCAGTGGACATAGCCCGCCAGGGTGGTCAGGAAGGCAATATCCTTCACATGCTCTTCGCCGTTCATCACCGCCTGATGCAGATGCGCAATGCTCCAGCGCTGGGGAATATTAAAGTGGAACAGTGGACTCAGTTCCCGGGTTGCCGGACCGGTAATGGTATTTCTCCAGGTGCGGAAAGGTGCAAGCTGGTTGCCGTCCGCATCAAAGGGAAGGTATCCGTGCATCATGGCGGAGATGCCGATGGCAGAAATCCCGGCAGGATCCAGTCCTTTGCTTTGGGCGTCCTGAATCAGGCCTGCCGCAGCCGCCTGAAGGCCCTGCCACACCTCGTCCATGCTGTAAGTCCAGACGCCGTTTTCCAGGTGATTTTCCCACATGAAATCGCCGTTTGCCAGAGGTTTGTGATCGTCACCGATCATCACTGCTTTTATTCGGGTAGAGCCAAGCTCAATTCCCAGATAATATGTTCCTTTTTTCATGAAACACACTCTCCTTCCATAATCTCCCGGGGGTCTGCCGCAGGCAGCCCCCGGCGGAGGGCATACGCCCTGCATCCTATTGAAAAGTATACCATGGTGTTTTCGAATTTGTCAACGTTTTGTACTGTTTTCTTCAATTTTTGTCTCTTTATACAATACAAATTCCCATTTATTTGTAATGTCCTATACATTTCTTTCTCCGGATGTTTTGATTTATCCGTAAAATGAAAAATAAATACGTTTTTCAGACAAATAAAATTGGATATCGGTTTTTCCTGCATCAAAACGCACTGTTCATATTGCACAATTTCTCCACGCAAGTTAATCCGATTTTTTCTCATATGTCAAATTTATGCCCGTTTTATCCGGCCGCTTCTATTCTTCCGAAAAAAACGGGTCGAATTTCCGGTAATCTCCCTTCTGATTCCGGGAATTTGTCTTTACTATCCGTTTTGATTCGTAACATTTTTGCATGGTTCTTCCGGAAATCCGTCAAAATGCAATTTTTCTCCCGTTCTGCTTGAAAAAATCGGCAGATTATGGTAAAATTCCGGCAAGAGGTGATCCCTATGCAGCCCAAATACCAGGCAATCGCATCCGAGCTGAAAATACACATTCAGGCCGGAAAGTATAAGAACGTGAACATGCTGCCCACGGAGTATTTTCTGATGGACGAGTATCAGGTCAGCCGGCAGACCATC
>JAQXVF010000008.1 GCA_029224785.1 Bacillota bacterium
ATTAAGACTACCATGGACAGATATGTTCATGTTACGGACGAATCACTGGCAAATGCTGTCCGGCAATTCGAGGCAGCTACGCCTGCCAGTTATGAAAAAAGGGCGTAAAAAGGGCGTAGAAGCCTTTAGAAAACACCGAAAAACACTGAAAATAAAGGAGATGTATATAAATATGAAATTAGGAATCGTGGGCCTTCCCAACGTGGGAAAGAGCACCCTGTTCAATGCCATTACTTCCACCAAGAACGCTCAGGCGGCCAACTACCCCTTCTGCACCATCGAGCCCAACAGCGGCATCGTGGCGGTGCCGGATGAGCGGCTGGACAAGCTGGCCGAGGTGTGGGACACCGACAAAAAGACTCCCGCTGTGGTGGAGTTTGTGGACATCGCCGGTCTGGTGAAGGGCGCCAGTCAGGGCGCCGGTCTGGGCAACAAGTTCCTCGGCCACATCCGGGAGTGCGACGCCATCGTCCATGTGGTGCGCTGCTTTGATGATGACAACATCATCCACGTTGTGGAGGACGCCACCAAGCCGGTGGCCGTCGATCCCGAGGGCGACATGGACTGCATCGACACCGAGCTGATCCTCGCCGATCTGGAGATGGTGCAGAACCGGGTGGCCCGCATCACCAAGACCGCCAAGAGCGGCAACAAGACCGCCGCCGCCGAGCTGGCCTGGCTCAAGGAGCTGGAGGCCCATCTGGGCGAGGGTAAGAGCGCCCGCACCTTCCCCTTTGACGAGGGCGACGAAGCTCAAAAGCTGGTGCGAAAGGAAATGGGTCTGCTGTCCGCCAAGCCCATCATCTACGCCTGCAATATGGATGATGACGGCGTGGCCGCTCCCGAGGGCAACAAGTATTACGGCATTGTCAAGGCCCGTGCCGCCGCCGAGGGCGCGGAGGTCATCCCGATCTGCGCCAAGACCGAGGAGGATCTGGCCGAGATGGACGCCGAGGATCGGGTCATGTTTATGGAGGATCTGGGTCTGACCGAGTCCGGCCTGGACCGGCTCATCCGGGCCAGCTATTCTCTGCTGGGCCTCATCAGCTTCCTGACCGACGGCAAGAAGGAGTGCCGCGCCTGGACGATCACCAAGGGCACCAAGGCCCCTCAGGCCGCAGGCAAGATCCACTCCGACTTCGAGCGCGGCTTTATCCGTGCCCAGGTCATTGCCTACGACACGCTGGCCGAGTGCGGATTCGATTACGCCGCCGTCAAGGCCAAGGGTGCTCAGCGCACCGAGGGCAAGGACTACGTCGTCAACGACGGCGACATCATCGAGTTCCTGTTCAACGTCTGAGATAAAACGCAGCCGCCCTGAACCGATTTGGTTCAGGGCGGCTTTTTATTGATCCTTCAAAAGAAGTCCCGCTTCATCCAGCTGGCGGCACACCCGCTGGTAGGCCGCCTCATCGGGGCAGAGCAGCCGGTGAAGGTGGATGCCGCCGGTCAGGTCGCTGAGGGGCCGGGCGGCGCCGGAACGGGAGCGGTTGAGGAACTGCTCCACGTCATAGCGAGAGGAGAGCTGGAGCTGACCTACCAACTGGCCGTAGACCGGATGCTCCACCACCACGTCCAGCACGGTGCAGCCGTTGTCCACGCAGATCTGAAGCTCCCGCTCCATCTCCTGGGTGGTGTGACGGACGGCCACGGTGTGGAGTTCCCCCGCATTCTCCCGATCCAGAAGATAGCCCCGGGGCGTGGCGGAGATGGGTTCTCCCCCCGCCCGAAGGAGGGCAATGTCCCCCACAATGATCTGTCGGCTGACTCCGTGCTCTTTGGCCAGCGCAGTGGCGCTCACCGGGCCGTTTTCATGCTTGAGCCGGGCCAAAATCGCACTTCTCCGCACCTTGGCGTTCATGTCTCATCACCCCAATTTCTCTGTGTCCAGCCAGTATAGCATATGACAAGACAGATGGCAAGAGCGGCCGTTCACCCACTTGACATTTCGTTGCTTTTTGATAAGATTGGCGTGTAACCTGTTACCCCATAGGAAAGAGGGAGATACTATGACACGGGAGGAAGCCTTTGAATTCCTTGACCGCACCGCCCGGGGCATTGCCGAGACCTTCGGCTCCTCCTGCGAGACGCTGGTGCAGGACATGGGGCTGGACAGCCACCCGGTGCTGTCTATCTACAACGGCCATGTCTCCGGCCGGAGCGTGGGCTCCACTGTGGACATTCTGGGCAGCAGCCGCGCCATTGACGACGAGGCACGCAAGGTGGACTTTGTCAACCTGTACGCCACCACCCCCAGCGGCCAGCAGATCAAATCCTCCACCTTCCATCTGATCGGCGAGGACTACGATCTGGCGCTGGGCATCAACTACGACTTCACCTCTCTGGTGTTCGCCAATCGGGTGCTGCTGGATCTGATGAGCGCCGACGCCGACCTGCAAAGCGCCATGTGGCGGGGCGGAGAGGACCGGCTGGGCGAGTTGTTTGACGAGTGCCTGGCCGCCATCGGCAAACCGGTGAACGCCCTCAGCAAGGCCGACCGTCTGCGGCTCATCGCTCTTCTGGATCAGAAAGCGGCGTTCTCCTTCCGCAAGAGCGTGCCCTATGTCTCCCAGCGGCTGGGGGTCAGCCGCTACACCGTCTACAAATACCTGAATGAAAATTCCGCACGAAAAGAGGAAAACGAACATGACAGTGAATGAACGCATTGAAGCGTGGTTTGCAGGCCGCGAGGATGAGTACGTCTCCGCTCTGGCGCCCCTGATCGCCATTGATTCCACCACCGGCACCCCGGAGCCCGGCAAGCCCTTCGGCCCCGGTCCGGCCATGGCGCTGGACGCCGCGCTGGAGCTGGCCCGGAAGTGGGGGCTGACCACCGGCGAAGACGAAGGCTATGTGGGCACGGTCGACCTGAACGATCAGCCCGATCAGCTCCACATTCTGGCCCATCTGGACGTGGTGGGCATCGGCGACGGCTGGGACACCGACCCGTTCACGCTGGTGCGCGACGGCGACCTGATCTATGGCCGGGGCACCGATGACGACAAGGGCCCCGCCGTGGCCGCAATGATGGCTATGCGCTGTGTGAAGGAACTGGGGCTGCCCCTGGGCAAGAACGTCAAACTGGTGCTGGGCACCGACGAGGAGACCGGCTCCCGGGACATCGAGCACTACTACGCCAGCCACCCCTATGCCCCCAACTCCGTCACACCGGACTCCGATTTCCCCGTGACCAACATTGAAAAGGCCCGCTATGCCCCGGTGTTCTCCGCCGAGTTCGCCCCCGCTGAAGCGAACGGCCCCCATCTGGTGCGCATTCAGGGCGGCATCCGGGCCAATGTGGCCCCCGGCGAGTGCCGCGCCGTAGTGGCCGGGCTGAACGCCCAGCAGTGCGCCGAGGTGTGCAGGGTAATGGAGCACAAGACCGGTGTGACCTTCACCCTGATGAATGAGGGCGACAAACTGGCCATTGCCGCCCACGGCGCGGAGGCCCATGCCTCCACCCCGGACGAGGGCAGAAACGCCATTACCGCTCTGCTCAGCGTGCTGTGCGCCTTGCCGCTGTCCGAGACCCCGGCGTTGACCGCCGCCCGCCGGCTCCACAGCGTGTTCCCCTTCGGCGACAACAGGGGCGAGGCATTGGGCATCGCCCAGCATGATGAGGCCTCCGGCGCGCTGACACTGACCTTCTCCGTGCTCCACCTGGACGAAACGGGATTTAACGGCCAGTTTGATGTCCGCGCCCCCATGTGCGCCACCGAGGAAAACTGCGTCAAAGTCACCGAGGAGAAGTTCGCCGCCTTTGGCTGGCAGACCCAGGGCACCATGACTCCGGTCCACGCAGTGGATGCCGACTCCGACTTCATCCGCACCCTGCTGGGCTGCTACGAGCATTTCAGCGGCAAGAAGGGCTACTGCGAAGCCATCGGCGGCGGCACCTACGTCCACGAGATCCCCGGCGGCGTCGCCTTCGGCGCCGGCGATACGGAGTTTGATTCCCGTCTCCACGGCGCCAACGAGCGCGCCCGCATCAGCCAGCTGCTCCTGTGCGCCAAAATCTACGCCGCAGTGATCGCACAGCTGTGTAAGTAAGCGCTGAGACACTCGGGATTTGCAAGGCTTGCAAGGTTGCCTCGCATCCCCCCGAAAAAAACCATTTACCCCAGAATACAAACAGCCGCCCCGCAGATCGGATTCTGCGGGGCGGCTTTCGCTATCTTACTGTTTCGGTGCAGGCTTTTGGGGCGCAGCAGGGGCGGTTTTTTCGGCGGGGGCGGCGGGCTTCACAGCCTCGACAATGCCCTCAGCCAACCCGGCAATGCCCTGGATCTCGCTGGGAATGATGATCTTGGTCGCCTTGCCGTCTGCGGCGGCGGCAAAGGCCTCCAGACTCTTGAGCTGGATGACCGCACTGCTGGGAGCGGCGGCGGTCAGCAGACGCAGGCCCTCGGCCTGGGCCTCCTGCACCTTGATAATGGCGGCGGCCTGTGCCTCGGCCTCCATGATCTTGGCCTCCTTTGCGGCCTCGGCCCGCAGGATCACAGACTGGCGCTCGCCTTCGGCCACAAGGATCTTGCTCTGCTTCTGACCCTCGGCCTGAAGCAGCGTCTCACGGCGCTCACGCTCGGCCTTCATCTGGCGCTCCATAGCGTCCTGGATCTCGCGCGGCGGAATGATATTCTTCAGCTCCACCCGGTTGACCCGGATGCCCCAGGGATCGGTGGCCTCGTCCAGAATGGCGCGCATCTTGGTGTTGATGACGTCGCGGCTGGTCAGGGACTGATCCAGCTCCAGTTCGCCGATGATGTTGCGCAGCGTGGTGGCGGTCAGATTCTCAATGGCGGGCATGGGGTGCTCCACGCCGTAGGTATACAGCTTGGGATCGGTGATCTCAAAAAACACCACGGTGTCGATCTGCATGGTGACGTTATCCTTGGTGATCACGGGCTGCGGGGGATAGTCCAGCACCTGCTCCTTCAGGCTGACCTTTCTGGCGATGCGGTCAATGAAGGGGATCTTCATGTGCATGCCCACGCCCCACACGGACTGGAATGCGCCCAGGCGCTCCACGACGTAGGCCTTGGACTGCTGGACCACGGCAATGTTGGAAATGATGATGAGAAACAGCAGCAGAATGATGACTGCCAATGCGATCAAAGGACCCATAAATTTACCTCCCTAATTCATACGTTAATTGTTTCGTCCACCGGGGTAACGAAAACCTTGACGCCTTCCACTTTGTCCACCTGCACCAGGGTTCCCTCCGGGATCACCTGTCCGGCGGAGCTTCGGGCCGTCCATTCCATCGCCCCCAGCCTGACCCGGCCGGTGGCTTTTTCATTGGAGATCTCTGCGATCACGTACCCCCTCTGTCCTGCGGTGCTGTCCACATTGGTTTTCACCAGGCGGGGCGTGAAATACCTCCGCACCAGGGGCCGAAGCGCCAGCAGACACCCGGCAGATACCAGAAGAAATACGGTGATCTGCAGCCACAGGGGACCGTGTATCCATCCGACGATCATGGCGGCCAGGCTTGCGGCGGCAAACCAGATGGACACCAGACTGATCGTGGCGGCCTCCAGGGCTAAAAAGATCACCATTGCAGCCAACCATACGATCGTGCTCATAGGCAACCTCCTTTCCGGTTGATGATGACAGCATAGCAGATTTTCTTCGAAAAAGCAATACAAAACGGGCACAAATCCTCCGCAGGCGGCACAGCAGGGGGAGGGGATGGTTTTTGGGACGGTTTCACAAGGTTATCCCACGGTTTTTGGGGGTTCTCCACAGTTTCCACAGTTTTTTCCACAGGACACGCCCCAGGCCCCGGCAGCATCTCCAACGGATGTTCTCTTATCAAGAACACTCATCCAAAAATGTCCTTATATCGGAGATTTTCCGGGGGCGAACTCCGCAGCAGCTTGAAAACTGCAAGCCGTCTTTTGGAAAAAAAGCCAACTATTTTGCAGATTTTGGAAAAATCCGCCGTTTCCGCTCCGGCATCCGGGGCTCCCCTGTCCGGACTAAAACCCGGAAATCTGCAAATGCTGAAACCGCAGGGAACCCTGTCCTTTGCTGTCACAAAAAATTCAAAAAAATAGGGGAGACAAAGGCCGGTTTCTGTGCTATAATAACGCAAAGTGGTCACTATGCCCTTTGGGGCAGTCCGCTGAGAAGAGAGATAAGGAGGGTCATTCCTTTGAAATATTGGAGAGGCTATCTGGTAGCGGCCATTCTGGCGGCCGTTGCCTATGCGCTGAAATCCTTTGCTTCCACCTACAACGTTCTGCTGGATATGGTCTACCCCTACCTGACCCGCATCGTCCAGACCGTTCTGGCCCAGTGGAGCGGCGGCGTCAGCTTCTGCCTGTGGCAGCTTCTGGCCATGGCAGGTGCGGTGCTGCTGGTGGTAACGGTGGTGCTGATGATCGTGTTTCGCTGGAACCCCATCCAATGGTTCGGATGGGTGACGGCAGCGGTGTCCCTGGGCTTTCTGGTGCACACCTGCATCTGGGGCCTGAATTACTATGCCGGCCCCCTGGCCGACGATGTGCGGCTGGAGACCACGGAATACACCCTGACGGAGCTGGCGGAGGCCACCCGGTACTACCGGGACCGGGCCAACGAGCTTTGCTCCCTGGTGGACCGGAATCCCGACGGCTCCGTGGACTTCGGCACCTTTGAAGATCTGGCGGCCCAGGCCGGAGACGGCTTCCGGAACCTGACGTATGAGCAGAACTTTGCGGTGTTTGCCGGCTCCACCCTGCCGGTGAAAAAGCTGGGCTGGTCCGACTACTACTCCTCTGTGGGCATCTGCGGCATTACCGTTGCCCTCACCGGCGAGGCTGCCGTGAATCCGGAGATCCCCGCCGTCAGCCTGCCCTTTACCATGTGCCATGAGATGTGCCACCGCATGAGCATCGCCGTGGAACGGGATGCCAATTTCGGCGCCTTCCTGTCCTGCATCAGCAATGCGGACCTGAACTACCGCTACTCCGGCTACTACATGGCCTTCCGCTACTGCTACATCGCCCTGAGCCAGTACGACTCCGCAGAGGCGTCCAAGATCATGATGGAGGCCCGGGAGCCCCTGAAGGCGGATTTTGCCTCCTACGATGCGTTTTTCCAGAAGAACCGGAACGAGAAGGCCACCGAGCTGTCCGACAAGGCCAACGACACCTACCTGAAGACCAGCGGCGACACCAAGGGCGTGGCATCCTACGGGGATGTGTGCGACCTGCTGGTGAACTGGCGGCTGCAGATGCTGGCCCGGGACCACGCCGACGAACAGGACGAGGAGAAGTTCAACCCCCTGGACAAAAATCAGGTGGACCTGACCGGTATCGTCAACGCCGATAAGGGGAACTGAGATGGAGGATCGGATGTATGAGACCCTCCGGGAGGGACTGCCCGGATTGGGACTGTCGCTGGAGGAGGAGACCTGCCGCCGGCTCTGCCGGTTTGGCCAGGCGGTGGTGGAGCAGAACAAGGTCATGAACCTGACCGCCATCACCCAGCCGGACCAGGTGGCAAAGCTCCACCTGCTGGACAGTCTTTCGGTGCTGAAGGCGGCGGATCTGCGGGGCAAGACCCTGATCGACGTGGGCTGCGGCGCCGGTTTTCCCGGTGTGCCGGTGGCCATCGCCTGCCCGGAAGCCAAGGTAACGCTGTTAGACTCCCTTGCCAAGCGGATGGCCTGGCTGGAGCCCACTCTGGCGGAGCTGGGCGTGGACGCCCGGTGCCTGACCGCCCGGGCGGAGGAAGCCGTGGCGGACCGGCGGGAGCGCTTTGACTATGCCGCATCCCGGGCAGTGGCCCGGCTGAACATCCTGCTGGAGCTGACGGCCCCCTATGTCAAGGTAGGAGGCGCGGTGCTGGCCCTGAAGGGGGCAGCGGCAGCGGAGGAGCTGAAGGAAGCCCGGGGAGCCATCTCCCGGCTGGGCCTGAAGGCGGAGGAGGTCCTGGATTTCCCGGTGGACGGGGCGGCCCACTCCGTCATCGTCCTGCGGAAGGTCTCTCCCACTCCGGAAAAGTACCCCCGGCGGTATGCCAAGATCAAGCAGGCCCCTCTGTGAGCCGCCTGCCGGTGGCCGGAAACGGAAATATGCAGACAGCGGCGCAGCTCCCAGATGCTGCGCCGCTTTTGACCCAGTTCGCCTTCGGATTTTACATCGTCATGCTGACCTCCACGGTGCCGGGACTGATCACCATGGTGCTGTGCAAGCCCCGCTCCCGGTGTGTGTACTGTCCCATGGGCACCATGCCCCAACTGATCTGCCGGGCAAAGGCCGGCAAGGAAGCGGCAGGGGATGCCAAAGAAAAAGCAGAGGCTCAGGCCTCTGCTTTTTGCGTTTTATGAACTTTACCGGTCCTTTTCAAACACCACTACACCGCATTCATAGGGATGGTCGTAATAAACCGCATCCGCCCCGCCGGTCCGGTGCAGGAGGATCTTCCACAAAATGAGAAAATCGCCCCCTCCGCCCAGGATCATCAGCTCGGAAACCGCAAACAGCAGGGGACTTCCCATGGCCACGGACACCGCCGCCGGAACAAATCCCAGCAGCAGGGTGGGCATGACCGATCCGAGGACATACTGTCCCTTTTTCAGAGGATCCGCACAGGTACAGTACGGTGTCAGCGCCTGCCAGATCACTCCGAAATCAATGGAGCGAAAATGGTTCCGGGCAAAGATCCCCCAGGTGATTCCGTGCACCGCTTCGTGGACCACGATCAGCAGAAGAAACAGCAGGCAGGCCGCCGGCAGTACGAAGGGAGAGAAGGCGGAGATCACACCGGAATTGACCCGGTAGTAGGCCCATGCCGCCAGGACCAGAAAGGGCAGCATCACCACAAGGGCTCCCACGTTGGCAGCCGCCACACCCACCGTCAGATCCTGCTTCCGATAGCCCTTCTGCGCCATTTCTTCACAGACGGCATCAAACCGGGCCTTCCGCTCCAGCTCCTTCTGACTGAGTTTTCTCTCTTTTTTCGCCATTTTACCCTCCCAAGCCGGTTACTCCCAAAGGCCGTCGGGATACAGCCCCTGCTCTGCCAGACCCTTCAGCGCCGCCACCACGCCGGGCTTGTCCTCAGCATAGGTCACACCGTACCACTGGTCGGCAGAGTGGAGCACCGTCACACGGCACTTATGCTCCCGGATCAGCCGGTCCACCAGAGAGGGCAGGAAATACTCACTCTTCAGGGGATTTTCCACCGCTTCAGTTTGGAGGAAGGGTAGAAAATGCTCCCGGGCCTCCCGGAGGAAGCTGGGGGTGAAGCCCCACAGGTTCATGGAAACGGTGGTGTCCGGCGGCAGATTTTCCCACCCGTCCTTCCGGGGACGGCGGATGCCGCCGGGGTACTTTTCGATGCCGGGGCACTCCTCAATGGAGATCAGGCAGTGTTCCCCGTCCACCTTGCACACACCCCGGGTGACGGAGCCGTTGTCGGAGACGGTCTTTCCCACCTCATAGCCCACCATGCAGTAGTCGTACATTTCCCCGTCCTGCGCATCGGTCAGGGCCCGGAATACCGTCCGGTAGGCGGATTTTCCGTAGTAATCGTCGGCGTTGATGACGGCAAAGGGAGCGCCGTCAATGGCCTCCGCCGCACAGAGCACCGCATGGCTGGTACCCCAGGGCTTCACCCGTCCCTCAGGGACCGAATAGCCCTCCGGCAGCTTGTCCAGCTCCTGATAGGCATAGCGGATCTCCATGGGACACTTTTCCAGCCGCTTGCCCACGATGGACAGGAAATCCTCCGCAATGGCCTTTTTGATGATGATGACGGCAGTGCGGAAGCCTGCGGCGTAGGCATCATACAGAGAGTAATCCAGGATGGCCTCCCCATGGCTGCCCACGGCATCGATCTGTTTCAGTCCGCCGTAACGACTGCCCATACCGGCTGCAAGGACCACAAGGATTGGTTGTTTTTTCATAAAATCCACCCCAAATATTTTTTATTTTTTGGTTGTTTTGATACTATACCACAGAGGGACTCCGTTGTCAACCTCACAAAATCCGAAGGATATAACCCTTCAGATACCAGGAGGTCTCCGTGGAGAAGCTGGCGGCGTGATCCCGGCTCTGCATCAGCGTCTCCAGAAGCTGGACCTGACGGCCGGAATCCGCAGCGGCCTCCCGCAGCATCTGCAGAAACAGGGGTGCCGTCATGAACTGGCTGCAGGAGAAGGTTGCCAGGTATCCGCCGGAGCGGACCAGCTTCATGCACCGCAGATTCAGCTCCTTGTAGCCCCGGTAAGCGGCATCCAGGGTCTTCCGGCTTTTGCAGAAGGCCGGAGGATCGCAGATCACCAGACCGTACTGCTGCCCTTGCAGGCTTTCCCGCTTCACCAGGTCAAACACGTCCTCGCACACCGGGCATATCCGGTCCGAAACGCCGTTGAGGGCAGCGTTCTCCATCAGCATCTCCAGAGAATCCCGGCTCACATCCACGCTGCGGACGGAGCAGGCTCCATACAGGGCCGCGTGGATGGAAAAGCCTCCCGTGTGACAGCACAGATCCAGCACATCCTCCCCCTTGCAGTAGGGCGCAATGCGAACCCGGTTTTCCTGCTGATCCAGAAAATGACCCGTCTTCTGGCCGCCGGTCAGGTCGGCCATCATGTTCGCACCCGACTCCAGAAACGGCACCTTATCCGGGACCTGTCCGTAGACGCAGCCGCTGACCAGCGGCAGACCCTCCTTCTGCCGGACGGCTACGTCGTTCCGCCGGCAGATGCCCTTGGGGGAAAACAGGCCGATGAGGGCGGCAACCACCGCATCCTCAAACACCTCCATGCCTGCGGAGACGATCTGATAGGACAGGTAGTCCCCGAATTTGTCCACCGTCAGGCCGGGCAGGCCGTCGGCCTCCCCGAACACCACCCGGCAGGCATTGGAAAAGCCCAGGGCCTGCCGCCGCTGCCATGCCTGGGCAATCCGATCCGTTATCAGGCGGCCGTCCACCGCTTCCCGTCCCCGGGTCACCAGCCGGACGGCAATTCTGGATCTGCCGTTGAAAAAGCCCCGGCCGTAGTAGGTCTTTTCGCTGTCGTAAACCTCCACCACGCTGCCGTCGGTGCACAGCTCGTCCACCCAGGCGATCTGGTTGTCGTAGACCCAGCTCAGGCCGGCCAGCAGATTGCGCTGCTCTCCCCGGCGGAGCCGGACTTGTCCGTATGTCATAGGAATTCCTCCAAGCCTTTCAGATAGATTCCGGTGCCCCGGACCATTTCCCAGGAAAACCGGGACGCCAGCTCCCCGGCGGAGATCCTCTGCGGCGTCTCCATAAGTCCCGCCGCTGCGGCAAGGACGCCGATCAGTGCTTCCGCCGTCATGCGGGTTCGCAGATACCCCAGATCCATGTCCCGGTCCCGCTTGCTGAGCCTGCGGCCGTCGGCGGACAGCAGCATGGGCACATGGGCATATTCCGGGTGGGGGAAGCCGAACAGCTCCTGCAGGTACATCTGCCGGGGGGCAGAGCTGAGCAGATCCATCCCCCGCACCACCTCGGTGACGCCGGACTCCCCATCGTCCACCGTGACGGCAAGCTGGTACACATACACCCCGTCCGCCCGACGAACCACCATGTCTCCGCATTCCCGGGAAAGATCCAGGCAGTATTCTCCCTGGACACGGTCGGTAAAGCACCAGCTTCCCTCCGGCACCCGGACCCGCCAGGCGGGATCCCGGGAAAACGCCCGGCGCTGCTGCTCCGTCAGATCCCGGCAGGTACCGGGGTACACATAGGTGCCGTCGGACAGGTGGGGCGCATTGACGCTGTGAAGCTGGCTGCGGGTGCAGTAGCAGGGGTAGAGAAGGCCCTTTTCCTGCAGAAGGGCAAAATAGCGGTCATACACCGGACTGCGGAGGCTCTGGGCAGGGGTCTCCAGATCCCAGGAAAGGCCCAGCCACTGCAGGTCCTCCCGGATCTGCCGGGCATACTCCCCGGTGGTGCGCTGGGTGTCCAGGTCCTCCATCCGCAGCAGGAAAACGCCGCCCCTGGACCGGACGGAAAGCCAGGCCAGCAGCGCGGCAAACACATTGCCCAGGTGCATCCTGCCGGAGGGTGTGGGGGCAAACCGGCCCACGCAGGGGCCGGGAGCAGCATTTTTTACGTTCATAGGGATCTCCCGGTGGTTTTTTCTCCCTATTTTACCGCAAATCTTCCGAAAAGTAAAGGGAAAACAGGGATTTCCCCATCCGCACACAGCACAATCCCGACGGAGGGCATCGCCCTCCGCCGGGATGAAAGGATCGATCAGCGGAACAGAAGCTGCAGATATTCGTGGAGGCAGGCCCGCCAGGTGTGCCACTCGTGGTCACCGGGGTATGCCCGATAGACGTGGTGGATTCCCTGTTCCGTCAGGAACCGGTCCTCGCCCTCCACCTTGCTCAACGACGCTTCGTTCTTGCCGACGGCGATGAAGAACAGCCGCACGGTCTTGTTGAAGGCTTCCACATCGTCCATGGCGTGGAGAAAGTCCTGGTTCTCGTGGGAACGGAAGGGAGGATAGCGGAAGCCGGTGAACAGGCCGGCGGAGGCGAACAGATCCCGGCGCTCCATGAACAGCCGGCCCCCCTGCAGAGAGCCCATGGACAGGCCGGCGTAGGCCCGGTTCCAGGCATCCGTCAGGGTCCGGTATCTGCCGTCGATGAAGGGGATGCAGTCCTCCGTCAAAAGATCCTGCAGCCGGTCGGAATCCACCTGCCAGCCGCCGTTTCCGTCCGGCATCTGCACCATGCCGTTGTTCATCACAATGATAGCGGGCACCGCCTTGTCCTCGGAAAGCAGGTTGTCCATGATAAAGTTGGTTTTGCCCTCGTAGATCCAGCAGTTTTCATTTTCTCCGCCGCCATGCTGCAGGTACAGCACCGGGAACCGGCGCTCCGGCTCCGTGTAATACTGAGGCGGCAGGTACACAAGGCAGCTCTCCCACTGGCCGGTGACGGTGGATTTATAGTACTCCCGGACCACGCCGCCGTGGGGCACATCCCGGATCATCAGGTAGTCCTGCTCCGGGCAGGGGATATCCACATAGTTGACAGGTCTGCCGAAGCCGAAGGCGATGGGTGCGAAGGGGCTCATCACATCCACGCCGTCCACTCTCCACCGGATTTCCTTCATGCCGGGGAAGGGGAAGGACAGGGTTGCCGTCCAGACGCCGTCCTCGCCCTTGACCATAGGCGTGGGTTCTTCCCGCATATGGCCCACTTCCACGGCGGCGGCGTTGGGCGCATAGAAACGGAACGTCACGGTGCCGTCGGGATTGACCTGCGTGGCAGGGGGAACGTCCATGGGGCAGTCGCGCTGCTCGGGATGGGATTTCCCGCCCAGGCGGAGGTTGAAAGCGGTGGCATCGGAGGTATAGGCCCGGTTTTCCAGTTGGTCTTTCGAAATTGTCATGGCTGTACATCCTTTCTTATGTTCTGGTGGTGGTGTTTCTGCCTTCAGTGTAGCATATCCCCTCCGGGAAAGCAAGGGAAACCGGAAAATAAATCCGTACAAATTTCACGCTTTATCCTGTTCTTCGGGCTTCTTTTCTGAAAGGAAGCAGAGAATCCGCCATTTGTTCGGACAGAAAGCCCCCTGCACCATGGTGCAGGGGGCGTATTGACTTTACACATCCTCCGGACGGGAGGCCCGGTCAAACAGGCTGCACACCTGCTCCGGGGGAGCCGGCGACAGCAGAGAGACTGCCACGGCGATCACCAGGCCCGCCAAAAAACCGGGGATGATCTCGTAGATCCCGGTGGCATCCTTCTTTAGCATCAGCCATGCCACGTCGGCAGCCGCGCCGGCCAGGATCCCGGCGGCGGCGCCGGAGAAGGTAAACCGCTTCCAGAACAGGGACAGCAGGATCACCGGGCCGAAAGCCGCACCGAACACGCCCCAGGCGTTTTCCACCAGGCCCATGACGGTGCCGCTGGCGGGGTTGGCGGCGATGAGCAGGGCAGCCCCGGCAATGAGAAACACGATGATGCGGCTGGCCCAGAGCATTTCCCGGTCAGAGGCCTGCCTGCGGAACACCGGCTTGTAGACGTCGCTGGCAAAGGCGGAGGCAGAGGCCAGAAGCTGGGAATCCGCGGTGCTCATGGCCGCTGCCAGAATGGCCGACAGCAGAATGCCGGAGACCGCCGCCGGGAAGATCCTGCGGACCATGGTGATGAACACGACGGAGGGGTCGTCGATCTGCCCCAGCAGCATTCTGCCCACCGCTCCGGCCGCAACGGAGAACACAAGGATAATCACCGTCCAGGAGATGCCGATGATGCCGGACTTGCGAACCTCCTTTTCCGACCGGATGGACATGAACCGGATGATGATGTGGGGCATTCCGAAGTAGCCCAGTCCCCAGCCCAGGCCGGAGACTACCGACTGCCAGCCGGATCTCAGACTCCAGTAGCCAAGGGGCAGCTCCCCGGCGCCGGAGGTGCCCCTCAGCAGGGTAAGGGCAAACAGCGGGGCAACGAGCAGGGCCGCCAGCATCAGAAGTCCCTGGAAAAAATCCGTCCAGCACACGGCGGAGAAACCCCCCAGGAAGGTATAGCCCACGATGATGAGGGCGGCGATGTACATGGCGGTGGTGGCGGGAATGCCGATGACCGAGTGGAACAGGGTGCCGCAGGCCTTGATGCTGGAGGCGGCATAGACGGTGTAGGCCAGCAGGAAGATGACGGCGCAGAGGATCCGCAGCACCCGGCTCTTGGACAGGAAGCGGTTGGTCAGGTACTGGGGGATGGTGATGGAATCGTCTGCCAGAATGGAAAACCGGCGGAGCCTGGGCGCCTCAAAGATCCAGCTCCCGGCATAGCCCAGCGCCAGTCCGATGGCGATCCAGGTCTGCCCCATGCCGGCGGCATACACCGAGGCCGGCAGACCCATGAGCACCCAGGCGCTCATATCCGATGCGCCGGCGGACAGGGCAGACACCCAGGCGCCCATGTTTCTTCCGCCCAGGAAATAGTCCTTCTCTCCGGCGTTTTTGGAGCGCAGAAAGAAGAAAAATCCGATGCCCAGCATAAAGGCAAGGTAAACAATGAAAATAATCAGCTCCACGGTGTTCATAGAGGCTCCTCCATACATGAGAAAATGAAATGCAAATCATGAAGATTTGTTAATGATAATGCATTATACTTCCCCACAGGCCGGAATGCAACCTATTTTTTCAATGATTGCATGAAGTTTTTTCATGTAACCACTTGATTCCCGGCAGAAAAAGCGGTATGCTATAGACAGAACCGGAAGATCGGGAGGCGGTACCGTGGGACTGAAACAATATGAGGCATTTGCCAGGACCGTTGCCCTTGGCAGTCTGACCAAGGCGGCGGATGCCCTGGGCTACACCCAGTCCGGCATGAGCCATCTGCTCAGCGCGCTGGAAGCGGAGCTGGGATTTCCGGTGCTGATCCGAAGCCGCAGCGGCGTGAAGCTGACGGCGGCCGGGGAGGCTCTCCTGCCCAGGATCCGGGAGATCCTGGAAAAGAAACGGGAGATCGATGAGCTGGCCGCCTATCTGAAAGGGGATGCCGGGGGAGTGGTCCGGGTCGGTGCCTTCACCAGCGTAGCGGTGAACTGGCTGCCGGGGATCCTGAAGGAGTACCGCAAATCCCACCCGGCTGTGGAGATCCGGATGCTCAACGGCGATTATCACGACGTGGAAGTCTGGCTGCAGCAGGGGGATATTGACGTGGGCTTTCTGGCCCTTCCCGGGCCGGAGGGCGTGGAATGTATGCCGCTGAAGGAGGATCCCCTGATGGTGATCCTGCCCAAGGGCCACCCTCTGGCGGCATACGAACGGGTCCCCATTACGCTGGCTGTCCGGGAGCCCATCATCAGCCTTCTGCAAAGCTCCGCCCAGGACGTGCACCGGGCATTGGACGGGGCCGGGATAGCGCCGGACATCCGGTATGTGACCAAGGACGACTACGCCATCATTGCCATGGTGAAGGCCGGGCTGGGCATCAGCATCATGCCGGAGCTTCTGCTCCGGGGCAATGACAGCGACGTGATCGTGCGCAGGCTGGCTCCGGATGCCAGCCGGACCCTTGCCCTGGGCTTCCTCCGGTCCCGGCAGCACCTCCCCGCCGTGGAGAGCTTCTCCCGCTGCGTGGAACAATGGGTCAAGGAGCAGGGGAATGTCTGAATGGAATACGCCAGATCGCCCCGGAAGCCGTTTCACGGCCTCCGGGGCGATGCATTGCTTTTCCGTTTATTCGTAGATCGCCTGGGCGGAGAAAACCCGCTCCTGGCCGCAGCGGCCGTCCACCCGCACCGTTCCGTTTTCCACGGAATAGCCGATGTCCACTTCCTCCTCCGGTCTGCCCTCGCTGAGATAGCAGACGGTGAATTCCCGCAGGGTCTTTTCCCGGTGGAAATCCAGAGGCAGCAGATCCTCCACCCAATCCAGATATCGGGCGTTGTTCATGTGGCCGTTCACGTCCAGCAGGGAATAGCGGATCCGGCGGCTGGTATGCCGGTCGAACTGCCGGGGCGCCAGGGAGGTCGGATTGGGCAGCTCCAGTCCCCGGATGGTGGTGACCATGGGCAGGTCCACCTTTCCCGGCAGCACCAGTGCGCGGCTGTCCCGGCGGATCAGCACCCACAGGCTGATGCTGCGGAACAGTTCCCCGCCGTCACCGCCGTAGGCCACGGTGGCCCGGGGAAATGCCGCCCGGGTAGGGGGCAGCGCCCAGGTCTCCATACGCACGGTCTCCTCCGCCTGGGGCAGGCGGGTGATCTCCACGTGGTGGCGGCTCACCACCCAGACAAGGTCCGGATTCACCAGGTCGTAATGGCTGGTGGCCACATCCTGCACCAGGCCCAGCAGCGCCGACGGCTTCAGACGACCGAAGGCATCCACATGGAACTGACGGATTTTGTAGGTTTCTTCAAAGATTTTCTCCATTGTTACACTTCCTTAGCCGGTTGCTTCTTCCAGGCAGATCGTCAGCGTGACCTGTCCGCTTTTCCGATAGACTACCACCTCTACCAGATCCCCCGCCTCGTGGACATACAGCAGGGAGGTGAGATCGTCTGTGCTGCGGATCCGTTCTCCGTCAAAGTACAGGAGGATATCCGATTCCCGCAGACCCGCCTCCGCCGCCGGGCTGCCTTCCAGCAGCTCCGTCACAAACACGCCGGCAGGCAGATGATAGTAAAGCTGGTAGAAGCTGGATACATTCTCGCAGGAAAAACCCAGGGAGGGCCGTCCGGACACATAGCCCTGGGAGATGAGCTGCTGCACGATCTCCCGGACGGTGACGCTGGGAATGGCGAAGCCCAGTCCCTCCACCGTAGCGGCGCTGACGGAGTTGCTGATCTTCATGGTATTGATGCCCACCACCTGACCGTAGCAGTTGAGCAGGGGACCGCCGGAATTGCCGGAATTCAGGGCCGCATTGGTCTGGATCAGGGTCATAGTCCGCCCATCCACGGTCACATCCCGGTTGATGGCGGAGACGATGCCGTCGGTCATGGTGCCCCGGAAGCGGATGCCCAGGGGATCGCCGATGGCCACCACGCTGTCGCCTACCTGCAGGCTGGAGGAGTCGCCGAACTGGGCGCTCTGAAGGCCGGATGCCTCGATTTTCAGCACCGCCAGGTCCGATACCCGGTCCATGCCCACCAGGGCCGCATCAAAGGACCGGCTGTCGCTGAGCAGCACGGCAAAGGTAAGGCCGTCCTCCACCACATGGCAGTTGGTGACGATATAGCCGTCGGAGGACAGGATCACCCCGGTGCCGGTAGCGCTGCCGTCGTTGCCCTGGGTGGTGATGGATACCACCGAATCGATGGTCTGCCGGTAGATCTCCTGCAGGGACAGCCCGCCCTCCTGGGGCACATTGGGCACCGAGGCAGGGGAGGCGGCGATCTCCATCCGGTAATCACTCAGCAGCGAATCCGGGGCCGCTGCCTTTGTCTCCGGGGTCAGACTGTCATAGGCGGCAGTCCGCGGCTCCGTTTCCGCCACGGCGGACAGCGTAGGGGCCGTGGTCTCCCGGGTATCCTCCCTGTCCGAGCCGAAATTTCCCACGGCAGTGGAATATCCCAGCCACGCCAAAACCAGCACCAGAAGGATGGCCACCAGACCGGTATGATCCTTGGGCGGCCGGGTACTGCCGGTTTCGTAGCAGTCCCTGTCCCAGCTCTGGTCGTCAAATTTGCTCATGTTCATTCCTCCGGAACAAGTTTATCGGTTTTCCAGCGGCATGGTAAAGGTAAATTCCGTAACCCCATCCCGGCTGGTGACGGAGATGTCCTCTCCGTGGGAACAGACGATGGTTTTCACGATGTACAGGCCCAGGCCCCATCCGTCCCGGTTCTGAGAGCGGCTCTTGTCCAGCTTGTGGAACCGGTCAAACACCAGAGGCAGCTCCTCGGGGGGAATGGTATCTCCCTGGTTCCGGACGGAGACATAGGCTTTTCCGCCGCCCTCCTGGATCCGCAGGGTCAGCGCACCCTCCCGGGGGCTGAACTTCACCGCATTGTCCAGCAGGTTGTAGATCACCTGGGTGATGTAGTCCCGGCAGGCCCGGATATGCACCGGATGCTCCGGCATTTCCACATGGACATTCAGGGCCTTGTCGTTGATCTTCTGTTCAAAGGTAATCAGCACCTGGCCGGCACATTCCTCCACGTCAAAAACAGACTTCTTTTCCTCCGGAATGCCTCCCTGGTCCTGAAGCTGGGAGATGTCCAGCATACTGCGGACCAGCCGGCTCAGCCGCTTGGTCTCATCGGACACGATCTGCATATAGTGACGCTGCTTTTCCGGCGGAATGGTGCCGTCCAGGATCCCGTCCACATAGCCGCCGATGGTGGTCATGGGGGTTTTCAGCTCGTGGGACACATTGGCCACAAACTGCTGCCGCTGGTACTCGCTCTTCTGCAGGGAAGAGGCCATGTTGTTGAAGGCCAGCGCCAGCTCCGTCACCTCCGCCGGGGCATCCTGGGAGACATTCACCCGGGCATTCAGATCTCCGTGACCGAACGCGTTGGCCACCTTGGCCATCTGCCGCAGGGGAGAGCTGTTCCGGCTGGCGAAAAAGGTGGTAAAAATGATGCAGAGAATGACCACGATCAACGTGACATATAGATAAATGTCCCCAAAGGACCGCATCATATCCCGAATGGCCTGCACCGGGGTGGAAACAATGACCAGGCCGATGGCGGCCTGGGTCTCATAGTCCCGGATGGGCACGGCAAGCACATAGCGGGTATCCTCGTACAGACCCCGGAACACGCCGGTGTCCTCCACCCGTCCGGTGCGCAGCACCTCCTCCACATACTCCCGGCTGACGCTGCAGCCCTGATGCTCGCACCCCATGGGGGAGTCGGAGCACAGCAGCACCTTTCCCTCCCGGTCGCAGATCACCGCATCCGCAGAGGAGACCCGGTTGGCCACCGTCAGATTCACAAAAAAGCTGGGGGCGGTCATCGTGCCCTCGGATTCATAGGCTGCCGCCAAGGCGGAGATCACCTCCGCATCGGCATCCAGATTCTCCATGGTCCGCTTCTGAAAAAAGTCCCGGGCGAGCACCTCAAACGCCACGCCCATGGCGAACATGGCCACCATCAGCAGCACCAGCGTGGTGGTCAGGTTCCGGGCGAAGGAGGTCTTCATCCGGCCACCACCTCGAACTTATATCGCACTTTGCGTGCCTCAATATGTTTTTCTAACATTATCTTACCTCATTTAACCTCATTTCGTTCAGGGGTCAACCGCATTTAACCTCATTTAATCCCACAAAAAGGGTTTTACGTCAGCATTGCGGTAGTTTTTGTGGTAGTTTATTTTCGATTTTGCTGGAATTCCAGCAAGTTAACTGGTGCGGGAGCGCCCAAGGCTCCCTTGTGTAAAGGGAGCTGTCAAAAATCTTCCGATTTTTGACTGAGGGATTGTTACCGCAGTACGATTTCGCATTGGTTTTTCAATAGAACGAATACCTACCGCACAATCCCTCCGTCACGGCTTACACCGTGCCACCTCCCTTTACACAAGGGAGGCTTTGGCGCGGTGCATAACTTCAGAGCACCTCGAATTTATAGCCCACGCCCCACACGGTTTTCAGGCTCCACTGGTCGCTGACGCCCTCCAGCTTTTCCCGCAGGCGCTTGACGTGGACGTCCACCGTCCGGGAGTCGCCGAAGTAGTCGAAGCCCCACACCTCGTCCAGAAGCTGGTTCCGGGTGTACACCCGGTTGGGAGAGGAGGCCAGGTAGAACAGCAGCTCCATCTCCTTGGGCGGTGTATCCACCTTTTTGCCGTTGACGATCAGCTCGAAGGAGTCCATGTCGATGACCAGCTTGTCGAAGCTCAGCCGCTTTGCCTTGCTCTGCTCCTCCGCACCGGTGCTGCGGCGCAGCACAGCCTCCACCCGGGCCAGGACCTCCCGCATCTCAAAGGGCTTGGTGATGTAATCGTCGGCGCCGGATTTCAGGCCGTTGACCTTGTCATCGGTCTCCCCTTTGGCAGTGAGCATGATGATGGGCGTTTTGCTCTCGGCACGGATGGTGCGGCACAGGGTCCAGCCGTCCATGACGGGCATCATCACGTCCAGCAGCACCAGGTCCGGCTTGATGGACCGGAATCTGGCAAGGCCCTGGCCGCCGTCCCCCGCAACGGTCACGGCGTAGCCCTCCTTTTCCAGATAAAGCTGCAGCAGCTCCGCAATGTTCTTCTCGTCCTCTACCACCAGTACAGATGTTGCCATGGTTTTTTCTCCCTTCCGCGCATTGTTTGTATTTTTCCTCATTATAACGCTTTTTTTGGAATTGAAGTGAACAAATTGTAAAGGATCTCCCCTCAATTTGTGAACAGGGATTTTCCCCTTGAAAAAAGGCGGTTTTGGGAGTATGATGGTATCATCCTCCGGAATCGAAAACACCGAAAGGAGCAACAAAATGATCGAACTGCTGAAAGCGATTCTCTTCGGCATTGTGGAGGGCATCACGGAATGGCTTCCCATCTCCTCCACCGGACACCTGATCCTGCTGGACCAGGTGGTAAAGCTCAATGTCAGCGATGAATTCTACTCCATGTTCCAGGTGGTGATCCAGCTCGGTGCCATCCTGGCTGTGATCCTGCTGTTCTTCCGAAAGCTGAACCCCTTTGACCCTGCAAAAACCCCCTCTCAGAAACAAGAGACCTGGAGCCTGTGGTTCAAGGTGGTGGTCTCCATCCTTCCCTCCGCCGTGGTGGGAATCCTGCTGGACGACTGGATGGACGCCCATCTGATGAACTATGTGGTGGTGGCCGCCATGCTGATCCTCTACGGCGTGGCCTTCATCTATGTGGAGTACCAGAACCGGGAGAAGCCCCCCGCCATCCGCCGGGTGGGCGGCATTGACTACCGGACGGCCCTGCTCATCGGCTGCTTCCAGTGCCTGAGCCTGATCCCCGGCACCTCCCGCTCCGGCTCCACCATTCTGGGCGGCATTCTGCTGGGGGTATCCCGCAGCGCGGCTGCGGAGTTCTCCTTCTTCATGGCCATCCCCACCATGCTGGGCGCCTCGGCTCTGAAGCTGCTGAAATTCCTCCTCAGCGGAGTGTCCGTCACCGGTACGGAGATCATGGTGCTGGTTGTGGGATCCCTGGTCTCTTTCCTGGTCTCCCTGTTTGTGATCCGGGGTCTGATGCGCTACGTCCGCAAGCACAGCTTCTCCGCCTTCGGAGTCTACCGCATTTTCCTGGGCATTGTGGTGCTGGGCTTTGCCATTGTCTCCGCCCTGATGAAATAACGGTCCATACCGCCTCGGAAATGCATTTACGCCGCCGGAAAACCCGGCGGCGTGCTTTTTTCAATTATCGGATGGGGTGCCGATGCAGTCTTCTTGCCAGGGTAGCTCCGGTGAGGGAGGACAGGTACACCCTGGGCATTCCGTACTCCACGGTCAAAAGGAAGCTGCGGGGCAGATCGTCGCAGGGGACCACCTGGCCCTCTTCCTCGGCTTTTTTCAGAAAATCCCGGGTCCGGCGGGAAGTGGTGGTGTTGTCCAGATCAAAGACGCCGATGACCGACTCCTGCCGGACGGCCATATCGCTGCCGATGGAAAGATACATATCAGCTCTTCCTCATAAATCTCTCCCCGCACCGGGGGCAGGTGATCATGATCTTGCCCTTGCCCCGGGGCACACGGCTCATCTGCCGGCATTTTGGGCAGGTAAAGTAGCGGTGGTGCCGGTCCTTCAGGCAATTCCAATACTGGAGGAAACGGCGGTTCTCCTCGTAGCGCCGGTAGGTATTCCGGGACATACAGCGAAACAGCGCCCAGAACAGCAGTCCGTAGGAAATGAGAGCCAGCAGGGAACTGATCAGCACATTTCGGACCAGGGAGGCTCCCAGCGAGAACACCAGACCCGTCACCAGAATCGCAATATTCAGTTTGTCCGCGCCGTAACGTCCCGCCATCAGCCTGGAAATCCCATAGCGGAAGGACTCTGCCAGCCGGCGGAGGAAACTGCTGATTTGGTTCATGGAATCACCCTCACAATGGAATGCTTTTATTATAGTTTCCCCATTTCCGGATTTCAACCGTTTTTTCCATTGTTTACGGATTGTTTATTTTTGAAATTTGCAAACCCGTCCGCCTGAGGGCTTTTCTTTTTCGCCGGAATCTGCTATAGTAAGAGCAGGGCCGGCCCGGCCGAAATCAGAAAGGGGAACCAACATGGACATCAAAGCCAAGATTGAAGAAATCGTGAAGAAGCTGCAGTCCGACAAGGCGCTGCAGGAGGCCTTCCGGAAGGATCCGGTGAAGGCTCTGGAGAGCCTGCTGGGGGTGGATCTGCCCGACGACCAGATCCACGCCATCATCAACGGCGTCAAGGCAAAGCTGGATCTGGACAAGCTCAGCGGCGCTCTGGGCAAGCTGGGATTCGGAAAATAAAAGAGCAAAACGCGTCCGGTGGATAACACGCCGGGCGCGTTTGCTTTGTCCGCATGAAACGCACTTTTGTCAAGTAAAAGACCGGCTTTCGCCGGTCTTTTTCATATTTTTATGCATTTTCCTGCAGGAAACGGTGGATGGCCTCAGCGCCCTTTTTGCCGGCGCCCATGGCCAGGATCACCGTGGCTGCGCCGGTGACGGCATCGCCGCCGGCAAACACGCCCTGGCGGGTGGTCATCACGTTCTCATCCACGATCAGGCAGCCCTTCCGGTTGGTCTCCAGGCCGGGGGTGGTGGAGCGGATCAGGGGGTTGGGGCTGGTGCCCAGCGCCATGATCACCGTATCCACATCCAGCACAAACTCACTGCCCGGCACCTCCACGGGACGGCGGCGTCCGGAGGCATCCGGCTCGCCCAGCTCCATGCGGATGCACTTCATGCCGCACACGCTGCCGTTCTCGTCGCCCAGGATCTCCACCGGGTTGCACAGGGTCAAAAACTCGATGCCCTCTTCCTTGGCATGGTGCTGCTCTTCCTTCCGGGCAGGCATCTCTGCCTCACCCCGGCGGTACACGATGTACACCTTGTCCGCACCCAGACGCATGGCACAGCGGGCGCCGTCCATGGCCACGTTGCCGCCGCCCACCACGGCCACGGCCTTGCTCTTCATGATGGGGGTATCGGCTTTTTCGTCGTATGCCTTCATCAGGTTGGTGCGGGTCAGGTATTCGTTGGCGGAGTACACACCCTTCAGAGACTCGCCGGGAATGTTCATGAACATGGGCAGTCCGGCGCCGGAGCCAACAAACACGGCCTTGTAGCCCATCTCGAACAGCTCGTCAATGGACAGCACCCGGCCGATGACCATGTTGGTCATGACCTTGACGCCCTGGGCCTCCAGCTTCTTCACTTCGTTTGCCACAATGGACTTGGGCAGGCGGAACTCGGGAATGCCGTACACCAGCACGCCGCCGGCAGTGTGCAGGGCCTCAAACACGCTGACCTCATAGCCCAGCTTGGCCAGGTCGGAAGCGCAGGTCAGTCCGGCAGGACCGGAGCCGACCACCGCCACCTGAATGCCGTTGGAGGCAGCCTTTTCGGGCATGGCGTTTACATTCTCCCGGTACCAGTCCGCCACGAACCGCTCCAGACGGCCAATGGCCACCGGCTCGCCCTTGACGCCCCGGACGCACTTGCTTTCGCACTGGCTCTCCTGGGGGCAGACACGGCCGGACAGGGCCGGCAGGGCATTGGTGGAGGTGATGATCTCGTAGGCGGCCTGGAAGTCGCCCTCCGCAACCTTGGCGATGAATTCGGGAATCCGGACATTGACCGGGCAGCCCTCCACACACTGGGGCTTCTTGCAGTTTAAGCAGCGCTTTGCCTCTTCCATGGCCATTTCGGGGGTGTAGCCCAGGGCCACCTCCCGGAAGTTCCGTGCACGAACCTTGGGATCCTGCTCCGGCATGGGAGTTTTGGTTTTTGTCATATTTGCCATGATGCTGCCTCCTTATTGGATCAAAGCCTTGCCCATGGCTTCCATGCGGCAGGTGTGGGTATTTTTCACTTCTTCTTCCCGGGTGCGATAGACGCCGTTGCGCTTCATCAGCTCGTCGTAGTCCACCTGATGGCCGTCAAATTCCGGACCGTCCACGCAGGCGAACTTGGTCTGTCCGCCTACGGTCACCCGGCAGCCGCCGCACATTCCCGTGCCGTCCACCATAATGGGGTTCAGGGAGACCACGGTATGGACACCAAAGGGCTCGGTGGTTTTGGAAACGAACTTCATCATGGGCACGGGTCCGATGGCCAGAACCTCGTCGTACTCTATGCCGCTTTCCAGCAGGGCCTGGAGCTTCACGGTGCCGAAGCCCTTTTCGCCGTAGGAGCCGTCATCGGTCATCAGGTACAGGTTGTCGGAGCAGGCCCGGAACTCGTCCTCCAGGATCACGATATCCTTGGTGCGGAAGCCGATGATTACGTCCACGATGGCGCCGGCCTCCTTAAAGGCCACCGCCGCAGGCAGGGCAATGGCGCAGCCTACGCCGCCGCCCACGACACAGACCCGCTTCTTTCCTTCCACATCCGTGGGTTTTCCCAGGGGGCCAACAAAATCCCGGATGCAGTCACCCTCGTTCAGGTTGCCCAGGGCAATGGTGGAGAAGCCCACCTTCTGGAAAATGATGGTGACGGTGCCCTTTTCCCGGTCATATCCGGCGATGGTCAGGGGAATCCGCTCGCCTTCCTCGTCGATACGGAAAATGATGAACTGTCCGGCTTTGGCCTTTCTGGCCACAAAGGGTGCTTCGATCTCCATCAGGGTGACGGAGGCGTTCAGCTCCCTTTTCTTTACGATTTTATACATGATTTACCCTTCCTTTTCGGTGTTTGCTATGGATTCTATGGATTATTTCTCTTTCAGCAGATCCCGGATCTCCGTCAGCAGCTTCTCTTCGGCGCTGGGTTCCGGATCCGGAGCAGGCGCGGGCGGGACTTCCTCTTCCTTCTTCTTCATGGCATCGCTGAGCTTGTTCAGGGAACGGACGATCCAGAACACCACCAGCGCCAGGATCAGGAAGTTGATGACCGCGGAGATAAAATTGCCGTAATTCAGGGTGTTCAGAATCACGTTGCCGGCCTCATCCAGCTTTTCCGGTCCGAACAGCCGGGGAAGCACCACCTTCATCTCGCTGAAGTTGACACCGCCCAGGAAAATGGAGACCACCGGCATGATGATGTCATCGGTAAGGCTCTTGATGATGGACTGGAATGCGGCGCCGACGATGACGCCGACTGCCATGTTCATGGCGTTGCCCTTGACGGCAAAGGCTTTGAAATCACTCCACCAACTCGGTTTTTTCATTCTTGGTTCCTCCTTTTTATGGTTTCTGCCGCCGGCAGGGAGCCGGCGGAGCTTTGCCGGGAGCCCTTCAGGGGTTTTCGAAGGGCTTTCCCCGGATACTTACTTTTTTTCGATGACCTCCAGGCCGCCCAGGTACTTGCGCAGGCACTCGGGCACCACCACGGAGCCGTCTGCACGCTGGTTCTGCTCCACCATGGCCGGGAAGATCCGGGAGGTTGCCAGGCCGGAGCCGTTCAGGGTGTGGACAAACTCGATCTTTCCGCCCTCGTCCCGGCGGAAGCGGATGTTGCCCCGGCGGGCCTGATAATCCCGGGCATTGGACACGGAGGAGACCTCCTTGTAGCCGTTCATGGAGGGGATCTGGATCTCGATGTCATAGGTTCTGGCCATGGAAGCGGAGCAGTCGCCGGCTGCCAGCTTCACGGTGCGGAAGTGGAAGCCCAGACCCTTCACCAGGTTCTCGGCCTTGCGCACCAGCTCATCAAATGCTTCGTCGGAGTCCTCGGGACGGGTGAACTGGAACATCTCCACCTTGTTGAACTGATGTCCCCGGACCATTCCCCGCTCGTCGGCGCGGTGAGAGCCGGCCTCCCGGCGGAAGCAGGGGGTGTAGGAGAAGAATTTCCTGGGCAGATCGCTTTCTGCCAGGATCTCATCCCGGTAGACAGAGGCCAGGGCCGCCTCTGCGGTGGGCAGCATATAGTGGATCCGGTCGTCGGTGGGGTTGGCGATCTTGTAGACCTCGTCAGCGAACTTGGGGAACTGGCCGGCAGTCTCGCCGCACTGGTACTCCAGCATGTGCGGCGGCAGGATGAACTCGTAGCCGTCGGCAATGTGGGTGTCAATGAAGTAGTTCAGCAGAGCCCACTCCAGCCGGGCGCCCATGCCCTTGTACATCCAGAAGCCGGAGCCTGCCAGCTTGGTGCCCCGCTCGTAGTCGATCAGGCCCAGATCATTGCACAGGTCCACATGATGCTTGGGAGTAAAGTCGAACTTGTGAGGCTCGCCAAAGTACCGCAGGGGCTGGTTGTTTTCCTTTCCTCCCGGGATCAGGTCAGGATCCGGCAGGTTGGGCAGGCTCAGCATCAGGGTCCGGTACTCCGCCAGCACCTTGTCCAGCTTTTCGGCATCCTCTGCGATGCCGGCCTTCAGCTCCGCCATCTCCTTGAAGATGGGTGCCACGTCCTTGCCTGCCTTCTTCAGGGCAGGGATTTCCTTGCTGACCTTGTTCTGACGGGCCTTCCGGGTCTCGGTGTCCGCGATCAGCTTCCGGCGCTGCTCGTCCAGTTCCAGAATCCGATCCACGGTTTCATCGCAGTCCACCTCTTTGGCTCGGAAGCCGGCCTTTACCCCTTCCGGGTCCTCCTTGATTCGTTTGATATCCAGCATTTTCTTACGCTCCTTTTCTTATTTCTGCAGCTTCATCAGGGCGTCCAAAAGGACCTGCAGATCCTCCTGCCCATAGAATTCCAGTTCAAAATGTCCCTTGCGCTTGCCGTTGACGATTTTCACGCCCCGGCCCAGATGCTTACTCAGGCTTTTTTCACACTCGGCCACATAGTCCACGCCCAAGTCCACCTTTTTGACCGGCGGCTTTTCCTGGTTCATATTCCTGCACAGCAGCTCCGCCTGCCGGACGGAGAGTCCCAGTGCGGTGATCTTCTGGGCAGCCTCCTGCTGTTTTTTCTCGCATTTCAGCGACAGGATCGCCCGGGCATGGCCCGGCGTCAGATCCCCTTTTCTCAGTTTTTCCAGCGCATCGGGGCACAGAGCCAGCAGCCGCAGGGCGTTTGTCACCGTCGGACGGGATTTTCCCACCTGTTTGGCGGCTTCCTCCTGTGTCAGACCGTATTCCCCGATGAGGGTCTGGTAACCCATCGCCTCTTCCACCGGATTCAGGTCCTGGCGCTGAAGGTTTTCGATAAGGGCCAGTTCCATGGCCTTCCGATCGTCCGCCTCCACCACCACCACGGGCACCTCCGACAGACCGGCCTTTCTGGCAGCCCGCCAGCGTCGCTCGCCGGCGATGATCTGATAGTAGCCGGAGGGCAGCTTCCGCACCGTCAGGGGCTGGAGGATGCCGTGGACGGAGATGGACTCCGCCAGAGCCTCCAGCTCTTCCTCGTCAAAGTCTGATCGGGGCTGATGGGCGTTGGGTTCTATTTTGTGGATGGGCATGGTCTGATAGGGGCTTTTCTCCGCCGGTTCTTCCATGTAATCTCCCAACAGAGCGCCCAGACCTTTTCCCAAGCCTTTCTGTGATGCCATCTTCTCACCTCTTTCCGTTTTCCGCCAGCTTCTGGCGGATCTCCTCCGCCATAGCCCGGTACGCCGTGGCTCCCCGGCTGATGCGGTCGTAGGCCGTCACCGGCAGACCGTGGCTGGGGGCCTCCGCCAGACGGATGTTCCTCGGGATCACCGTTGTGAACACTTTCCCCGGGAAGTGTCTGCGGACCTCCTGTGCCACCTGGGCAGAGAAGTTGGTCCGTCCGTCAAACATGGTCAGGGCCACGCCGAAGATCTCCAGCCGGGGGTTCACCCGCTTTTTCACCATCCGCAGGGTGGACATGAGATCCGACAGTCCCTCCAGTGCATAATACTCGCACTGCACCGGCACCAGGATCTGATCCGCCGCCGCTAAGGCATTCAGCGTCAGCATTTCCAGAGACGGCGGGCAGTCAATCAGGATCAGATCATACCGGTCCTTCACCCGGTCCAGTGCCTTTTCAAGCTGATGCTGAGGATCCAGCACCGTCAGCAGCTCCACGGCAGCGCCCGCCAGGTCCGCAGAGGCCGGCAGCACATGGCCGTAGGGAGTCTCCACAATGACTTCCTCCGTGTTTTCTCCGTTGATAATCACGTCGTACACGCTTTTTCCGGTTTTTTTCTTCTCCACACCCATGCCTGAGGTTGCGTTGGCCTGGGGATCAAAATCGCACAGCAGCACCTTCACGCCCATATCCCACAGGGCTGCGGTCAGATTCACGGCGGAGGTGGTCTTTCCTACGCCGCCCTTCTGGTTCACCACCGCAAGGGTCATTGCCATATTCTCTCTTCCTTTCTCTTTCGGAGTTGCACAGGAATGTTTCACGTGAAACATTCCTCTCTTATCCCGCAACCGAGCCCTTCCCCGGCGTCTTGGTCTCCTCCGTGGTGGAGTAATTCTTGCCAATGGGAACGGTTTCCATTCCCTTCTTCCGGCATTTCACCAGCAGAACCGTCACCACGGTCAGAGCCGCCAGCAGAACCGCCACCGCAGCCAGCAGCAGTTTCACCCACCGCCGCAGGGCACGGATTTCCTCCTCCGGCCGCCGAACCCGGGTTGCAGTCTTCTGCACCGGCTTGGGGGGAGGCGGAAGGATCACGGGGGTTCCGGGTTTTACGGGGAATTTCTCCATTTCCTCCAGGCATCTCGGGCAAAAAGCCGCGCCGGCCTGGATCTCTTCCCCGCATCGCATACACCGCATGACCGCACCCCCTTTTTTCTGCCACCAATTGTACTATATTTTTTCGGGTTCGTAAAGAGAAATCTTCCGGCTGCCGCAAAAGAATTTTGTAAATCGCTTCCTTCTACCCTGTGGATAACGAAAATTTCCTTCTTTCTGTCTTCAAAAAAATTATAAAATATCTATTGACAATCACATGATTGTATGTTATTATCATATCATCACATGAAAAGGAGGTGTGATTCGTGAACAGAGCCATTCCCGGTACGGTACTTACCGGCACGGCGCAGGATCTTCTCCACATCGACCAGATGCTGGATTCCCTGTTCCTGGCCGGAGGCATGACCCGTTCCCAGGTGGTGACCATCACCGGTCTGGAGCCGTATATGGTCCAGAACTGGGTGAAGCGGGGCTTTCTCTCTCCCCCGGCGGCAAAACGGTACTCCAAACGCCAGCTTTGCCGGATTCTGAACATCAACGCTCTGAAAAATGCCCTGCCCATGGAACGGATCTGCGGTCTGCTGACCTATGTCAACGGTCACCTGGACGACGAAAGTGACGACCTGATCGACGATTCGGATCTGTACACCATGTTCGTCCGGCTGGTCAGCCGCGTGGAGGTCCGCGAGGCGTCCGATTCCTGGCCTGAACTCATCGAAAAGGAACTGGCAAACTACGCCGAGCCTGCCCCAGGCGCCAAAGACCGGGTTGCCCGGGTGCTGCAGGTGATGCTGCTTGCCTGGGCCAGCGCCTCCCTTCGTGCAGAAGCAGAGGCATTACTCAATACCATCTAAAAAGGAGACCTGAAAATGGAATACAACTTTTCCTTCAACCAGGGCGGCGGCACATCCTATGACGGCGCCCCGAAAAAGCCCGGCAGCGGCGCACTGAAGAAGGTTCGCCGGATTCTGGTGCTGGCCGTAGTCCTGATTCTGGTGCTGGCCGCCGGATCCTCCTGCTACTACACCGTCAACGACAAGCAGCAGGCCGTGGTCACCACCTTCGGCAAGGTCACCGACGTCACCGACGCCGGCGTCCACTTCAAGCTCCCCTTCGGCATCCAGAAGGTCCAGAAGGTGGATGTCAACGTCTATCAGAAGATCGAGATCGGCTACACCACCGACAACTACCGGGACAACTACGGCTACACCAACGCCTCGGAGTCCATGATGATCACCGGCGACTACAACATCGTCAATGTGGATTTCTTCGTGGAGTATAAGATCTCCGACCCGGTGGCCTACCTGTACGCCTCCGACAGCCCCGAGCTGGTGCTGAAGAACCTGATTCAGAGCCAGGTGCGCAATGTGGTAGGCTCCTCCACCGTGGACAGCGTGCTCACCGACGGCAAGCAGAACATCCAGATGCAGGTCCGGGACCTGGTAACCCAGATCCTGGAGGAGTACAAGATCGGTCTTTCCCTGGTGGACGTGAAGATCCAGGATTCCGAACCCCCCACCCAGGAGGTCATTGAGGCCTTCAAGGCCGTGGAGACCGCCAAGCAGAAGGCAGAGACCGTGGTCAACGACGCCAAGGCCTATCAGAACGCCAAGCTGCCCGACGCCCAGGCCCAGGCCGACAAGCTGATCCAGAACGCGGAATACCTGAAGCAGAACCGGATTAACGAAGCCATCGAGCAGGTGGCCATGTTCAACGCCATG
This sequence comes from Bacillota bacterium, assembly GCA_029224785.1. Taxonomy (GTDB): domain Bacteria; phylum Bacillota; class Clostridia; order Oscillospirales; family Oscillospiraceae; genus Faecousia. The sequence continues at coordinate 30,825 of JAQXVF010000008.1, forward strand.
TACGAGCAGTACCGCCTGAATCCGGAAATCACCAAAACCCGTATGTATTATGAGGCCATTTCCCAGGTCCTGCCCGGTGTGAAGGTGTTCATCAACACCGCCTCCGACGGCAGCAATGTGGAGATGCTGCTGCCTCTGGAAACCCTGATTGAGGGAGGTACCAACTGATATGAAAAAGAAAATTGCCCTGATTCTGATTCTTCTGGTGGCAGTGGTGGTGATCACCTCCGGCCTGTACACCGTCCGGGAAAATGAATACGCCTGCGTGGTGCGGTTCTCCAAGATCATCAGCACCACCTCCGAGGCCGGCCTGCACTTCAAGGTGCCCTTTGTGGACTCGGTGAAGTACTTCTCCAAGGCCACCAAGCTCTACGACATTCCCCCTTCCGAGGTGCTGACCTCCGATAAGCAGAACATGACCGTGGACTGCTACATTCTGTGGCAGATCTCCGATCCCCTGCGGTTCTACCAGACCCTGGGCAACGACACCGTGGCCGAGCAGCGTCTGGATGCCCTGACCTACAACGCTCTGAAAAATGCCATGGGCACCCTGGCCCAGAAGGACATCATCAACATGGAAGACGGCGCCAACCGGAACACCATCTACAACGGCATCGCCACCAGCGTGGACGCTCTGGCCCAGACCTACGGCATCAACGTGGTGGATGTGAAGATCAAGCAGTTCGATCTGCCGGAATCCAACCTGAACGCCGTGTTCTCCCGGATGATCTCCGAGCGGAACCAGATGGCGGAAAAATTCACCGCCGACGGCAACTACGAATCCTCCATCATCCGCAACGATGTGGATAAGCAGGTGAACATCATCGTCTCCAACGCCAAGGCGGAAGCTGCCAAGCTGGAGGCGGAAGGCGAGGCAGAGTATATGCGGATGCTGGCGGAGGCCTACGACAGCCAGGACAAGAAGGACTTCTACGAGTTCACCCTGGCCCTGGATGCCCTGAAGCAGAGCCTCACCGGCAGCGAAAAGACCATCATTCTGGACGGAGACTCCGCCCTGGCGAAGCTCCTCAGCGGAACCGAGTAAGAAAGGCCCCGGGGGTTGAAAACGGCTTTGATCTTTGGATGGTCGTTCCCCCTGCCTGCCCTGTTCCGGAAATCATACCAGTTTTGAAAAAAAGCCTCCCCTGTGTAAAGTGCGGTGTTCATAAGACAGTTAAAACGGCGTGACGAAAGCGGTCACGCCGTTTTTCATATGCAGGATAGTCGCAAAGCGACGCAAGGAGACATCCTTGCTTGGAATAGAGGAACACGGAATGCACATACGGAGAACATACCCGTATAGAAGTGCGCCCTTAGTATCTGTTCGGCAAACTGGAAGATGTCAATGTGCGCTTTGATTTTTCCGATATTTTCTATAGTAGTAATAACAATCACTTTCCATGTTTGGCTGTTTATGATTGATTGGATATCTCTTTTCAAATAGCTGAAAGCCTGCCCGTTCTGCTACTGCGCAAGATGCCATATTTGCGCAATCAATCGTCAATATCATATAAGGTAACTCAGATACTGCCATGCACCAATCAAATAGTGCCATCAAAGATTCTGTGGCATATCCATTTCCTTGGAATTTTTCATCGATGAAGTAGGCAAACTCGACTTCATTAAGTGTATCTTCCAGCCCCATGCCAACGATTCCTATGAAGAAATCGTTTTCTTTCAGTGTGATTGCATAGCGCTTATTCTCAAATACATCTGTCGACTCTTTCTGCGTCTGATGCCACTCAATATAGCCTTGCAGCCGCCCTGGAACAGAACTGTTTTCAGACCAATCTTTCATAAACCGGACAACATTTTTCTGCCAGACAATTTCTTGCAGTCTTTTTTCATCATTTCTTTCTAAGTCCCGAATTACTAAACGATTCGTCTCTATCCGCATTCCTTTTCACCTCATCAAATTTCGATTTATCGATCTGTTTGCTTCCATATTATCACATAACGGGACAGAATACAAGAACAGCCACCGCAGTGCAAACTACGGTGGCTGTCAACTGTTTTACGAACCCCGCCGTTATAATGGGAGGTTTTTTATCTCTTGTATTTTGGGAACCGGTCGTAAAACCGCTGCTTGTCCCGGTACATCATAGCCTCGGCGTTCTTCACTGCCTCCGCCGGATCCGGGCCGTAGCTCCATCCCACCGAGGCCATAGGCGGCTCCTTCTTCCAGGCCGCGTTGCGGAACCGGCCGGCCCGGCCCTCAAAGGCTTCCCTGCCGATCCCCGGCATCAGCACCACAAATTCGTCACCGCTGATGCGGAAGCAGTCCGAGCCGCGGAAGTGGAACCGCATCAGGTCCCCGAAATTCCGCAGCAGCGCGTCCCCTGCGTCGTGGCCCTCGTGGTCGTTTTGGTATTTCAGGCCGTTGATATCGCAGTAGATTACCCCTGTGTTCCCCTGGCCGGCAGAAAGCTCCTTCATTCTCTCTTCAAAGAACAGCCGGTTGCCCACACCCGTCAGCACATCCTCCCGGGCCAGACTGCTCATAATCTGGACGTCCTTCTGCTGGGACAGGATCATCTCCGACTGGCGGATCACCGTGTTCATGTAGTCCTCATTCCGCCGGATGATCCGCTCAAACAGCCGGGAGGAGACATAGGTCCCCAAAAAACACAGCAAAAGCAGAGCGATCTGGATTTCCACATCTCTGCTGTTCTGCACGGTGATCTCCCCGGCCATCACCCGGTGGCTGATGCTCAGGGCATTCACCGCCAGGGTCGCAGCACCCAGCCCCACCACCACTTTCGGCTCATGGAGCATGATGAAGAAGGACAGCAGGGGCAGAATGTAGGTGTACACCATGCTGGTCCTTCCGGTGAAAAGAACAAAGGTGTACATGACAAAATATCCGATGGCGGCAAAGATGGGAAACCGGCTCCGCTTCCAGTCTATCTTGTACAGCAGCGCGCAGAGCCCCAGAGGGATCAGGGTGACGGTCAGAAACACAACATAGTAGCACAGGGTCCGCTCCCCCTTCAGCGTCTCTCCGAAGTAGGATACCGCCAGCACGGCGGCGATGACGGTCCACGCCGTCAGCATATTTCGGTTCAGTTCTTTTCGGAAATCCTGCAAAGGCACGTCTCCTTTCTCTTATCGGATGGATTTCGGGCAGAGCGGGACTACGGCTGCTGCCGCAGCCGCTTCCACTGCTCCACCGCCATCTCGTCGCAGCGATTGTTTTTCGGGTTGTCCCCGTGGCCCTTGACCCAGTGGCAGCGGACCGTGTGCAGGCAGGTCAGTTCCAGCAGCTCCTCCCACAGATCCGGATTCAGGGCAGGCTTTTTGTCGGATTTGATCCACCCCCGCTTCTTCCAGCCCTGGGCCCAGCCCTTCTGCAGGGCGTCGATGACGTATTTGCTGTCGGAATACAGCTCCACAATGCATGGCTCCTTCAGCCGTTTCAGTCCCTGGATCACCGCCGTCAGCTCCATCCGGTTGTTGGTGGTGTTCTCCTGGCCGCCGGACAGCTCCATTTCTCTGCCCTGATACTCCAGGATGGCGCCCCAGCCTCCGGGGCCGGGATTGCCGGAGCAGGCACCGTCGGTGTACAGTGTTACGGTTTTCACGGGTTTTCCGTCTCCTCTTCCTGCTCCACGCGCTCCAGGGACACCACTTTGCTGCCCTCTTCGATGCGCATGACGATGACGCCCTGGACATCCCGCTTGTACACGTTGATGGAGGAGGCGGGGGTGCGGATGATGACGCCGCCGTTTTCGATGAGCATCACGTCATCGTTTTCACCCACCACACGGCAACCGGCCACCTTGCCGGTCTTGGCGGTGATGTTGTAGTTCTTCAGGCCCTTGCCGCCCCGGTTCTGGGGGACCTTCTCCCCGTTGGGGCCGGTGCGCAGGTACTCGGAAAGCTCGGTGCGCTTGCCGTAGCCGTTTTCGGTGACGGTCAGCAGGGTCTTGCCCTCTTCCACTTTCTCGGCGCCCACCACATAGTCGTCTCCGGTGAGGGAGATGCCCCGGACACCGGCGGCATCCCGGCCCATGGGCCGGACGTCGTTCTCGTTGAAGCAGATGGCCATGCCGTTGGCGGTGGCCAGGATGATCTCATCCTTTCCGCCGGTGCGCATCACGTTGATCAGGTGGTCTCCCTCATCCAGGGTGATGGCCCGGATGCCGGTCTTTCTCCGGGTGGACAGGGCGACGAAGGGAATCCGCTTGACGGTGCCGTTCCGGGTGACCATCACCAGGAACTCGTTTTCGTCAAACTCCCGGGTCACCACCATGGCCGTGACCTCCTCCCCGGGATCCAGGGGCAGGATGTTGACGATGGCCGTACCCCGGGCGGTTCTGCCGGCCTCGGGGATCTGATAGCCCTTCCGGTGGTGTACCTTGCCGTTGTCGGTGAAGAACAGGATGTGGTCATGGGTGGAAGCGATGTTCAGGCTCTTGACGTAGTCCTCTTCCTTCAGATTCTGGGCATTGACGCCCCGGCCGCCCCGGCTCTGGGTCCGGTAGGTGTCCACGGGCATCCGCTTGATGTAGCCGTGGCTGGACAGGGTGAAGGCGCAGTCCTCCTCCTCGATCAGATCCTCGATGTCGATCTCGTCCTCCACGTCCTGGATCTCGGTCATACGGTCATTGCCGTACTTGTCCCGGATGGCGGTGAGCTCCTCCTTCAGAATGCTCTTGACCAGCTCCGGCTCGGACAGAATCCGGCGGAAATAGGCAATCTTCTCTTCCAGTTCCTGATATTCCGCCTCCAGCTTCTCCCGCTCCAGCCCCTGCAGCCGCTTGAGCTGCATATCCAGGATGGCCTGGGCCTGAACGTCGGAAAGGCTGAACCGCTCCATCAGGTTCTCCTTTGCCTTATCATAGGAGGACCGGATGATATGGATGACTTCATCGATATTTTCCTGGGCGATCAGCAGACCCTGCAGCAGGTGCTCCCGTTCCAGAGCCTTGCGCAGGTCGAATTTGGTCCTGCGGACGATGATTTCCTCCTGGAAGGTCAGGTATTCGTCCAGAATTTCCCGCAGGGACAGGACCTTGGGCTGGTGCTGATCTTTCACCAGAGCGATCATGTTGATGGCGAAGGTGGTCTGAAGCTGGGTCTGGGCGAACAGGTGGTTCAGCACGATCTGGGGGTTCGCCTCCCGCTTCAGCTCGATGACCACCCGCATACCATTGCGGTCGGACTCGTCCCGGATGTCGGAGATCCCCTCCAGCCGCTTGTCGTTGACCTGATCGGCCATGTTTTTGATCATCATCCGCTTGTTCACCTGGTAGGGAATCTCGGTGACGATGATCCGGGTCCGGTTCTGGCCGAATTCTTCAAAATGGGTCCTGGCCCGGAGGGTCAGCCGTCCCTTACCGGTGGCGTAGGCCGCCCGGATGCCGGCACGGCCCAGGATAATGCCCCGGGTGGGAAAATCCGGCCCGGTGATATACTGCATCAGATCCGCCAGCGTCGCCTCCGGGTCGTCCAGCACGCAGATGCAGGCGTTGATGACCTCCGTCAGATTATGGGGCGGGATGTTGGTGGCCATGCCCACGGCAATGCCGGAGGAACCGTTGACCAGCAGATTGGGAAACCGGCTGGGCAGCACCCGGGGCTCTTTCCGGGTCTCGTCGAAGTTGGGATCCCAGTCCACCGTGTCCTTTTCGATGTCCCGGAGCATTTCGTTGGCGATTTTGCTCATCCGGGCTTCCGTGTAACGGTAGGCCGCAGGGGGATCGCCGTCCACGGAACCGAAGTTTCCGTGACCGTCCACCAGGGTATGCCGCATGGAGAAGGGCTGTGCCAGCCGCACCAGGGCATCGTAGACGGAGGCATCTCCGTGGGGATGGTACCGGCCCAGCACATCGCCCACGGCGGTGGCGCATTTGCGCACGGGGCGGTCGTAGGTCAGATTATCCTCGTACATGGCGTAGAGGATCCGCCGGTGGACGGGCTTCAGTCCGTCTCTCACATCGGGCAGCGCACGTCCGACAATGACGGACATGGCATACTCGATGTAGCTTTGCTTCATTTCATGAACCAGCTCGGAAGATACAATGGTCTGGTCCGGGTACATGATATCTTCCGGCTTATAGTCTTTTCTATGGGTTGCCAAGTCTTTCCCTCCTTAGGAAGTCTGTCATTCGGATTGCGTTAATAGTCGAGATTCTCCGCGAATTTGGCGTTTTCCTCGATATAATCCCGGCGGGGCTCCACCTTTTCGCCCATCAGCAGGGTGAAGATCTCGTCGGCCCGGACGGCATCCTCCAGCTCAATCCGCCGCAAGGTCCGCCGTTCGGGATCCATGGTGGTCTCCCACAGCTCCTCCGGGTCCATCTCACCGAGGCCCTTGTACCGGTTGATGACCACGTTCACATTGGGGTTGCCGCCCCGCATCTCCTCGGAGATCCGGTCCCGCTCCGCGTCGGAGTAGGCGACTCTGACGGTCTTGCCCCGGGTCAGCTTGAACAGCGGAGGCACGGCGGAATACACATAGCCCTGCTCGATGAGCGGCCGCATGAACCGGAAGAAGAAGGTCAGCAGCAGGGTACGGATATGGGCGCCGTCCACGTCCGCATCGGCCATGATGACCACCTTGTGGTAGCGGAGCTTGGAAATGTCAAAATCCTGACCGATGCCGGCACCCAGAGCCGTGATGACGGGCTGGAGCTTGTCGTTGCCGATGACCTTGTCCTCCCGGGCCTTTTCCACGTTCAGCATCTTGCCCCACAGGGGAAGGATGGCCTGGAACCGGGAGTCCCGTCCCTGGGTGGCGGAGCCGCCTGCGGAGTCACCCTCCACGATGTAAATCTCGGTGAGGGTGGGGTCGCTTTCGTTGCAGTCCCGGAGCTTGTCGGGCATGGCAGCGCCGCCCAGAGCGGTCTTGCGGCGGATGGAATCCCGGGCTTTCCGGGCGGCTTCCCGGGCACGGTTGGCCATCATGGCCTTTTCCAGCACGATTTTTGCGGTTTTGGGATGCTCTTCAAAGTAGACGGCAAGCTGCTCGGACACGATGCTGTCCACCAGGGTGCGGATATAGGCGTTGCCCAGCTTGGCCTTGGTCTGTCCTTCGAACTGGGCGTCCGTCAGCTTCACGGAGATGATGGCGGTGATGCCTTCCCGGCAGTCCTCGCCGGAGACTTTTTCCTCCCCCTTAATAATGCCGTTTTTCACGCCGTAGGCATTGAGCACACGGGTCAGGGCCGTTTTGAAGCCGGTCTCGTGCATACCGCCCTCCGGGGTGTGGACATCGTTGGCAAAGGACAGCAGAAATTCATTGTAGCCGTCGTTATACTGCACGGCGATCTCCGCAGAAGCGTCGCCCTTACTGCCGCTCATATAGATCACATCGTCGTGGATGGCGGTCTTGTTCCGGTTGCACCACACGGCGAACTCCCGGATGCCGCCTTCATAGCACATGGTGTCGGAAACGGGGGTTTCCTCCCGGGCATCGGTGATGGTGATGCGCAAACCGGCATTCAGGAAGGCCTCCTCCCGCATCCGGGTGTGGAGGATGTCATAGTCATAGACCAGGGTGTCAAACATCTCCGGATCGGGCTGGAAGGTAACCTCCGTACCGGTTTTGTCGGTTGTTCCCACGATCTTCATTTCCTGGGTAATGCTGCCCCGGGAGAATTTCATCTCGTAAATGCTGCCGTTTTTGTGGACCCGAACCCGGAGCCACTGGGACAGGGCATTGACCACGGAGGCGCCCACGCCGTGAAGGCCGCCGGACACCTTGTAGCCGCCGCCGCCGAACTTGCCGCCGGCATGCAGCACGGTGTACACCACTTCCAGAGCCGGTCTTCCGGTCTGGGGCTGGATGTCCACGGGGATTCCGCGGCCGTCATCGGTGACGGTGATGGAATTTCCGGGGTTGATGGTGACGGTGATATGCCTGCAGTATCCTGCCAGGGCCTCGTCGATGGCGTTGTCCACGATCTCATAAACCAGGTGGTGCAGGCCGGAGGCGGAGGTGGAGCCGATATACATACCGGGGCGCTTCCGCACGGCTTCCAATCCCTCCAGCACCTGGATCTGGTTGGCACCGTATTCCTCTTGTACTTTCAATTCTTCTGACATAATATACTCCTTACGAAGAGTTTCTCCCATGGGTTGCATCCGTACCCTTCGGTGTCATTCGACTGGGCGAACGGCACCGTTTTCTATCTCTATGGTCTTTCCCAGTTTGGTAAATCTTCCCGGCTCGCAGCAGGTGATGAACACCTGACCGGTCTCGATCTGATTCAGCACAAAATCCTGCCGTCCCGCATCCAGCTCCGACAGCACATCATCCAGCAGCAGCACCGGCTCTTCCCCGAACTGCCTGGCCATCAGCTCCCGCTGGGCCAGCTTCAGGCTGATGGTGGCGGTTCTTGTCTGCCCCTGGGAGCCGTAGGCCTTCAGATCCACCCCGGAAAGCCGGATGGTGAAATCATCCCGGTGAGGTCCGGTGAGGCACTGACCCGATTCCATCTCCCCCCGGCTGTGAAGGGAAAGGTGGGTTTCCAGCTCCTCCGTCAGCTTCTGTACCGGGGCAAAGGGATCTTCCACCGTGGATACCGTCCGGTACTCCAGCGAAAATGCCTCCCTACCCCCGGAAAACCGGTGGTGGTATTTCCCTGCCGCCTCTTCCAGAGACCGGAAAAACCGCGCCCGGTAGGAAATCAGCAATGCCCCCACCTGGCACAGCCGCCGGTTGTACTCCGGCAGGATCTCCGCCACGGCGGGATTGTCCCGGCAGTCCTTCAGGATCCGCTGCTTGGTTTCCAGGATCCGCCCGTATTCCGCCAGGGCGCCGTCATAGTTGGGCCGGAGCTGGCACAGGGCATTGTCCGCAAACCGCCGCCGGGGGGCGGAGCCTCCCTTGAGCATCTGCAGATCCTCCGGGCAGAACAGCACCGTAGGCAGCACACCGGCAACCTCCCCGGCGGTCTTCTTTTTCACCCCGTTGCGGTAGATCTGCCGGGGCCGGGATCCGGAAAACAGCACCCAGCGCAGGGTCTGTTCCCTGCCTTCGGCAGCGACCCATCCTTCCAGATCCGCAAACTCCGCGGAAAACCCAACCATTTCCCCGGTTTTCTGGGCACGGAAGCTCTTTCCGCTTCCCAGATAGCCGATGGCTTCCAGCAGATTGGTCTTTCCCTGGGCATTTCTGCCCACGATCAGATTCACGCCCGGCGCAAACTCCGCTTCCATCCGGTCATAATTCCGGAAGCCCTCCAGCCGGATCTTACGGAGCTGCATGGATGGTAATGAGGTACTGTCCGCCCAGGCAGGAGAAGGTGTCGCCGGGGTGCAGCTTCTTTCCCCGCATGGTGCACACTTCCCCGTTGACCGTGACCTGGCCTTCCTGGATCAGCGTCTTGGCGATGCCGCCGCTGGGCACCGCGTTGGCCAGCTTCATCGCCGCTTCCAGCTTGATAAATTCGGTTCCGATGACTACGGGGATTCTTCCGTCCCCGTCTTTTTTCCGCACGACTACCTTCATGGTCTTCCTCCTCAGCCGTTTTTGATCCGCACCGGCAGGATCATGTAGGAGAAGTCGTATTTGTCATCCACCGGAGTCATGACGATGGGAGAAAGGCCGTTGGTCAGCTCCAGCACCACCTCTTCCCCGGGAATGGCCTTCAGAGCATCGGAGAAATAGTGGACATTGAAGCCGATCTCCAGCTCCTTGCCGTTGCCGGCCAGGCTGCACCGGTCCTCGGCCACGCCGATGGTGGTGTTGGTCCGCATCAGCACCTGCTGGTCGGAAAAGACGCAGCGCACCGGGCTCTTATATTTTTCGGACACGATCAGTCCCACACGCTCAATGGAGGACGCCAGATCGGACACACTTGCCACCAGACGGATGGGACAGTTGGTGGGAACCACCCGTCTCCAGTCCAGAAATTCCCCTTCCAGCAGCCGGCAGATCAGAGTCGCCGGGCCGAACTGGAACAGGATGTGCTTGCTGCCCAGGGTAAAGGCCGCGTTTTCGTCGCTGTCCTGCAGGATCTTTTCCACTTCCTTCAATCCGGCAGCCGGTACCACGAAGCTGACGTTCCGCTGCAGCGGCTCCTCCGGATGGTAGGTCCGCCGGGCCAGACGGAAGCCGTCCACGGCGATGGCGGAGATCCGGTCATTTTCCACCTCAAATTTCACGCCGGTATGGATGGGTCTTCCCTGATTTTCCGACACGGCGAAGATGGTGCCGGAGATCATTTCCTTCAGCGCCTTCTGGGGGATGCGGATGCTTTTTCCCTCGGTAACGTCCGGCAGGACGGGGTAATCGTCGGCGCTTTCGGCGGAGATGCTGAAGGAGGCATACCCTGCCCGGATGGACACCTTGTAATTGTCGTCTACCACCACCGTCACCGGACCTTCCGGCAGACGGCGGATGATGTCTCCGAAGAGACGGGCAGGCAGGATGCACTCGCCGGTCTCGGATACCTCCGCATCGATGAGGTAGGTAATGGCGGTCTCCATATTATAGCCGGTGAGGCTCAGTCCGGAACCGGCCCGGCACAGAATGCCTTCCAGAACGGAAAGGCTGCTCTTTGCGGCCACGGTGCGGCCGGCGATGTTCAGGCCCATAACCAGTGTGTTTTTTTCACAGGTGAATCGCATAGGAACGCTCCTTTTCCTCTAAATAAATAGATAAAATATATAATAAATAAATTTTTTGGCAGTAATAACAGTAATAGGGAAAACCAATGTGGAAAACCGGGAAATCTCCTTGTGTGGCAAGGATTTTTTCTCCACAGGGAACCTGTGAAAAAGAAGAAGTTTTCCACAGGGAGAACGCGGAAAAACGGAAAGCCGGGTTATCCACAGGGAAATTTCTCCACAGAATAAGAACCTGTGGAAAAAATCAGAGGCAGGAATTGATATTGGCCGTAATGTCCCGGATGTTGTTCTGCAGGGTCATGTCTCCCTTTTTCAGTGCGGCTTCCACCTTGCGGATGGCATAGAGGATGGTGGAGTGGTCCCGGTTGAACTCGGCGCCGATGTCCGGCAGACTCAGGGTGGTCAGTTTCCGGATCAGGTAAATGGCCACCTGCCGGGCTTCCGTGGTGCTCTTGTTCTTCAGGGTCCCCCGCATGACGGTCTCATCCACCGAGTAGAATTTGCAGACCTGGCTGATGATCAGACTGGGAGTGGGCACGGCGCTGCCTTCGTTTTTGAACATATCGGAGATTGCCCGGGAAATATTGGGAAGATCCAGGGGCATATTGGAAAGGTCCCGGTAGGCCATGATCTTCTTCACGGTGCCCTCAATGAGCCGGACGTTGGAGGTAATGTTGATGGCGATGTAGTTGCACACATCGTCGGAAAGGTCCAGTCCCAGGCTTTTGGATTTGTTTTTCAGAATGGCCATCCGGGTTTCATAGTCCGGCGGCTGAATGTCTGCCAGCAGACCCCATTCGAAACGGGTTTTCAGCCGGTCCTCCAGCGTCAGCATATCGCTGGGCTTCCGGTCGGAGGTCATGACGATCTGCTTGTGCTCTTCATAGAGCTTATTGAAGGTATGGAAGAACTCCTCCTGGGTGGATTCCTTGCCGGCGATGAACTGGATATCGTCGATGAGGAACAGGTCCGCCTCCCGGTATTTGCTGCGAAACTCCACGTTTCGACCGCTCTGGATGGCGGCGATCAGCTCGTTGGTGAATTGGTCTCCTTTGATATAGACGATCTTTGCTTCGGGGTTGGTTTTGCGGATGCCGTTGGCAATGGCGTACAGCAGGTGGGTCTTACCCACCCCGGCGGGACCGTAGATAAACAGGGGGTTGTAGACCTGTCCGGGGGTGTTGGAAACGGCAATACAGGCGCCGTGGGCAAACCGGTTGGAAGGACCCACCACGAAATTTTCAAAGGTGAACTGGGGGTTGAAGTCCATGGAGGTATGGGGCTTGCCCTTTTCGTTGTGGGCCTCCAGCTCCTCCGGACCGTAGACGATGAATTTGGCGTCGGAATTGAACAGCGTCTTCAGGGCATCCTGAATGGGCTCCACACAGCGCTTGCGGATCAGCTCCCGGCGGAAATCCGAAGGAGAGAACAGAATCAGGTGCTCCTCGGTCAGCTCCACCACCTCCGCGTCGTCAAACCAGGTGGAGATGGTGATGGCGTCGTAGCGGTCTTCCAGGTAGTTGAGGATCTTGGCCCAAACATAGGCAGATGATAACATAGGATGGCTCCTTTCTGAGAAATGAAGGGGAAAATCCGGGAAAAAAGCAGAAAAAACTGCATAATATCTCACCCTAAATTGTAACACAGGCGAAGAAAAAAAACAAGCACAATTTGTCGCCAGGAGGCTCTGCAAGGGTTTTTTTCGGCAGATACGTAAAAATGTAAGGAAACAGGAAGAAAAATTTCGTCGAAACAGAGGCAAACAGGGGCCTGCTGGCAGGGTTGGCAGTCAAAAAGCCCCGAAAAAAGGGTTATGGAAAACGAAAAAAAGGACTGCGGAAAATCCGCAGTCCGGAATGTGGTATTCATCTGCCGAAGATCCGCTCGGATGCAAGGGTTTTCCGGCGCTCGTCCATGGCGGAAACGGTCTGCCGCAGGGTGGAGGCGAACTGCACCGCGTTCAGGTGTCCGGTTCTTCCCACCTGCAGGAAGGTGCAGTCCGGCAGGTTCCGGTCGGAAAAGCACCGGGCAAAGGGACCATCCACGCCCAGCGCCAGGGCAAAGGGAAGAAGCTGATAGAAATAGTCGGGGTTGTCGGGGGAGACGGAATCCTTCCGGTGCATTCGGACAATGTGCAGCCGCAGACCCAGAAGCTCCGCCGCAGCCTGACGGCCGGTGGCGTTGCGCCTGCCGCTGTAAGGGCCGGTGAGACCGGCAAACATCTGGCTTCCGGCGATGACCAGACAGAGAACCATCTGCCCGGAAAGGGCACCCAGCACCACCCAGGCAGCCACGGACAGAAGGGCAAGGACCTTCCGGTCCGTGTAGTGCAGCAGCAGGCTGGCCATGCCCCGCTGGATCAGATAGCCGGAGAACAGGCCGAACAGAGAAAGGACCACACTCCCGAGAATCCGGGCAAAGCCGGTCAGAAACCAGAGGCTTGCCAGGGACAGACCGCCGAAAAAGGCCACTGCCAGGAAAAGGAAGCCGTAAATCTCCCGTCTGCCGGTGCCGGGGCGGAAATGGCGTCTGGCGGCGTCCCGGCTCCGCAGGACCCGGGCACTGAGCAGGGCAAAGGGCCGCTTGGAGGTGTCCACGGTGTTGCCCTTTCGGAACAGGGCGGCGAAGATCCGGTTTTCGTGGGCGCTGCGCTCGTTGCCCATGTCCATGCGCTTTTTCAGAAGGATGTTCCCCTTCCGGTCGGAACAGATGAGAAGGTAGCCCATCTGTGCCCAGGATACTGCCATCAGGGGGAGAAACGCTCCCTGGCCGGCCAGGACGGTGCCTACCTCTCCGGCGGTGATGGCTTCGGGGACGGTGGTCTGCCGCTGGGGCAGCACCGGCAGGCACCGCAGCAGCAGCAGCCAGTACAAAAGGGCCAGACCGGCGCACACCATCATGGCGATCTGTGTCCAGGGGGAGATGTGCCGCAGATAGGGGGATTCGGGAAACTGCTCTGCCGGGACCTCCAGGAAGATTCTTACGGTGTCGTGGTCCTTCAGGGTCTCCAGCACCTGTCCGGTGAGGGTGGCACCCTGAGTGGTATAGGTCAGGTTGGATTCCATGCTGTCCTGCAGGTAGGTATCAAAGAAGTTCGGCCGGAAGGCAATGTCCCCGGGGAAGGTGACGGTGAATTCCATGGTCTCCACCGGCAGGGAAAAGCCGGACAAAAGATCGATCTGTGCGGTAACGGTTTCGTTTTCGTCCACCTGCAGCACATTGGACAGCCGGTAGTGGATGCCGACGGACACCGAGCCCACCATGCCGGAAAGGGCCTTGTCCAGGGAAATGACGGTGACGCCGCTGCGGCTGAAGGTCCGGGCGGAGCTGCCGTTGACGGAGACATCCGAGGCGCCGGCAGGCAGGGGAAACAGCAGCTCGCTGAGCTTGTTTTCCAGATTCAGGGTCATATTCACGGTGACCAGGCAGCTTCCGTCGGTGCCTACGGTGGAATACACGGATACGGATTGGGCAGAGGATGCGGCAAAGGCGGGAAGTGTGAGGGAAACAAGGCACAGAAAAACCAGAATCACCCGGAACGCCTTTCGCATAATGAGCACCTCCTACTCCGAAAACAGGGAAAAATTTCACCTTATTTTACCATAAACCGGGGGTGTTTGCAAGGAATTTTTCCTTTGGGGCTTGTGCTTTGACGAAAAAAACGGTATAATAAAAAACCACTAACGGATACGGGAGGCCAGGCGGCTTTGGAAGATAGAATCACGACCCTCCGGCAGGAGCGCCGGAAAAAGCAGATAGAGCGGGCAAGGCGCCAGCGGAGAAATGCCGTGATGGCCCTTCTTTGTGCGGCGGTGGTGATCGCCCTGTGCGCAGGACTGATTTACTCCCTGAAGCATCCGGGAGAGGATTCCCCCTCTGCGGAGAATCTGACCGTCTCTTCCCAGCCGGAAACTGCCGAAACGGAAACACAGGAGACAGAGCCGGTGATAGAACCGGAGACCGTCATCACCATTGCCGCCCTGGGGGATCTGAATGTGACGGACAAGGTCATAGAAGCCGGTGGGGCGGGCATGGATTTTTCGGACCTGTTTCTGGACGTGCTGCCGGTGATCTCCCGGGCGGACTGGACCCTTTTGAATCTGGAGGGCACCGTCGGCAGCGCACCCTACGGCGGAGAATCCCAGACCGCGCCGGCTTCCCTTCTGACGGCCCTGCGCCGGGCGGGGGTGGACATGGTGCAGCTTGCCAACTCCTATTCCATCGCCCAGGGCCTGACGGGAATGAACAACACCCTGCAGAGCGTCCGCACCGCAGGTCTGGAGCCGGTGGGATTGTTTGAAAGCAGCCAGGAATTCCAGAAGACCGGGGGCTACACCCTGATGGACATCCGGGGGGTGAAGGTGGCCTTCGTGGCCTTTACCAAGGGCATGGACGGCATGGGTCTGCCTGCCGGCAGCGAGGACTGCGTCAACCTGCTGTACACGGATTATGCCTCTACTTACAGCAAGATCGATTACGACGGCATCAGCGCCGTGATGAAAAACGTCCGGGCGGGAAATCCGGATGTGGTGATCGCCCTGGTCCACTGGGGCAGCGAGTACAACGACCAGATCAGCCAGTCCCAGAAGGACCTGGAAAGCTATCTGCGGGAAAACGGAGCCAATGCCATCATCGGCACCCACTCCCACTATGTGCAGGAGATGAAATTCGACCCGGAAACCGGCGCATTTACGGCGTACTGCCTGGGAGATTTTGTCGGAGACGGCAGTCACGCGGGAACGGAGTATTCCGTGGTGCTGGAGCTGGAGATCACCAAGGACAACCGAACGGGCCAGACCAAAATCACCGGCTATGACTACACCCCCATCTGCGTGGTGGAGGAGGCCGGGAAGCTGCGGATCCGGCGGCTGAGCCAGATCCTGTACGCCTATGAAAACAGCTATATCGACCGGGTGACGGAGGAAAAATACCAGAACTTCGTCTACGACAAGACCCGGGTGGAGGAACGGATCCATCCGGAGGCGGAATAAAAACCCATCCGCCGGCAAGGGAACAATATCCGAAAAACCAGGAATCCTCCGTATGATGAACCATACGGAGGATTTTTCTGCGGATGCTTCAAATGGATATCCACCAACACACCCCAAACCGGTCAATCACCGTTGCACAGCAGTTGCTCCACGGGAGGCGGTGAATCGGTTCCAGCACCACGCCGCCATCGCTTAACACCTGAAAAGCATGAGAAACGGCTTCCTCATTTCCCATCTCAAACACGTTGAAGGTCATGGTTTCCCATTTGTACCTGTGTACGATTTGAATATCGCAGGGATTGGATGCTTCGGCCAACGCCAGAAAGCCGCCCGGTCAGAACGGCGGGTATTCATAAACCAGTTAACATCCACAGTAGCTTGCTCTGCGGTGGCTGTTCTTGTATCAATTGAAGCTGTATGATATGATGAAACGGACCGAAAAATTGGAATTTGACGAACTGTTGAAATCGTGTGTAGGGACACCCGTCCTCGGGTGTCCGCGGACACCGCAGGAGCGGTGTCCCTACGATGTTAGTTGTTAGACTGTTAGACAATTTGAATTTGGTGAGGTCTTGGCTCCCCCTTTGGGGGAGCTGGCACGGCCTTGGCCGTGACTGAGAGGGCCCTCTCCGCCCCCTGCGTGGGGGCACCTCTCCCAAAGGGAGAGGCAAGTGCCGCTGCCAGACAAATTCCAAATTGTCGAACGGATAAAGGGCGCACTTCTATACACCTTTCTGTGTACTGTGCGATCTGCGATTTTGCACCGCCCCAGCGCCTCCCTCTGATGAGGGAGGTGGCCCGCAGGGCCGGAGGGAGAGAAAATGAAAGACTACAATAAAGAAAATATACCTCTTGCAAAGAC
>JAQXVF010000009.1 GCA_029224785.1 Bacillota bacterium
TTTTTTATTCAATTTACAATGTAGCCGTTACAATGAAGCCACTGGATTAACAATTTACGATTCTCGTGATTTACGACACGCATTTGTCGTAAAAGACGAGCGATGCTCAAAAAGTCATTTGTCGTAAATCTGTCGTAACCCCCGTTTTACGACATTTTTTTGGATTAACAAAACGCCGCAAACGCTGTCAAAACCTGATTTTTATGGGTTTTTAGTCCGAGAGGGGCTTCATTGTCGGGAACAGGATCACCTCGCGGATCGTATCAGCACCGGTCAGAAGCATAACCGCGCGGTCAATGCCGATGCCCATGCCGCCCGTAGGAGGCATACCATACTCCATTGCATTCAGGAAATCCTCATCCAGCATCTCTGTCTCATCATCGCCGCGCTCACGCTGCTCGACTTGTTTCATAAAGCGGGCACGCTGATCAATCGGGTCGTTCAGCTCGGAGTAGGCGTTTGCCAGCTCACTATGACAGACGAACAGCTCAAAACGTTCCGTAAGCCGGGGGTCCAGCGGACTTCGTTTGGTCAGCGGAGAGACTTCCACGGGGTACATGGTAATAAATGTGGGCTGAATCAGATGCTCTTCCACTTTCTGGTCAAAGCAGGCATACAACGCGTTGCCCCAGGTCTTTTCTGCCGCATCGGCCAGTTCCACGCCCTTCTCCTTTGCAGCAGCCACGGCCTCTGCATCATCGGAAATGGCATCAAAGTCGATACCCACATACTCTTTGACGGCTTCTACCATGGTCATGCGTCTCCATGCGGGAGTCAGATCGATCTTTTCACCCATCCACTCCACTTCGTAGGTGCCCAGGATCTCCTTGGCTGCACCGGAGATAATTCCCTCGGCAATATCCATCATATCATGGAAATCCGCGTAAGCCTGATACAGCTCCACCGTAGTAAACTCGGGGTTATGCTTGGGATCCATGCCTTCGTTGCGGAAAATGCGGCCAATCTCGTAGACACGATCCATGCCGCCGATGATCAGCCGCTTCAGCGGAAGCTCGGTGGCAATACGCATATACATATTGATGTCCAGAGTGTTATGATGGGTAATGAAAGGACGGGCAGCAGCGCCGCCGGCAATGGTATTCAGCACGGGAGTCTCCACTTCCATATAGTTCCGGTCATCCAGATACTTCCGCATATACTTCATAAACCGGGAGCGGATCACGAAGTTGCGCTTTACCTCAGGGTTGACCATGAGATCCACATAGCGCTGACGATAGCGGATCTCCCGGTCCGTCAGACCATGGAATTTCTCCGGCAGAGGCAGCAGCGCCTTGCTCAGCAGCTTTGCCTGATGCACCCGGACGGAGATTTCTCCTCTCTGGGTACGGAACACATCGCCGGTCACGCCCACGATGTCGCCGATGTCATTCTTTTTGAAGCGGTTGAAATCCGCTTCCTCCATCTCATCGATCTTCACATAGAGCTGAATCCGGCCTGCGTTGTCCTGCAAGTCACAGAAAACCACCTTGCCCATGCCGCGCTTACTCATCAGACGTCCGGCAAGGGAGACAGTATTCCCTTCCATCTCTTCAAAATGACCCTTGATGGTGGCAGAATCGGACGTGGAGACAAATCTGGTCTCCCGGAAGGGATCCAGACCTTCTGCCTGAAGATTGAACAGCTTATCCCTGCGGACCTGCACCTGGTCACTGTAGGACATTTCAGCCTGGGGTACAAATTTTGCCATACTCAGTCCTCACGGGTCACGCTGACAACTCTCATCTCATAGGACATGAAAGGAGTGCTGACAGTGAACGTTTCTCCGGGGCCCTTGCCCACAATTGCCCGGCCAAAGGGAGACTGCTCGGAAACGCGGTTCTCCATGGGATTGGCTTCCTGGGCGCCGGTGATCCGGTACTTGCTCTGCTCACCGGTGGTGACATCCTCAACCACCACGGTGCAGCCCAGGCTTGCTCTGCCGGAGGCAGCATTCTCATCTTCAATGATGATGGCACGGGAAAGCAGATCCTTGATCTCTGCGATCCGACCCTGCAGCTTGGCCTGCTCGTTTTTTGCAGCGTCATATTCGGAGTTTTCGGACAAGTCACCGTAGGAGCGAGCCTCGGCGATCATGGCCGCGACTTCCCTCTCACGGGTGGTTTGCAGATAGTTCAGTTCTTTTTCCAGCTCCTGAAGATAACGGCTTGTGATTTTTACTTCCTTTGCCATATGATAAATTCCTTTCTGAATAGCATTCTTTCACTAACTGAATAATTATAGTGTATTTTCAACTACTCGTCAAGATTATTTTCGGATATTATTATCTCCAAGGCTTTCAGGACCTGGATATCCTCCATGGCAGGAAGTGTTCCGGCATAGATGGCAACGGCTGTATCCTCATCCACAGGCACTTCATAGTCCGGTGTTATGCCGATGCCGGCCAGACTGACGCCGTTGGGGGTAAAATACTTCCCCACGGACAGGCCCACCGCGGAGCCGTCCTGAAGGCGGAAGGTATTCTGGAAATACCCTTTTCCGCAGGTCTTGGCTCCAACGACAAACCCGGCGTCATATTCCCGGATCGCCGCTGCAAAAAACTCGGCAGCGGAGTAAGAATCCTCATTGACCAGAACCGCAAACGGAAGATCCAGGAAGCCGGCATCGGAACTGTCCAGCCCTTCCCTGCCGGCATAATCCACGCTGCGGAACAGCGGTCCCTCCGGCAGCAGGTAATCCAGCACCTTCACAAGCTCATCCTTGTATCCGCCTGGATTGTTCCGAACGTCAAAAATCAGAGCCTTTGCCCCCTGGGACACCATATCGTCAATGCAGGAAATTGTCTCTTCCGCACAGCGGGTATCAAAATTGGCAATGGTAATCAGGCCCACCTGTCCCTCCAGCATTTGTGCGGTGGCAACAACGGTTTTGATCTTTCTTCTGGTCACCATCATGGTCAGCTCTTCCCCATCCCGAAGAACGGTGATCTCCACCTGAGTGCCCTCCTGGCCACGGACCTGATTTTTGGTTTTGTCCATCCCCAGTTCCTCGGTAGAAAGCCCATTGACCCGGATGATATAGTCGTTCACCTGCATTCCTGCCTCTTCCGCAGGGCTGCCGGGATTGACCTTGGTGACCCGGATGGCCACATCCTCATCCTTTTTCTGAATCGTCACGCCGATGCCCACATATTCATTGGCCATCTGTTCTGCATAAGAGGCATAGTCCTCCGCCGTGATATAGTAGCTCCACCGGTCCCCCAGGGAATCCACCATGGCCTCGGCAGCTGCATCCTCCATCACCGTCCGGTCGCTTTCACCAATAAACCGGCTTTCGATCAGATCCTCCAGCTCCTGCAGCTTGGAATATCCGGTGCTGTCGTTGCCACGCACCCGTGCTGCTCCAAAAAAACCCGCACCTGCAGCCACCAGAGCAACCAGAACATAGGAAATCACACGCACAAACTTTTTCATATTGCTTCACCTCATAACAGCAGTCCCACAGCCATTGGAAGGCTGTGGGATTGCGAAAAAATCAGATATATGCCATGGGGTTCACGGTGGCACCGTTGTAGTAGATCACGAAATGCAGGTGGGGACCCGTAGACTCGCCGGTAGAGCCCATATATCCGATCAACTGCCCCTGTGATACATATTCCCCATCTGACACTACAGAATACATCAGATGCGCATACATGCTGGCATATCCGTCTCCATGGTTGATGGTCACATAGTTTCCGAAGCTCCAGTGGTAAGTAGAGGTGGTAACATATCCGCTTCTGGCGGCGTAGATGGGAGTACCCTCTGCCGCGGCAAGATCCACGCCGCTGTGGAAGGATTCATATCCGCCTATGGGGTGAATCCGCCAGCCGTAGGGATCCGTCACCATGACGTAATAGCAGGGGGCGATCCAGCCTTCCTCGCTGGGAGGATAATAGGGAGGATCGGATGTCTCACCGTCTTCTCCTTCGCTGCTTCCACCGGTTTCAGAATCCGGCTGGGTAGGCGCAGTGGTCATGGTGGCCATATACTCCTCCCACTCCCGCTGCTTTGCCAGATAATACTCGTATTCCAGGGCACCAATCTCATCGATCAGCGCGGCATCCGCTTCCTCCACTTCCTTCAGGTGCGCAATATACTCCGCCTCACGCTGCAGAAGAAGATCCAGCATATTCTGGGCTTCGATCTTCTTTTCCTCCAGCAGCGATTCGGAATCCTTAAGCTGCTGCTTGGAGCCTTCCAGGGAGGACTTTTCTGCTGCCAGACTCTGCTTGGCTTCGGCAACCTCATCGGCAGCCTCTCCCAGCTCCCGGATTCGGCGGTTATCCGCAGCGGCGATCTCCTGCACCATATTCAGACGGTCCAGAAAATCGGAAAAGCTGTTGGCCTTGAACAGCACGGACCAATAGGAAAGGTTCCCCTCTTCTTCCATCGCACGAACCCGTTCCTTGTTTTTGGAATTCAGGTCATCAAACCGCTGCTGCGCAGCATCCAGCTCCACCTGCTTGTCCGCGATCAGGGTATTGTAGGCGGAGATCAGTTCGTTCAGATTGTCAATCTCCTTATAGATCAGATTGATCTGATTCTCTATGTTTTCCTTCTCGGCAACGATCCCTTTGATATCCTCATAGTTGGAAGCCAACTGGCCCTCCAGTTCTTCCCGCTGAGCAGCATATTCCTCACTCTTTTCCTGAAGCTCATCGATCTGGTCCTGGATCTCGCTGGAAGAAAGTGCGCTTGCCCTGGGGATCAGGGAAACCACAAGGCCCATCAGCATAACAAATGCCATGAAGCCCGCAAAAATGGAAATCAACAGCTTACGTTTTTTCATCTTGTACTCCTAAAATCAAACATTCATAAACTTCCGGATGGAGGTCCAGCTACCCACAATGCCAACAAACACACCGGCAGATGCGAAAATCAGAATCATCTGATGGAGCATATCCGTAAAGGGGCAGAAATCCAGCAGCTTCAGGGAATCCACGGCTGCGATCTGCTGCACCGCGCCATCGTAGATTGCCCATTCCAGTCCGAAGGCAAGTGCTGCGGCGATGATTCCCAGCAGGAAGCCCTCCACCATAAACGGGAGGCGGATGAATCCGTTGGTTGCGCCAACCATTTTCATAATGGCAATCTCATCCCGGCGGTCATACATGGCCAGCTTCACCGTGTTGGAAATGATCAGCAGGGACACCACCAGCAGCACCGCCGTAACCACAACGGTAGCCATATTCAGGATCTTCTGGATGGTGGAAAAGCCTTCTGCCATTTCATAGGATGCGGAAATATTGGCAACACCGGAGATGGTCTCGATTTGGGCAATGGTCTCCTTCATGCCGGCGTTGTCGATCAGTGTCACCACGAAGCGATAGCGCAGATCCTCTGGCTGGACACCGGAAAAGGCTGCATTCTCGTTATGGTCCTCAATGAATTTCTTCAGCGCATCCTCCCGGGATATAAAATCACAGCGCTGAACGTTTTCAATGCGGTTAATCTGGGTGCCGACGCTTTTCGCTTTGGCTTCCGAAAGGCTTTCGTCCACGTAGACCATCACTTCGTTGGTCTGGTTCAGATCCTCCACAATGATGTTCATATTGTACATCAGCGCGGAGAAGGTGCCCACAATCAGCAGACAGGCCACCGTAACACACACAGCCGCAAAAGACATAAATCCGTGAAGAAAAATGCCCCGCAGGCCTTCTTTTATCAGATATCCGAAATTATTGATCTTCATAAGGAAAATACCCGTCCATTCCGTCGCCGACAATCAGTCCGTTGTCGATCACAATTACTCTCCGGTTAAATCGTTCCACCAGCTCTTTTTCATGGGTCACCACCAGCATAGTCGTACCCAGATTGTTGATCTCCTGCAGAAGCGCCATGATCTCCAGGGATCTTGCCGGGTCCAGGTTACCCGTAGGCTCGTCTGCAATGATTGTGGATGGATTGTTCACCAGGGCCCGGGCAATGGCCAGACGCTGCTGCTCACCGCCGGAAAGCTCGTTGGGATGGCGCTTGTCCATACCCGAAAGGCCCACAAGGTCCAGCACATAGGGCACTCTTTCCCTGATCTCCCGTTCCCTGGCACCGATGACCCGCATGGCAAAGGCAACATTGTTGTACACAGTCATATTGGTGATCAGGCGGAAGTCCTGAAATACCACGCCAACGGTCCGGCGCAGATAGGGAATCTCCCGTCTGCGGATCCGCTCCAGCGAGTAACCGTTCACATGAACATGGCCGGAGGTAGGTTTCAGCTCTCCGGTAATGATTTTTATGATGGTGGACTTTCCGGAGCCGGAAGTTCCCACCAGAAACGCGAAATCACCGTCCTCAATCTGTAACGACACACCTTTGAGCGCCTGGGTGTCCTTGGTATAACTTTTGGTTACGTCAGAAAATTCAATCATATGTATACACTCCAAGTAAGCATAGGCAAATTGTAACATATTGTAACTAATATGTCAATAAACAAATCGTAAACACTATGCTGTATGACGGCAAACCAAGCCGTACCCGAAAGTACGGCTTGGAAAAAAGGAAAATTCAGCGAATTTCCCGGGAATCCAGGTATTTTCTGACCATCAATGCGACCTTGAAAACAATGGCGTGGTCGAACTGGCGAAGATCCAGGCCGGTGAGCTTCTTGATTTTCTCCAGGCGGTACACCAGAGTATTCCGGTGCACAAACAGCTTCCGGGAGGTCTCGGAAACGTTCAGATTGTTCTCAAAGAACTTGTTGATGGTGAAGAGGGTTTCCTGATCCAGGGAATCGATGGAGTTCTTCTTGAACACCTCTGTCAGGAAGATCTCGCACAGGGTGGTGGGGAGCTGGTAGATCAGACGGCCGATGCCCAGATACTCATAGTTGATAATGGTCTTTTCGGTGTCGAACACCTTGCCGACCTCAATTGCCGTCTGGGCTTCCTTGTAGGAATCCGCCAGATCCCGAAGATGCTCCGCAATGGTGCCGATACCGATGACGGTCTTGACGGACAACTCGTTTTTCAGGGTATCCGCCATGGCCTGGGCCATACGCTCCAGATCCTCAGAGGTGGTCTTGGGCGTGATCTGTTTGACCACGGCGATGTCACTCTCATTGATATTGAGGACAAAGTCCTGCAGCCGGTCGGTAAGCTGGCTGCTGAGGATATCCACGGCTGCCACCTCTGCATGGCCGATCTGCCGCACGAGGAAAACAGCCCGGAGTGCATCTGTCGTGAAGTGCAGTTCCTTGGCCCGGATGTAAATATCGCCGGGAAGAATATTGTCCATGATAATATTCTTCACAAAAGTGGGGCGATCGTGCTTCTCCTCATAGAAGGCTTTGGCATCGTTGAGGGCGATGTGAGCCAAAGCGCAGAAGCTGTGGGCATTGGCATCGTCACCGGAGCAGAACACCGCATACTCGAAGTAATTGGCGTTGCTCAGCATCGCCTTAAAGGTCTTTTGTCCGCAGGTTACAATGGCATCCCCTGCGGAAGCCACGGTAATCGCGGCATCCACCCAATGTTCCCCTAAAAGAGTCACATTGGTGCAGGATACGACCCGGCCCTCGGAGTCAATCACGCCGAAGGTACGATCCGAAATATCTTTCAACTGAACAATGACGCTTTGAAAAACACTGTTGGACATAATACATCCTCCTTGGAACGTTTGCACAAAAGCACATTCCATAAAATTACGCCACTATTATACATACATTTTGCACATATTGCAAGTACCTTTTGACATTTTATTGCAAAATTCGTTTGAAATTTTAGGAAATATACCCATAGAAACAGCAATGTGTCGAAAGGGAACCTGTTTTTTTGTGTCATTTTGCTGTTTTACAGGCCGGAAATTGCTCCGATCTCCTCCCCGGAAAGCTCCCTGACCGCTCCTCTGGGCAGTTCCCCCAGGGAAAGGCATCCTTCTTTTCTGCGCTCCAGATATATCACCGGCAGATCCCGGGAGGCCATCATTCGACGGACCTGATGGTATTTTCCTTCGCATACCTGCACCAGGCTCTCTCCGGGGCCCAGAGGGGTCAGCACTGCAGGCAGGCACCTGGTGCCGTCCCGGAGCAGGATACCGGCTTCAAAGGCCAGCACGTCTTCCCTGCCCGCCGTTCCCTCATGCCTTGCATAGTAGATCTTAGGGACCTCCTTTTTGGGAGAAATCAGATGGTGCAGCAGATCTCCGTCGTTGGTAAACAGAAGCAGTCCTTCCGTAGCCTTATCAAGCCTTCCCACAGGTTTCAGATCCAGATGCCGGTACTCCTCCGGCAGCAGCTCCATCACGGTCTTTTCCACAGGATCCTCCGTCGCCGTGACATAGCCCGCCGGCTTGTTCATCATGAGAACCGTCCTCCGCCTGCCCAACATGGCCTTCCCGTCCAAAAGGATCCTATGGAGCATAGGATCGATTTTCATGCTGCCGTCCCTGATCGGTCTGCCGTCCACCGACACTTTGCCGGATTTCAGGATCTGGCGGATCTGGCTGCGGGAGCCGGCACCGCTGTCGGCAAGGAATTTGTCCAACCTTTCCATGCTACCTCCGTTCTATCTCGCCTGCCGGCACCATACGTTATACCATCGGAAATCAAGCAGGAGGGATCTTATGCTTTTTATGACTGCGAAACTGAACACCAAGAAACTGTTGATCATTCTGCTGGCAGTCGCCGGGATCATCCTTGCCGCCTGCCTTCTCTTCCGCAGTCCGGGAGGGCAGAGCGTTCAGACGGCAAGTAATTCCATAACCAACAACGACGATCGTGTCGCTTTTCTAAAAGGGTACGGTTGGGATGTCACCGCTTCTCCGACGGAATCCGGTCAGGTTCGGATCCCGGATACCCCGTCCGATGTTTATTCCCGTTACAATGCCCTGCAAAAGAAGATGGGCTACGATCTGACGGACTATGCCGGAAAAACCGTCATGCGGTATGTCTACAAGGTGAACAACTATCCCGATGCCTCTGCCCCCGTCTATGCAACCCTGTTGATCTATAAAAACCAGGTCATCGGAGGCGACATCACCGACACCTCTGCCAAAGGCCGGATCCAGACCTTTGAAATGCCGGGAAATGGCAGCGGGGCCAACGGATAGCTTCCGATTCTCTGTCATTGTATCATAAAAAACAGGGATTGACAAGACAGCCTTCCTGTGTTACCCTATTGTAAATTCATATGGAACTTCAGGGCAGGGTGAAATTCCCGACCGGCGGTAAAGTCCGCGAGCGCATCTGCGCAGAATCGGTGTGATTCCGATACCGACAGTATAGTCTGGATGGAAGAAGGTCGGCAGTGTCATGCTGTCTTCAATTTATACGCCCTGAGAGCATTCTCAGGGTGATTTTTCATGTGAGGTATCGAAAAATGAACGAACTATGGATCCAGGTAAAAAACAATCTCTCTTTTCTTCTGGTCTGCATCGGGGTTGCCGTCGCCATCTCCCTGCTGGCAAAGCTGGCAGAGAAGTATCTTCCTGCCACCCGTAAGGTCAGACCTGCCAAGCGGCTGACCATCCTCGGCGTATCGGCTGCCATTTCCGCCGTGCTGCATATGCTGGACTTCCCCCTGCCCTTCCTGATTCCCGGATTCTACAAGATGGACTTCTCCGAGCTGTCCGTCCTCATCGCCGGTTTTTATCTGGGACCGTCCGCTGCTGTTGTCACCGAGGCTCTGAAGATCTTTCTGAAGCTGCTGATGAAAGGCACTTCCACCGCCTTTGTCGGTGACTTCGCAAACTTCGCGGTTGGCTGCACCTTTGTGGTTCCGGCCACCATTCTGTATCACCTTCACAAGAGCAAAAAGAGCGCCGTGGCCGGCCTTGCCGCGGGAACTCTGATCATGACCGTTTTCGGCAGTGCCTTTAACGCACTCTACCTGATCCCCAAATTTGCGGAACTGTTCGGAATGCCCATTGAGGCAATTGTAGGTGCAGGAAATGCCATCAACAGCCATATCACCGGCGTGTCCTCCTTTGTTCTGTTGGCCGTGGCTCCCATGAATCTGATTAAGGGTACCGTGGTTTCCATACTGACCCTGCTGCTGTACAAAAAAATCGAAACCCCGCTTTTCGGCAAAGAATAATCCACATTTCAAAGCCGGGAGTGTACGAATGTACGCTCCCGGCCATTTCTATATTATATATTGTGATTGACGAAAGCGTATCATGCATCTCCGTTCATCGCTTCACTGTTCTGCGTGTGGTACAGGTTGGCATAGATTCCCCCTGCCTCCAGCAGCTCCTGATGGGTTCCGCACTCGGTGATCACACCGTCTGCAATGGAGAGGATTCTGCCGGCAGAACGGATGGTAGAGAGTCTGTGGGCAATGATCAGAGTGGTCCTTCCCACCGAAAGGGCATCAAAGGCACGCTGGATTCTGGATTCCGTAACGGAATCCAGCGCGGAGGTAGCCTCGTCCAGGATCAGGATCGGCGGATTTTTCAGGAAGATCCGGGCAATGGCGATCCGCTGCTTCTGACCGCCGGACAGGAGCGTACCGCGTTCACCCACATAGCTGTCAAAGCCATGGGGCATTGCCATGATATCGTCGTAAATCTCGGCCTTTTTCGCCGCCTCGATCACCTGCTCCCGGGTAGCATCCGGTGCACCGTAGCGGATGTTTTCGAAAATCGTATCGGCAAACAGGAACACATCCTGCTGAACAATGCCAATGTTCTGGTGAATGGACTTCTGTGTCACCTGCCGGATATCCTTTCCGTCAATGGAAATAGATCCGGAGGAAACATCGTAGAACCGGGGAATGAGCTGGCACAGAGTGCTCTTTCCGCCGCCGGAGGGACCGACAATGGCAACTGTCTCTCCCGGATGGACGTGAAGGCTCACATCGTTGAGAACCGGAAGATCGCCGTCATAGGTGAAGCAGACGTGATCCACGCAGATCTCCCCCTTCACATCCTTCAGGTCTTCCGCACCGGGTTTGTCCGTAACGGTAGGCTCCATCCGCATCACGGATACAAAGCGGTTCAGGCCGGCAAAGCCGTTGGCAAACATCTCCGAAAAGGAAGCCAGCTTACGCATTGGGCTGACAAATGTGCCGATGTACAGGCTGAAGGTCACAAGATCCCGGTAATCCAGTCTGTTTTTCATAATCATATATCCGCCGACGCCGATGACAACCACGTTCAGGCTGCTGAGGAACAGCTCCATGCAGGAGGAGAACTTGCCCATGGCCTTGTGAAATTCCCGCTTGGAGGTCTTGAAAACGTTGTTTGCCGCTGTAAAACGGGCGGACTCTACTTCCTCATTGGCAAACGCCTTTGCCGTGCGGATACCGGACAGGCTGGACTCGATCTCCGAATTGATATGGCCTGTTTTCTGTTTCACTGTCTCGGAAACCCGGGACATGGTGTTGCGCATGGAAATGATCACAATGAGGAAAATCGGGATCAGAATGCCCACAATCAGGGCAAGCTGCCAGCAGATCCGTCCCATCACCGCAAGGGCGCCCACGATGGTTACCGCCGAGGTCAGCAGATCCTCCGGTCCGTGGTGGGCAAGCTCCGTCAGCTCAAACAGGTCAGAGGTGAGTCTGCTCATAAGCTGGCCGGTCCGGTTTCTGTCATAGAAATCGAAACTCATCTCCTGCAGATGCCGGAACAGGTCTGCCCGGATGTCCGCCTCCACCCGAATGCCGAAGGTATGCCCGTAGTAGGTCACCAGAAACGTCAGTCCTGCCCGAAGAATGTAAGCAAGCAGGAACGCAATGATTACGGTAAAGAAGGTTCGGTACATCTGATTGGGCAGCATGGTGTACAGAGCGTTCCGGGTCACCAGGGGAAAGGAAAGATCCACGGCAGCCACCAGCACGGAGCATCCGATATCCAGCAGGAACAGCTTCCAATGTCGTTTGAAATAACTCAGGAAAATCGCAAGAGGCGATTTCGCCTGATACTCTTTCGTCGTCATATATATTCGCCTCCCGGGTATCTATTATACAGCCCGGATCCAATGGTTGCAAGCGCAACGGTTCAGAAAAAACGGTGTTTTTTGGGGATTCTTTTGGACAAAAAGATGAAAACATGGTAAAATACCCATGTCATCCGGTCCCGAATCCGTCCTTTTCCGCATCCCTTCGGATCCGGTGCGCTCAAGAATCATTTCAAGGGAGTGTTTTTGTGGAAATACTGTATCAGGATGCCAGGGTTGCCGTCTGCATCAAGCCAACCGGCTTGGATTCGGAGAAGGATGTGCCGCAGGCGCTGAAGGCACAGCTCGGCGGAGAGTTTTTTACCGTTCACCGGCTTGACCGGAATGTCTCCGGTGTGATGGTCTACGCCAGAAGCAGCCCTTCCGCCGCCGAGCTGTCCCGTTCCATTCAAAACGGAGCGTTCCTCAAAGAATACCTGGCTCTTGTACACGGAAAGCCGGAGGAAACGGGAGATCTTCAGGATCTGCTGTGGAAGGACTCCGCAAAAAACAAAGTCTTTGTGGTAAAATCCCAACGCAAAGGAGTGAAATCGGCCAGGCTGACCTATCGGGTGCTGGAATATCGGGAGAAGGATACGCTGGTTTTGATCCGCCTGTATACCGGCCGGAGTCATCAGATCCGGGTCCAATTCGCCTCCCGGGGCTTCCCCTTGGTAGGCGACCATAAGTACGGTGCCAGAGATGACGTCTCTGCCCCCATGCTGTTTTCTTCTCGGATTACCTTTCCGCTGGGAGGACAGATCAGATCCTTCACCGCTTTACCGGAGTGGGCAGAAGGTGTCACGATTTAGTCATTCTTCCATGCATCCGGAAGCATCTTCCAGGTCTCCTCAAATCCGTTTTCGCTGCCTAACGCATCAAACAGACGCTCTTTTCCGAATGCCAGGTCGATTTTTCCCCAGAGACAGCAGCCGATATAATAGGTCGGATACTGCTGTACAGGCCGTGTCTCTCCCGTTTTCAGGGATGTGAAAGTGAACGTTTCATACTCCCCTACAAGCTGCCTGACCTGGTCAAAATCCATGTCCCTGGCCTTCTCCCCGTCTGACAGTGCCCTGCAGATCAGTTCCCGGTGCTGCTCCTCGAAAAAAGCCCAGCTTGGCTCATCCACGCAGAAGCTGCTTCCCGGATATTTGCCGGGCTTGCCGATGGTGGATGCGTTGTTGCAAAAATGCATCGCAAGGCCCTCAAAGGCGAAATTTGCGAAAAAATACTGCTGGGGCGTCATATTCTCCGGAAGCAGCGACGGAAACAGAATATGATGGATCTCATGCGCAAGTACGTGGAGAAAAGCCTCCCGATCCCCCAGCAAATCCAGGTTAGCAACATCGAAATGGACATAGTTTCCGTAGGGCCAGCCCATGGAATTTCCGATGGAGATGGTAAACAGGATGGTGATCTGCTCCACAGAGTCAAATACGGCACTGGGAAGCGCATTCTTCAGAAGAGACTGCACCAGCGCAATGTCGTCATCGGTGATGGCATCCAAAACGGAAAGCTGTTCCAGCCTGTGGTCCAAATCCCGGTAGAATTCCAAGAACGATGCCTTTTTGTACTCCAGACGGGGATTGTCAAAGGATTTCTCATCAAAATGCAGGAAAAAATCCACGGATTCTTCTGGTGTAATGCCGCAGGTAGGCAGATTCGGATCCCCATATCGGGCATACTCCACCTGATAATCCGGAAGGGACAGAATTCGGCGAAGCTCCGCCTCGTCCCGGGCACCGGTATCCCTGGCGGATTGCTGCCATGAAGCCATCTGGAGCACCGTGCTTTTCCTGATTTTGATTTTCATATGGTTCCTCCTGATTGCAATATAACAGCATAGTTCTAAAACGTTGTTTCAGATTTATCTTTATTGTATTCCCGGAACATTTGCTTGTCAAGTTGAAAAAACGGCGGCAAGGATCTTCGGATCCCTGCCGCCGTTTTGTGTATTACATCCACTCGTTCCTGTGGATTTCATTGCTTCACCAGATTCTGGATCCACTTGCCCTGCTTGATCATAACTGCACCCACAATCACTTTCAGGATATCCATGCTTGAGCAAAGGGCATACATGGGAACAATGGGCATACTGGTTTTTACGCTGAGGAAATAGGCCAGGGGCACGTTGCAGACCCAGATGAAACAGCTATCAAACAGGAAGGTAACGATGGTCTTTCCGCCGGACCGAAGGGTGAAGTACGCAGCATTGGTGTAGGCGTGGATGCCCATAAAGCACCCGTTGATACAGATCAGAATGGTTGCCATATGCCGGATCTCGTCTGTGGTATTGTAGATCTTCGGGAACACACCGGACAAAAGGATCAGGATCCCGCCGCATACCAAACAGGACAAAACAGAAAGGGCGATGAGCTTCCGGTTGGTGTCCACCACCTCTTCCCTGCTCCTGCCCGCACCCAGAAGCCGGCCCATGATAATGCCCACCGCATTGCCCATGGACATATACATCACGCTGCACAGGTGATAAATGGTGCTGTTAATGTTCATGGCAGCCACAACCGATAGTCCGCGCTGGGAATAGCACTGGGTCAGCAGCGCCATGCCGGAGGACCACAGCGCCTCGTTAGCCAGCAGCGGCGTACCCTTGATGATG
Source organism: Bacillota bacterium (assembly GCA_029224785.1). GTDB lineage: Bacteria > Bacillota > Clostridia > Oscillospirales > Oscillospiraceae > Faecousia. The sequence continues at coordinate 14,495 of JAQXVF010000009.1, forward strand.
ATCTGCTTCAGCAGAGAACCGGGAATATACAGCGAGGAATAGACCCCTTTGATATACCCATTCCGCTCTGAATGGGTGTGCACCCACAGGGCAACGATCAGAAGCTCCACATACCGGGAGATCACCGTCGCCAGAGCGGCACCTTCCACGCCCATCTTCGGGGCGCCGAAATGGCCGAAGATCAGGATGTAGTTCAGCACCAGGTTCAAAAAGACGGCAACAATGCCAGCCGTCATGGGGACCCTGGTCTGCTCGGTTTCCCGGAGAGTACCAGCGTAGGAATTGCACAGAGCAAAGGGCAGCAGTCCGAGAATCATTACCCTCAGATAGCGTACTCCGTAATTCAGAGAAGCCGCATTCTCCTCCGGCTTGTTTCCGGCCGACAGAAGGTATAGGTTGATGAGCTTATCGCCAAACAGCAGAAACACCGTGGATGCAACGGCCACCAGGATCACACAAACCGCCACTTTGAACCGGAAGGTATACCGGATTCCCTGCTGATCGTTGTTCCCGTGGAACTGGGCCGTAAAGATACCTGCGCCGGCCACCGCACCGAAGACACAGAGATTGAAAATAAAGACGAACTGATTGGCAATCGAGACGCTGCTCATCTGCAGAGTGCCCAATCTGCCGATCATGATATTGTCCAACAAGGATACAAAATTGGTGATTCCGTTCTGAATCATGATGGGAACCACAATTCCAAGAACATAGCGGTAGAACCCGCGGTCTCCCAAATATTTCTTTCGGAGTGTGCTCATAATAAAGAATGCTCCCTTATATCCGTTCATTTTTCACAGCCTTTTTAGGATATCACAGAAACGGAAAGATTTCAATGTCTTTTTCAGCAACGAGACGTAACATGATTTCTACATAACAGAAAGGAAGAAAACCGATGAAAGCGTTGTTTCTGTTCAGACGGCTGATGAAGATGGACTACAGGCGCACCCTGATGGATATCCGGACCTCCGCCCAACGCTCCGGAAGAACGTTTTCGTTCATTGCATGGGATATGTTCCGCTGCGGTATCCGGTACGGAGCCGGTCCGGTGGACTACACGCTGTTTGCCTTCTACGACAAAACAGAGGACCAGCGGGCAAGCTACGTAACACGGACCATCAGCACCCAGTTGGTGCGCACCCTGAACGATGCAGGATACCGGCAGTTCCTGGACAGCAAGAGCCTACAGTGCCGGAAATTCTCTCCCTTCATGAAACGGGACTGGATGTGCACTTCCTATATGAATCCGGCATCCTTTGCCCGATTCTGTCAAGGTAAGCAGGCATTCCTCTACAAACCGGACACAGGCTCCTGCGGAAAGGGAATCCGGAAGTATTTGCCAGCCCAGGATAATCTGCCCCGGCTGTTTGAGGAGATCGCTTCCCTGCCGGCAGGGGTGCTGGAGGAAGTGATCTGTCAGCACACCGCACTTTCCGAGCTGAATCCTGGCTGTGTCAATACGGTGCGTCTGGTGACCATCCTTCAAAACGGGGTGTACACTCCCGTCTGTGCCGTTCTTCGCATGGGAAGGTCCGGAAACATTGTGGACAACCTGAACAGCGGCGGCATTGCTGCCCGTATCGACCTGCAGACTGGTCTTGTCTCCGGCCCTGCTGCAGATAAAGCGGGAAATCTGTACGAATGCCATCCGGATTCAGGGATTACCGTAGACGGCTTTCAGATCCCTCTCTGGGATCAGGTGCTATCCCTTGGAAAAGCACTGAGTCAGACCCTGCCACAGATGAAATATGTAGGCTGGGATATTGCCATCCGGCAGGAAGATGTGATTTTTGTGGAGGGGAACTGGCTTCCCGGTCATGACATTATGCAGCTTCCCGCCTTCTGCGCCGACGGATACGGCATTCTGCCCGCCATACGAAAAGCGATTTCCGCTGCATAGAGCATCGGAAATTGTACAAACCCATCTTGATCCAGACAGAGCCTGCTTTTTCAGCAGGTTCTGTTTTTTCCTGCAGAACCTGCGGGAAAAGGATTGTACACCGCCCCTTTCTGTGCTATACTGGAGGCATGGATGGAAAGGAGGCGGTGTTTTTGGAACAATCCCTCTATGTGATGATCTCCTCCACCGGCTCCGGTATGGGAAAGACGATCCAAAAAGTGACAGGGTTTCCCTATAATCATGTCTCACTGTCCCTGGACAACCGGCTTCAGGAATGGATCTCCTTTGCCCGCCTGAACATTTCCGCGCCCCTGGCAGGCGGACTGGTGGAGGAATCCTCCGGACGATTCGCTACCATCGGAAAAACCATACCGGTACGGATCTTCCGGATTCCACTTTCTCAGGAGGAGTATGCTTCCCTGCAGGACTTCCGGGACGGGATCCTTTCTGACAGGGAGAAGCTGACCTACAACAGCTTCGATGCAGCCGCCTCCGCCCTTGGCCTCCGGTTTCCTGTCAAGGGTGCCTACACCTGTCTGGCGTTTGCAAATGCCGTTCTTCACACTCGTTTTTTCTCCATTTCCGAGCTAAATGACGGGCTGTCCCGTTTTCTCATGTATGAAGGGGTCTTTTTCCGGCTGGTTTCACCGGAAACGCCGCCGAAAGAAGCGTATCTGACGCCCTGGAGCAAGGGACGCGCTGTTGTCTCCACAGTCCGGCATTTTGTGTTTCTTCTCTGCCGGGTCATTGCACCCGGACGGTTTTCGGACCCAATCTGCACCCGGTGCGATGCGCTCCCCCCGCTGCTTTCGGAACGGGAGGCAACGGGATGAAATACCGCACCGCCAACGAATACTACCGGGAGAAATTCGGGTGCAAAATCTACCGGCTGTCCATTGATGCCGGCTTCACCTGCCCCAACCGGGACGGCACGCTGGGTGTGGGAGGTTGCATTTTCTGTGATGGCAGCGGGGCTTTCTCCGGCCGGGGGGAGACTGTAACGGAGCAGCTTTCCCGCGCACGGGCATTGGTCTCCGCAAAAAACAAAGGTGGGAAATATATCGCCTACTTTCAGGCGTTTACCAACACCTACGCACCCTGTGAAAAGCTGCGGGAGCTGTACGAACAGGCCATCGCACCCGAGGATATCGTAGGGCTCGCCATCGGCACCCGACCGGACTGTCTGGGAGACGATGTGTTGGCGCTGCTGGCGGAGATTAACCGGATCAAACCGGTGGCTGTGGAGCTGGGACTTCAGACCTGCCACGAGAAAACGGCGGTGTATATCCGCCGGGGGTATCCCTTCTCCGTATATGAAGACGCCGTCCGGCGGCTGAAGCAAAACGGCATTGAGGTCATCACCCACATTATCATCGGGCTTCCCGGAGAAACCCCTCAAATGGCTGCACAAACCACTCAGGCGGCCGTATCCGCCGGCACGGATGGGGTGAAGTTCCATATGCTCCATGTTCTGCGGGGAACAGATCTGGAGAAGGCCTACCTTCGGGGAGATTTCCGATGTATGACCCTGGAGGAATACGGCAAGGCTCTTGAATGCTGCCTTCGGCAGCTTCCCCCGCATATTGTGGTTCACCGGATCACCGGAGACGGCGCGAAAAAAGATCTGGTCGCTCCCCTCTGGTCCGGAAATAAAAAGCGTGTCCTGAATTACCTGAATCGTCTGCTGCATTCATGAACGGAGGATCCAAATGAAACTCGACAAAAAACACACCATTCTGATCGGCTTTGCCTTTCTGTCCATCTGCGCGTTCTGGCAGATGTACGACAATCTGATCCCGCTGATTCTGACCCATACATTCCACATCAGCGAGACGGCATCCGGTGTTGTTATGGCTGCGGATAACGTGCTTGCCCTGTTCCTCCTGCCCCTGTTCGGAGGAATCTCCGACCGCTGCACCAGCAGACTGGGACGTCGGAAACCCTTCATTCTGGTGGGAACTCTTGTATCCGTAACGCTGATGATGCTGCTTCCCATCCTCAGCGACAGCTACCGTTCCGCCCCCGCCGCCGGAAAGCTGACGGCCTTCATCGTGATCCTTGGAATGCTGCTGATCTCCATGGGCACCTACCGGAGCCCTGCCGTTGCCCTGATGCCGGATGTGACGCCAAAGCCTCTGCGGAGCAAGGGCAATGCCGTGATCAATCTGATGGGAGCTATCGGCAGCATTCTGTACTTGCTGGCAGCAAAGATCCTCTACGATTCCGCCGACGCAAATGCCAGTTTTCTTCCTCTTTTCGCCGTCACCGGCGGGTGTATGCTGGTCGCTCTGGCGATCCTCATGCTGTTTGTGGACGAGCCCAAGCTGGTCAAAAAGCAGCAGGAATATGAGCATGCAAATCCGGAGCCCTTGACCGCTGAAGTGGAAGGGCCCTCCGGATCTCTCCCCAGGGAGGTTAAGCGGAGTCTTGCATTCCTCCTGATTTCCATTTCCCTTTGGTTTATCGGCTATAACGGTGTTTCCACGTGGTTTACGGTCTATGCCCAGAAAATGTGGAATATGAGCGTGGGAAAAGCCTCCATGTGTCTGACCATCGCAACCGGTGGAGCCATCGTCAGCTATCTTCCCGTCGGTGCGGTTGCCAGCCGGGTTGGACGGAGACGTACCATTCAATTCGGAACGATTCTCCTTTCCGCCAGTTTCCTGACCGCGTTTCTGTATACGCTGGCATTCGATTCCTTCTCTCCCATCCTCTACGTACTGTTTCTGATGGTGGGTGTGGCTTGGGCATCTATCAACGTCAACAGCCTCCCCATGGTAGTGGAGATGTGCAAGGGCAGCGAAGTGGGACGGTTTACCGGTCTCTACTACACATTCAGCATGGCTGCCCAGATCGTAACACCCATTGTCGCCGGCTTCCTGCTGCAGAATCTGAGCTACAAAGCCCTGTTCCCCTATGCGGCTCTCTTTGTGGGCGCTTCCGCCGTCACCATCTCTTTTGTCAAGCACGGTGACAGCAGAATCACCCCGAAACGGGGCATTGAGATTTTCGATACGGACGACTGATTGAGGTCTTTTCCATGAAATACGGTTTCCTTTTTTTGATTTTCCTGTTTTTTCTGTATATTTTTTCCCTGTCCGGACGCAGAAGGAATCCCGGTCTGGAGCCTTTCCGGAGCTTCCGGTATGCCCACCGGGGTCTCCATGACAGCGTTCGTCCGGAAAACAGCCTGTCTGCATTTCAGGCCGCCGTGGATCACGGCTATGGAGCAGAGCTGGACGTGCATCTTCTGAAGGACGGATCCCTTGCAGTCTTTCATGATTCCGACCTTTTCCGCGTTACCGGGAAGCAGGGCCATATTCAGGATCTGACCGCTGAGGATCTTCCCGGCTATCCTCTCTCCGGTACAGAGCAGACCATTCCCCTGTTTTCACAGGTTCTGTCTGTTTTCTGCGGGAAAACGCCACTGATTGTGGAGCTGAAAGTGGACGACAACAATTACGGCCCCCTTTGCGATGCCGTTTGCAAAATGCTGGACGGATACTCCGGGCGGTACTGTCTGGAATCCTTTGATCCCCGCTGCATCCGGTATCTGCGGAAGCACTATCCGGACCGGATCCGCGGACAGCTCTCTGAGGACTACCTCGGTCGTGGTGCAAAATCCCCGTTTCTTGTAAAGCTATTGTGCGGGTGGCTCATGACCAATTTCCTGACCAAACCGGATTTCATCGCATACCGGTTTGAGGACCGGAAAAACCTTCATTGCACCATTGCAAGGAAGCTCTGGGGAATCCAGGGCGTCAGTTGGACGCTGAAAACCAAAGAGGATTTTGAGTCCGCGGTTTCGGAAGGATGGATCCCGATTTTCGAAAACCATATTCCATAGGTTTGCTTGCCCGGTTCCAGGCTCGCAATGTTTCTTCCCACTCTTTTCCGTATTGCAGAAAACAATCATTTGTAACTGCCGGATCAGTCACATTTTCGTGTCTGATCCGGCAGTTTTTCTTCCCTTTGAATAGAAATCGGAAAGAAATCAAAAGATACGGGAAGAAAGGGTGATCATATGAACATCACACACAGCGGACGACAGAGTTTTCGTCTGCAGCAGCCGGTTGTCCTGACAACATGGGCCAGTGTTGCCGGAAAAAAAGAATCGGAAGGCCCTCTGGGAGCGTGTTTTGACCTGACATCCAGGGACCCCTACTTCGGACAAAAATCCTGGGAAAAGGCGGAAAGCCATTTACAGATGCTTGCCATCTCTGCCGCAGCGGAAAAAGCATGCCTTCAGCTTTCGGATTTCGACCTGATTCTGTCCGGCGATCTTCTGAACCAGTGTATCGGCTCCTCCTTCAGTCTGCGAAACACCGGAGTTCCCCATTTGGGATTGTACGGCGCCTGTTCCACCATGGCGGAAAGTCTGCTGATGGGTGCTATTGCCGTGGGATCCGGTGCTGTCCGTCGTGCGGTTGCAATGACTTCTTCCCATTTTGCATCCTCCGAACGGCAATATCGATTTCCTCTTGGCTACGGCGGACAGCGAACACCCACTGCACAGTGGACCGTCACCGGATCCGGTTCGGTCATCCTGGAGCCCGGTGGAAAAGGCCCCAGAGTCGATGCCTGCACCGTGGGAACGGTGGTAGACCTGGGAATCAAGGATGCCAACAACATGGGTGCGGCCATGGCTCCTGCGGCATACGACACCATCCGCGCCCACATGGATGATCTTGGCAGAACGGAGGCAGATTTCGACTTTATCATCACAGGCGATCTGGGACAGTTGGGCCGGGAGCTTCTGTGCAAGCTGGCAGCCCGGGACGGATACCATTGGGAGGACAAGATCCGGGACTGCGGTTGCATGGTATTCGACAACACGCAGCAGGATGTGCATTCCGGCGGCTCCGGCTGCGGATGCAGCGCCGTGGTGCTGTGCGGGTACTGGCTGGACAAACTAAAACAAGGGAAACTGAAACGAATCCTGTTTTGCGGCACCGGGGCTCTACTGTCCCCCACTTCAACCCAGCAGGGGGAGAGTATCCCCGCCGTTTGTCATGCCGTTTCCCTGGAAGGAGGAAACTGATATGGAATACCTGAAAGCATTTGTCACCGGTGGGATTCTCTGTCTTATGGGACAAATCCTGATCGATAAAACAAAGCTGACCCCTGCCCGGATTTTGGTGAGTTATGTGGTCGTCGGCGTGCTTCTGGGCGGCACCGGAATCTATCAGAAAATTGTGGATTTCGGTGGTGCCGGTGCTACCGTCCCCCTGACCGGCTTCGGATATAACCTTGCCAAGGGCGTGACCCGGGCTGTCAATGAGCAGGGTTTTCTGGGAATCTTCACCGGCGGGCTGAAAAGCTGTGCCGGTGGAATTACCGCAGCCATTCTGGCAGGCTTGGTCGCCAGCCTCCTGTTCCGTCCCAAGGATAAATCATAAACCGCCGCCTTCTTTCTTGACACCTTTCTCTTTGCGTCATAGAATAGGAAAAAACGGAAAGAAGGCTGACTATGGAAGTACCGGTGAGAAGATACTGTTGGTGCGGCAGCGGAAAATACTATGAAAACTGCCACAGGGATTTTGACATCCGTCTGAAGGCGTTCCGCAGGCAGGGATTTCGGGTTCCGGGACATGACCTGATCAAAACACCGGAGCAAATTGAGGGCATTCGCCGGAGCGCAAAACTCAACGTGGAAGTGCTGGACTATGTGGCATCCAACATCCGGGCGGGAATCTCCACAGAGGAAATCGACCGCTGGGTGTACGAATATACCGTCTCCCATGGTGGCATTCCTGCCCCGCTGCATTACGAAGGGTTTCCCAAAAGTGTATGCACCAGCCGAAACGATGTGGTCTGCCACGGTATCCCATCCTCAAAAGAACTTTTGCTGGACGGAGATATCCTGAATGTGGATGTTTCTACTGTTTTGGGCGGGTACTTTTCGGATTCCTCCCGGATGTTTTGCATCGGAAACGTCCCGCAAGCCCACCGAAACCTGGTTGACAATGCCCTGTTGTGTCTGAAAGCGGGTCTTTCCCAGATCAAGCCATGGGCACCCATCGGAAATGTGGGTCAGGCCATTTCCGACTGTGCCCGGAAGTTCGGCTACTCCGTTGTTCGGGAGATCGGCGGACACGGCATCGGACTGGCATTTCACGAGGAACCTTTTGTAGATCACACCGCAAAGGCCGGTGCCGGCATGCTGATGGTTCCCGGCATGGTCTTTACCATAGAACCCATGATCAATTTGGGCACACGCCGGTTTACCATTGACCGGAGAAACGGCTGGACCATCCGCACCGCAGACGGGAAAGCCTCCGCCCAGTGGGAATACCAGGTTCTGGTCACGGAAACCGGATACGAAGTTCTGGCATGGTAAAAAGAGAATAATCCTCCCTTTCGCGGACATACTATGCCTGCGGGATTCCGCAAACATTTTTTGGAGGATTGGAAAATGAGCAATCAGAATAACAACCAGAACCGCACCCAGAACAACCAGAATCGTACCCAGAACAACAACCAGAACCGTACCCAGAACAACAACCAGAACCGTACCCAGAACAGCAACGAAAACTGCAAAGAGCGCTAAGGAAATCCCCCTCTGCCAATGGCAGAGGGGGTCGTTCAGTTCACAGGCACACAATCGCCCGTGGAAAAGAAATACAGATACGTTTCCTTCACCGGCATCTGATAGATTCGCTCCATCGCACGGGCATAGGTTCTGACCTGTCCGGCATAACGCTCCGTCTTTTGATGCAGATCCTGTACCCGATCCGTCTTGAAATCCACGACTACCATACCGTCCGGCTCCATAAAAGCCAGATCCACCACACCCTGCATCAGAATCTCCTCCCCCGCAAGATCGGCGCCGAACCGCTCACCCGGCTCCAGAATGGAGAATTTGAACTCACGAAGCACCATACCGGCGTTTTGGAGTCTGGCTCCCAGGCTGCTTTGGAAAAAACCTGCAATGCACACCGGGTCCACCGAATCCCGTTCTTCTGTGCTGAGGATCTCTTCACAAACCAGCCTGTCAAGCTCCGACGACACCGACTGCACATCCCTGCACACAGAAAAATCCAGATACTGCATGGCCCGATGGACGGAATTGCCCCGATCCATTCCGCTCTGGGCGGAGGTGCCGGGTTTTCGCCACCGGAAGGATACCGTCGGAGTTCCGCCGGAATTGCGTGCAGCCTCCTCATCCTTTTGCCGTCCCTTCTGCTGGGTGGCCGTCTGTTTGGACGGCTCCACCACCGCCGCCTGGTGGGGATAGCGGAAGGCAAGCCCCCTGCGGATCTGTTCCGGAATTTCCGGCGGCATGGTTCTTTCCTCCGAACCCTTCTCAAGGATCCTTGCCTCCTGAGGTGCCTCATCCACCAGCCGGATCTTCCATGCAGGTTCTCCCATGGTCGTCTCATGGTGCTTTGCCCCCGCAGCAAATAGTTCCCCAGCCTCCGTACGGCGCATAGCCGCCATCAGGATCCAGTCTCCCATGCAGGAAACGCAGGAAGCCATCAATTCCGGATCCTCCAGGGCCAGCCGGTTCCCCACAGCAGTGAGATGTTTGGGTAGGTCCTTCCGGGTGTAAGTCATTATCAGCCGGTCCCGTGCCCGCGTCATGGCAACGTACAGCACCCGCATCTCCTCGGAAAGGCTTTCCCTGCGTTCTTTGACGCTGATGGCCCTGCGGGCAGCAGAGGGATAAAATAACCGATTCTCCCGATCAGCAACGCTGAGTCCGATTCCCAGTTCCCGGTCACACAGGGCTCTGCCCCGGGAGGATTCCTGATTGATGGTCTTTGCCAGGCCGCAGAGGAACACCACAGGATATTCCAGTCCTTTGGATTTGTGAATACTCTGGATGGTGACAAAGTCCCCGGCAGCATCGTCTCCGCTGACCTGGAGGCCCTTTTCCGCCATGGAATCCAGATAATGCAGGAACATATCCAGATCCCTTCTGCCGCCGTTTTCGTAGTCCACGGCAATCTGGAAAAAGCTCTGCAGATTCTTCTTTTTCTGGCTTCCGTCCTGACGGATGCCATAAATTCCCTCCAGTGAAAGGGACGCATATAGATAAGCCAGCAGTCCGCTGATGGTCTCCGACCTGGCTTTTTCCCGAAATACATCCAGAAGTCCGCATACCTCTGTGGCCTTGGGAAGCTCCGATAATCTCAGCGCCTCATAAAACGGGATACTCTTCTTCCCCTTTCGAACCTGCGCAAGCTCATCCGCCATAAAACCGAAGATCGGGCTGGAAAGCACCGCCGTCAGCGGGATATCCTGCCTTGGGTTGCTGATGACGCACAAAAGCGCTCGGAGCGTCTCGATCTCTTCCGTTTTCAGCAGATCACTTCCCGTATCACTTCTGCAGGGGATCCCCAGCTCTTCCAGCGCATTCTGAAAATACAGGCCGTTGGTACCGGGAGACCGGAGCAATATCACAATATCCGAGGCCGTAATGGGCCGAAGATCCTCCCCCTGCCGGACCATGTGGGTTCCGTCCAGCAGTTCCCGGATACGTCCGGCAGTAAACGCCGATTCCCGGGCATAGGTATTGTCCCCTGCCTCTACGGCATAAAACTCGATCTCGGGATCCGGCAGGGATCCGTGAGGAACGCCCTCTACAAGCTGCTCCTCCGGACCGTAGTGCAGACCGCCTACGGATTCCGACATACAAAGGGAAAACACATCATTGACTGCCCGGATGACGCCGTTTCCGGATCGGTAATTCCGACTCAGGGAGATTTTCCGGCTCTCCCCGGGCTTCGCCTGCTCTGCAGGCACATAAGTATGGTATTTCTCCAGGAAAATACCCGGATCAGCCAGGCGGAAGCGATATATGGACTGCTTTACGTCACCGACCATGAAGCAGTTGTGCTTGTCCCGGCTCAGCGTACGGAATATTCCGTCCTGCACGCCGTTGGAATCCTGATACTCATCCACCATGATCTCCCGGTATCGGCTTCCGATCTCCCGGGCCGCTGCTGTGGGGCCGCTTCGTGCTTTGCCCATAAGCAGATCCAGTGTTTTATGCTCCAGATCACCGAAATCCAGCACCCGCCGACCGGCTTTTGCCTTTGCGAAAGCCTTGGAGAATGCGCGGACCAGGCCGATCAGCCCCCGGGCAGCGGAAGCAAGCTGACTTGCATCCGACAAGATCTGCTCAGAGGATTCCGAGAAAAACTGGACATACCCTGCAAGATTCTTTTTGCAGGCATCCCGGACAGCTTTGATCTGTTCGCTGACCTCCGGAGCCGGATTTTTCGTCGGGAAGCGCAGGGTCCCGAAGGAAATCTTGCAGTTTCGAACATATTCCTCCCAGGTTTTGCTGTCCTGAAGCACCCGGATCTGCTGCAGTTCTTCCATCAGCACATCCGCAGCCTTCCGAAACTCCGGAACCCTATCCGCAGCTTCCACACACCGCTCCAACGCCGGGATCTGAAGCGCCAGATATTCCTGCATAGTATCCATCAGGAACCTGCCCCACGGCAGCTCCGCCAGATCCCCGGAAGAAGCCGGTAAGCTGTCCCGAAGGCATTGCTCCAGCCACGCCTCCGGATCCGGATGACACCGGGAGGCGTCATAGATCTTCAGCACGATCTCCGGAACGGTAGCATCATTTCTTCCGATGCCCTGGGTATCCACAAAAGCGCAGAAATCCGGATTCTCATCCGCCCGGGCATAGGACTCCTCCAACACCTTGGCCATCACATCCTCCCGGAGCTGACGGCACTCATTCTCGTCCGCAACCCGGAAATCCATAGGCACATCCGTCTGATATGGATACTGCCGGAGAAGCTCCGAGCAGAAGGAGTGCACTGTGGAGATGCTGGCCATGTACAGACGTTGTACTTGACGGCGAAGGTGGAGATTTCGGGGCTGCTCCGCAATCAGGGTGCTGAGTCTTGCGCCGATTTTTCGACGAAGATCTCCCGCGGCAGCCTTGGTATAGGTGATGATCAAAAAATCGTCCAAATTGGCTGGATCAGCCGGATCCGTCAGATACTTCATGATCCGTTCCACCAGCACGGTGGTTTTGCCGGATCCCGCTGCTGCGGAGACCAGCAGATTGCCGCCCCGGTTCTCCACGACCGACCGCTGCTGCTCAGAAAACTGAACGCCCATTTCCCTCCACCTCCTTCTTTATATCCTCCCAGAACCGGGTATCCTTGACTGCTGCCAGGTTTCGTCTGCCCGGTACCGTGGCGCTGTGACAAATGCCGCCGTAGGGACAATAACTGCAGGGATTGTGATTCTCTCCCCGGGTATAGGGATCCGCTTCGATGCAGCCCTCCGATATGGTATCCAGAAGGCCGGACAGAATCTGATCCACAAAGGATTCCAGCATCTTCCACTGGCTTCTGTCCGCCAGAGAACCTTTGAGATTCCCTGCCTTATCATAGCCAAAATCAAACCTCTGTGGCTTTTCTCCGCTTTCCATGGCGGAAAGCACGTCCTCGTCTGCCAGATAGAGGCCGCTTCGGACCATCTTTTTCTTCCGCTCCCGGAGGATTTCCTCGTCCGTCGGCTTTTCGTTTTCCGACAGCACCGGGATCCTTGCCGGAAAGTACATCACACCTGCGGTCACGGCAGAACTCCCCACCAGAGACTGACCGCTGTGTTTCAGAGCAAACAGGTAGAGGAGCATCTGAAGCCCCACACCGTTTTCTATGTCGCAATAGTCGAATTTCTTTTCTCCGGTTTTATAATCCACCACACGGAAGTAATGGTTTCCGTCTTTTTCGTACACATCCACCCGGTCCACATAGCCGCGGACAATGCCGTCCATCGTCTTTCCGTGGATTTCGATGGGTGCCATCTGCTGTCCGTCATCGAAATTCACCTCAAAGCCCACCGGATCAAACCGGCTTTCCGACAACTCGTTCCACATCTCCTCCACCACCTGCATCAGCTCCTGCCGATTGCGGGACAGAAGATAAGATACTCTGCCGGAATCCAGTTGAGAGAAATTCTCCTGTACATACCGTGCGGAAAACGCCTCCGCAATGGCAATCGTCTGTTCCAGAGACACGTTCCGGAAGCCTCCCTGCTGCATCACGGTTTTTCCGGTGTGTTCCAGAACGGCATGGACATAAGTGCCGAACTGGGTAGGATCCACCGTGATTTCCTTTCTCTGGCGGATCCGAAGACCGTATTCCAGGAAATACGCCATTTTGCAGGTTGCCGCCCGGTCGATCTGGGACGCTGACAAACGAAACTTCTCCCCGTACAGGTCCCGGACACTCCGGGCTGTCAGGCTGCCGGGAGAATAATCCGACCGTGCAGTTGCCTTTTCATAGTCATCCGCAAGTCCCAGCTTACGCGCCCAATCCTCCTGCTCAAAAGACGCCAGGCAGGCTGCTGCGTAGCGGGGATCCCGCATGATGGGGCCATTGCTCTCCCGCATTTTCTGAACTCCCCCGGATAGCTCTCCCAGACGAAGAAGCACCGCTGCGCTTTGACCCCCAGAGCTGCTGACACAAACCGTTTCCCTGGCACCGCAGAGCAGGCAGTACAGATCAGCAAATTCCGATTGCAGCTTGTCTGCCGACGCACCACTAATCTGCACTCCAATCCTCCGCAGCTCCAGCCGCTCATGGTTGGTAAGAATCCCCGCACTTCCGGAGTAGCTGGGAAGCACCCCTTCCTGGGCCCCCAGCAGGAACAGATGCTTTGGCGTTTCACATCGTATTGCCGAGACGGAGCCTGCTGTTACGCTGTCCAGTACCGCCGGGATCGTGCCCACATCATACTGACTGAGCAGCAGCGCCAGCAGCCGGGAAAAGTCCTCCCCTTCCCAATACGTCTGACCGAGCACATCCTGCATCTGCTCCAAAGCTCCCAGCAGGATTTCCCAAAGCTGGTTGAGTATCTGCGCAGAGCGATGCTGCTCCAGGCTTTCCATGCGGTCTGCCGCGGTTTCCAGCAGATCTGAAAAACGGATCTCTTCCAGAAAGGCAATCAGCGCACTCACCTGCTGACCAACGCATTCGGCATTCTTCATCCCGGCCCGCAGTCGGTCCAGAGGAGCGATGGCCGCCTGTCTGGCGTCGTTCAGTTCCCGCAGGCTGCGCTGTGCAGCCTCATCCCAGGGCTCACCCAGTCCCACCGGGTGGTTTTCCCAGGCTTCGCTCCACTTCTTGCCGCTGATACCCCAGATCACCGCGTAGTTTTCCAGTCTGTCCGCCATTTCCTGTCCCACAGGTGACAGCGGAGATTTCAGGTAACGAAGGATCTCCTCCTGGGTTCTGTCTCCTGCGGCTGCATCCAGCGCAGACAAAACCGTGGCAATCATGGGATTTTGCAGAATGTCTTCCTTACCAGCTATGTAGAGTGGAATCCCGTATTCCATGGCAAGGAGGGCCAACGTTGGCCGATAGGATGTCAGATCCCCACATGCAATGGCAATGTCCCGGTACCGGCAGCCGCTCATCACCAGTTCCGTAATCCGATCCATGACGTGGCTGCATTCCTGCCACAGGCTGTCCGCCTCCCATGCGGAAACACACTCCAAATACTCCATATCCACCGGTCCGCTTTTTTGAAGTGCATGAATGGCCAGGGAAGAAAGCGGTGTATCCCCCGGAGGAACGTTACGAACCACAAAGGGGATCCCGGCACGTTTTGCAAACGCAATCAGCTCCTGTGCCGTCTGTCCCGCCTTCTCCCATCCGATCTCGGAGGCTCCGGCCTCGCCGCAGCAAAGGCTGACCATAACCAGAGGCGAATCGGAGATCAACTGCTGCAGCACCGCCATATGCTGCCGTGTAAAATCCGGGAATCCGTCCACAAAAAACCGATGTGTGCTGCCGTAATCCGAGGTCTGGAGCCTGTCGATCAGAAAATCCATCCGGTCCCCGGGATCTTTCTTACCCTGGGAGCAGATGGCATTGTAGCTTTCCATCAGCAGTGACAGGTCCGCCAGCTTCTGAGCGAAGGCTCCCTGGGTTTGGAGGGATGCATCCATCAGCTCCTCCGGACCGATCCGACACTGTTTCAGCTCGTCCACCATATCCAGAAGCTGCTGCAGAAACTCCGCCTTGGTGTCCAAGCCCGCAAAGACCTTCACACGGCTGTGGAGACTTCTTGCGGCGGAGGCCATGGCAACCACCCGTCCCCCGCCGTCCAGCACCTGAGGACTTCTCATGCCGCAGGATTCCGCCACCCGGTTTTCCAGCCGGGAAAAGGGCAAAACCTCCGCATACCGGCTGGCGGTATCTCCCGCTTCCCGGCAAAGGATACGCTCCGTGTCATGGCTGATCATCTCCGGAACGATCAGGACCGTGCCGGAGCATTTGTTTTCCACTTCTTTCTTGACTCTTTCAAAGATCCACCGGCGATTGGCTGTCCAATCCGGTCCTAAAATGAGTTCCAGCAAATCCATCACCGCCTTTTATCGTATTATAACACAGATTTACAGGGCAGAAAAGATTATTTGCGGGAAAAGAGAAGATTCTCCACTTTCCCGATCAGGTCCAAAAAGAAAAACCGGATACAGTACACGTCTTTTTCCTGTAAGGTCTGGGTCAGCGTATCTCCAAGGCCGCTTTCTTCCGCTTGTTTGGAAAATGCTTCCTCCGTTTCAGGAAGACAAAGTTCCGGAAAAATGACGCACCACCAGTTCTGCCCTTCGCCTTCTCCGATCATGACCCGAAGGGACTGATAGATCCCGGAAGGAAGGGAAAAGGTATCATAGATTCGCTTGGGAAAGCTCTCCAGATCCAGGCTAACCCGAACACTATCCGGTGCCCCTGCCAGTTCCAGCACCCGGTTTGCGGTTTCCTCAATGGCTGGCAGATGGGATTCCACATAGGAGATGGCGGCGGACACATCCGTGACCTGGGAAAGACCCTCCTGAAGGTTTTCCAGGATCGCATCCCGGACCTGCAGCTTGACGGCCTGATCCTCCGGGCTGTCCGACGCTGCCACTACATGAAGCCGGATCAGCTCACGCTTCAGGGTCTGCCGGTCTGTCACCAGCATAAACAGCCATACTGCCGCCGCAAACACCAGGCAGATCCCGACTCTTTTAAGCTGTTTTCTCATAAAAAACACCGTCCATACTGAAATACCTCCAGTATGGACGGAAACAGGAAAAATTATACAGGTTTTGCAATATACACCATGGGGTAGTTTTCCTTCAGCATATTGCAGATTACGGCGGCATACTCAAATTCCTCTACAATGGCAAACACCGCAGAACCGGAACCGGTCATCTGCTGTCCCAGGGAGCCGTAGCTGTTGAAAATGGATTTGATATAGTTCAGCTCCAGGTGATCCGAGGTCACAATGGGATCAAAAACATTGCAAAGATTCTCTGCAACTTTCTCGAGATTTCCCTCAAGAAGAGCGCTTTCCATTGCGGAATGGTCGGGCCGTAAGGCGATTTCCCGTTCGTCGATCATCCGGTACAGTTCCGGTGTGGAAGCGGAAAACGGGGGCTTACAAACCACAAATACGCAATCCGGCATATTCGGCAGCTTTCGGATCCTCTCACCCCGTCCGGTAACCTCCGCGGTTCCACCGATGACACAGAAAGGAACATCGCTCCCCACGGATGCACCCAACTCTGCAAGAGCGGCGATGGATAGCGGATTGCCGTAGTACCGGTTCAATGCTCTGAGCACGGCTGCCGCATCGGCACTGCCGCCTCCCAGTCCCGCTTCCACGGGGATTCGCTTCTCAATCCGGATTTCCAAACCGTTGGGATCCTTCTGCAAGGCATCACAGTAAATTCTGGCTGCTTTCCAGGCAAGGTTCCGCTCATCAGCAGGAATTCCCGCATTGGTGCAAAGCAGCTTCCAGGGTTTTCCGGTTCCCACATCGATCTCGATACTGTCCCGGATGGATATGGTCTGCATGATGCTTTTCAAATCATGGTAGCCGTCTTGCCGCTTCCCCAGCACATCCAGGGTCAGATTCAGTTTGGCAAATGCTTCTTCGTAAAGTGTTTCCATGGTAGTCCTCCGCTGTTTTTTTCTATTATATCCTGCATTGAGCCAATTTGCAATTCCTTTCCCCACGAAAAAATCATGTATGAATTTCCGGAGATTTGTCCAAACTACCATCACAACGCTTGAATGGAGGTATCCGTCAATGGATGTCATTGCATTGATCCTTTCGATCGTCGGTTCCCTCAACTGGGGTCTGATCGGAATATTCCAGTTCGATCTGGTTGCCTGGCTGTTTGGAGGGCAAAGCGGGATCATCAGCCGTATTGTGTATACGCTGGTGGGCCTGGCAGGCCTGTGGTGCATCTCCTTTCTGTTTCGGAAGGACAGCCCCCTGCCCGATGAATAAAAACGGCAGCCTTTGGCTGCCGTTTTTATTCAGTCAGAATAATACACACGAACGATGCACTGATAGGTTTCGCCTTCGTAGACACAGTAAACCGTGGTCATACCGCCGGAAATACCGGTCACTTCGTTGCCGTATACGGAGATGATATTAGAATCTCCCGCATACCATTCCACGTCCACCGGGTTGTCATTGGTATCATATAACTCGATGAGGAAGGTGCTTCCCACATATAATGTCACGTCAATGTGATTGATGATGTACCGGGCAGGTTCATCGGGTCGGTTCTCTGAGTTCCCTCCGGAGGACTGGTTGTCGCCGCCATCGCCGTCCGAATCCGGGAAATTACAGCGCACAATACAGCTTACCGTCTTCCCCTCATAGGAGCCGTACACAGTGGTGGTTCCGCTGTGAATTGCCTTCACCACACCGTTTTCAATGGACGCAATCCCGGGATCATCGCTGGTCCAGATCACACTGTTGTAGGGGATCTTGCCGATCTGGAACTGGAATGTCTCTCCCCGATAGGACAGCGTAATGTCATCCCGGTCCAGGCTGAATTCCTCGGCGGAAACCGTCTCCTTCGGATCCGTGGTTTCCTTGGGGTCGGTGGAGACAGGCTTTGTGGTGGCCGGTGGCACCGTAGTCTCAGCAGCAAAGGTGCAGACCACCTTACAGGCAACGGAAACATCACCGCAGGTCACGGTCACAATGGCTTCTCCCGGCCCCACCGCCGTAACGGAACCATCGGGATTGACAGTCACCACCTTTTCATTGGAGGAGGCAAAGACCATCCGGTCGGTCGTATCGGAAGGCACCGGCTTGGCATCCAGCAGCAGAACATCTCCTTTGGCGGCAAAGGTCATGCTGGTCCGGCTCAGAGTGATTTCCGTACAGGGAATGCCGGACTGATTGTTATCCGAAACGGAAGGAGTACTGCTTTCGGACGGCGTCGGGACGTCATTCCGGAAATACGGAAGCGCGTAGGTCACCACGATATACGCAGCCAGGGCAAGGATCAGCAGCAGGATCAGCAGAATGGCAATCCACGGCCCACGCTTCTTTTTCTCGTCGGACTGAGGATCCAGGCGAGGCTTCGGCTCCCGGGCATTGACGGACACGGCAAGCTTCTGCTTCTGGGAAGCCATCGTTCTCTTTTTAACATTTGCTTTGGTATAGTAACCGCCTTTTGGGGCTTTTTTATCGGAAACAGAGGATTTTTTCTCTGCGGTGGACTTCTCATTTTTTCCCTGTGGAGAGCTGCCACAAATGGGACATACGGATGCAGAATCCGGATACGCAGTTCCGCATACCTTGCATATCACCTTGCTCATAATACCCTTCCTTTCGACACGGTCTTGCAAAATGTGCGCTTTTATTATATCATTGAATCCGACAGAAAACAACTACAAACATGTTGCATTTTTTGCTATTTTATTTTATCATATAAGAAGACTATGGAAATGGAGGCGATGGATATGTCGGAACTGAAACCGATTTCTCCCCTTCTGGACGGTTACGCCATCGGGGAATCCATAAGCAGTCATGACGGCGTTCGCTGTTACCCTGCCATGCCCGTCGGTTCGGATGCCAAGTATATTATCAAGGTGGTTACGGTACCCGCTTCGGAGGTGCAGTTCCACGCCTTTTTGCTCAGCGGCGTCTACCCTTCCCGGGAAAAGACGCTGGCCTACTTCAAGGACATGGCAAACGGCGTGGTTCACGAGGCGGAGGCCCTGCGGCATCTTTCCCGCTTCGGCGGATTCACCTCTTATGAAAGCTGGCAGACGGAGCCTTTGGAAAACGGCTGCGGATATCAGGTTTATCTGCTGGGTACCTATAAGGATTCACTTCAGAAATACATCAGCCGGAATTCCCTGACCCAGTTGGAGGCCGTCAATCTGGGATTGGACCTGTGTGCTGCCCTGACCACCGCAAGAAATGCCGGATGTCTGTGTGTAGACGTGAAACCGGAAAACATTTTTATCGGTGATGACGGGAAATACCGCATCGGCGACCTGGGATTCATTCCCCTGTCCTGTCTGAGCTATTCTTCCCTTCCCGATCGGTACCACAGCCCGTACTCCGCTCCGGAGCTCAGTGATCCCATGGCCTCCGTCAGCGCCACCGCAGACGTGTATTCCATGGGTCTGATCCTGTATCAGGTGTATAACAACGGTGTTCTTCCGGAAATCGTTCCCGGAAAGCCCATCCCAGCCCCGGAATATGCGGATTATGAAATGGCAGAGATCATTCTCAAAGCGATTGATCCCAATCCAGCCATGCGCTGGGAAGATCCCAGACAGATGGGGCAATTCCTGGTATCCTATATGCAGCGCAACCCGGTGAACGATACCCCCATCATTCCACCTGCTGATCCGGATATGGATCTGGGCGACCTGTCCCTCGAGGATACCCAGATGCCGGAGCTTCAGATAGATCCGCCGGCGGAGAACCCCGACAGTGAAGGAAGCGATGGATCCGCCGATTCCGAGCCCCGGGAACCGGATGAGCTGGCATTCCTGCAGGATCTTGTGCAGGACGAATCTGCCCCCAGTGAGGAAATGGCGGATGAGATCTCCCACGAGGACGTTTCCGGTGAGACCGCGCAGATGCTTTCCCGTCTGGACGAGCTGGTAGCCCACGAAGCCCCTGCACCCGTAGTTCCCCCGGAGCCGATTGAGGTTCCCATGCCGGAGCCGATTCCTCCAGAGCCGGATACACCGCCGGAGGAGGAAACGATGCCTTCGCAGGCCGAAGACGAGGAAGCGGAACAGCCGGAGACGGACGAGCCTGAACCCCAGCCGGAAGAATCCGCAGCAGAAGAACCGGAAGAAGAAGGCTACGCTCCGGAAAAGAAGAAGTCGAAACTCAAAGGGTTTCTTGTTGCAGCCGCTCTGCTGGCTCTGGTATTCGCCGGGATATTCTATGCATACCAGTTCTATTACCTGCAGAATGTGGATTCCCTGGTTGTGAACGGAGACCAGACCTCCATTACCGTCCAGATCAAAACGGAAATTCCGGAAAGCAAGCTGAAGATCCTTTGCACCGATGCCTACGGCAACACCCACAGCGCTTCCGTTGAAAACGGCTCGGCTGTCTTTACCGATCTGACACCGGATACCCTGTACCAGATCCGCGTTACCATGGAGGGCTTCCATAAGGTCAGCGGCTCCTGCAGCGCAAGCTTCTCTACCAAGGCAGCCACCAATATCCTGAATCTGACCGCAGCCACCGGTGCAGAAAGCTCCTCCGCCATCGTCAGCTTCTCCGTTGACGGTGTCGATTGTGAGGAATGGACTTTGACCTACCGCGCAGAGGGTGAGGAAGCCAAGAGCATAACCTTCAGCGGTCATCTGGCCACTCTGAACGACCTGACTGTGGGAAAAACCTACACCCTTTCCCTTTCCCCCAACGCAGAGACTCTGGTGACCGGCAACCGTGAGATTACATTCGTTCCCTCCCGTTTGATTTATGCAGAAAATGTATCCGCCGTTCTTTCCGGAGAGAAAGATATCACCGTCTCCTGGCAGGCCCCGGAAGGCACCTCCGTGGAGTACTGGACGGTTCACTGCCTGGGAGATAACCAGTACGACCAGACGGTTAAGGTATTCGAGAACACCTGCACCTTTACCGATGTTGCCGAAAATCAGAACTACGCCATTGAGATCACCGCTGCCGGTATGACCCAGGCGGTTCGCACCACCATCAGCACGTCTCCCAAGATCCTGACCGGATTCGTGGCAGAGGAAGTGTCCTCCCGTCAGATTCTGCTGGGGATCCGCACGGAGTCCCCGCTGACCGATGACAGCAAGCGCTGGCTGATCCGGTATTCCGTCAACGGAATCGAGCAGGATCCCATCTCCGTCAGCAGCAATTCCGCTGTTCTCTCTCCGGTCCTTCCGGGCGGACAGTATGAAATCACCCTGACGGAGACGGATGGTTCCCCCACTTCTGTGGCTCCCATCTCCTGCACCGTGCCGGAAGCCGAAAATTTCGACAGCTTCGGAACCAACCTGGATAACATCGTGATCTTTATGCTCCCGACCCCCGATACGGTGGGCTGGGGATTCAATGATGTGTCCGGTGGAGACTACACCACCTATTTCGATGCCGGAGAAAAGGCCTCCTACCTTTTCCTGAATCTGGGTGCGGACACTGATGAAACCGGTGATGTCGGCGTGGTGTTTGCCGTCTATTCCGGAGACCGCTTTCTGAGCATGGAAACCAGATCGCTCCGGTGGGAGACCATGTGGACAGATGGTTACTGCGCTATGGACATTGAAAAGATGCCTGCTCAGTCCGGCAACTATCACATGGACATCTTCTTTGACGGTCAGTATCTGAACACCATCTATTTTACAATCAACTGACTTCTGGGCAGCCCTGCAGGGCTGCCCTTTCCATTTTTTTCGGATAGACATATCCGTAAATTCTGCTATAATAGCGGCATACAGCATTACAAAAGGAGGCGGCAGCATGAAAGGAAACAGCCATCGTGCTCTTGGAGAGTATCTGGCAGGACGATTCCTGACAGAAGCCGCGCCCCGCTATACCCGGGCGTTTCTGCTGGGATGTGTGGAGCCTGACCATAATCCCTCTACCTATCTGAAAGGCTCCATCCGCTCCCAATGGCTCCACGGCCACAACTGGGGCAATTCCGAGTGCCTGATCTGCCGGTTTTCCAACCGTCTGGAACGCCGCCGCACTCTACACCTCTGGGACTATTACACTCTGGGAAAACTGGTGCACTACACGGCGGACGCCTTTACATCCGTACATAACGCCCATTTTTCCGCCGGTCTCCGGCATCACCGTATGTACGAAAAAGCCCTGCAGAATCATTTCCTGCAGAACATTGACCTGAAAGAACCAGGAGATCTCTCCGGAGAAGACTCCCTGTTTTCGCTGTTGTGCAGCTTCCACGCGGAATACAGCGAAGTCCCATCCAACATCTATACGGACACCCACTATGTCCTCAGCGCCTGCTCCGCGGTGGTGGCCATGGTCCTCAGATCCTCTCAGCCGGTCTGCGGAAAATTATGACAAAATCCGGATTTTCCACTTGCAATTATCCACCGGGTGTGGTAGAATGTCCGCAATGAATGTATTCGGAGGCAAACACCAATGATTCTCTCCACCAGTGCTGCACAGTTCTTTTTTGGCTACTATTACTTTTTTGCTGAGAAAAAGTAATAGCGTTTTGTGCTGCACAAAAAAACCGTTCCACATGAAATCCCGCCGCACAGAATCTCTTCTGTGCGGCTTTTTATTTTGACAGGAGTTGTTAACATGATTGCAATACTCAAGCGCGGAACCAGTGCCCAGCAGGCACAGCATCTCATCGATTGGCTGAAAAACATGAACCTGGATGTTCATGTCTCCACCGGCACGGAAATCACCGTTCTGGGTCTCATCGGCGATACCAGCCGTGTGGACATGGAACTGCTTTCCAGTCTGGAGATCGTGGACAGCGTTAAGCGCGTGTCCGAGCCCTACAAGCAGGCCAATCGGAAATTCCATCCAAACGACAGCGTCATTCAGGCAGGACAGGTCTCCATCGGAGGCGGCAATTTTGCCCTGATTGCCGGTCCCTGCTCTGTGGAATGCGAGGAGCAGATCATTGAAGTGGCGCAGTCCGTGAAGAAATCCGGTGCAAACATCCTTCGTGGCGGCGCATTCAAGCCCCGCACCTCCCCCTATGCCTTCCAGGGCCTGAAAGCTGAGGGTATCCGGCTTCTTCTGGAAGCAAAAAAAGCCACCGGACTTCCCATCATCACCGAGATTATGGATATCCGCACGCTGGATCTGTTCGAGGATGTGGATATCATCCAGGTAGGCGCAAGAAATATGCAGAACTTCGATCTTCTGCAGGAGCTGGGCAGCACAAATAAGCCCATTCTGCTCAAGCGCGGCCTGGCCAATACCATTCAGGAGCTGCTGATGAGTGCGGAATACATTATGAGCCGCGGAAACGAGAACATCATTCTCTGTGAGCGCGGCATCCGCACCTATGAGACCGCTACCAGAAACACGCTGGACCTGTCTGCCGTTCCTGTTCTCCACGAGCTGACCCACCTGCCCGTAGTGGTGGATCCCAGCCATGCCACCGGACGTGTTTCCCTGGTGCCTCCCATGGCCGCAGCCGCAGCCGCCTGCGGAGCAGACGGCATCATGGTGGAGGTTCACAACAACCCGAGCTGTGCCCTGTGCGACGGTGCCCAGTCTCTGACGCCTGTTCAGTTTGACGAAGTGGCAGCGAAGGTTCGCCGGATTCGGGAGGCTATCTCATGACCGTCGGGATTCTCGGACTGGGTCTCATCGGCGGCTCCATGGCAAGGGCCTATTCCGTAGCCGGGCATACGGTGCTTGCCGCGGACCGGGATGAAACCATTCTCTCCTTCGCCATGCTGACCGGAGCCGTCCACGGCGTTCTGGACAGCGGCAGCATCGGCTCCTGTGATTTGATCCTCCTTGCCATTTATCCCGGCGGGTCTGCCGCCTGGCTGGAGGAGCACGCCGGTCAGGTCAGTCCCCATGCGGTGGTTATTGACTGCTGCGGTATCAAAACAGAGATCTGCCGCCGGTGCTTTCCCTTAGCGAAGAAATACGGTTTCCTCTTTGTAGGCGGGCATCCCATGGCCGGCTCCCAGTTTTCCGGCTTCAAATACAGCCGTGCGGGACTGTTTCTGGGTGCCCCTATGGTCCTGGTTCCGCCCCGGTTTGACGATATTGCCATGCTGGAACGGGTCAAGGATCTCCTCAAACCCTGTGGCTTCGGCTCCTTCTCCGTGACCACCGCGCAGGAACACGATGAACTGATCGCCTTTACCTCCCAGATGCCCCACATTCTCAGTAACGCCTTCATTAAGTCTCCCACCGCTCTGAAGCATAAGGGCTTCTCCGCCGGAAGCTACAAGGATCTGACACGGGTAGCCTGGCTGAATGCTCCCATGTGGGCGGAGCTTTGCATGGACAACCGGGATAACACCATCCGGGAGCTGGAAGTCTATCTCGAAAATCTGAGCAAATACCTGACTGTCCTGAAAGACCGGGATATGGAAGGACTGACCGCCCTCCTGGAGGAAGGAAAAATACGAAAGGAAGAGGTAGACGGATGATCACCATTCCCATTACTGCGTCCAGAACATATGAGGTCCGGATCGGAAGCGGACTTCTGGAAGAACTGGGCTCTCAGTCTCGTGAAATCGTCAAGGCAGAGACTGCCGTTGTGGTTTCCGACAGCACAGTCTTTCCCCTCTACGGTGAATATGCCCTTTCTTCCCTGAAAAAGGCCGGTTTCCGATGCCTTTCCTTTGTTTTCCCAGCCGGAGAAGAGAGCAAAAACGCCGCTACTTACCTTTCTCTGCTGGGATTTCTGGCAGAGAAACGGATCACACGTTCGGATCTGCTGGTTGCCCTGGGGGGCGGCGTTGTCGGCGATCTGACCGGGTTTGCCGCAGCCACCTATCTGCGGGGTATCCCGTACATTCAGGTGCCTACGACCCTGCTGTCCGCCGTAGATTCGTCTGTAGGCGGAAAAACCGCAATCGATCTTCCGGAGGGAAAAAACCTGGTTGGTGCATTCTACCAGCCCAGCCTTGTGATCTGTGATACCGACACCCTGAACACCCTGCCTGAGGATATTTTTCTTGACGGCTGCGCTGAGGTCATCAAGTATGGTATTTTGTTTGACCCGACGCTCTTTTCCGCCCTGGAAGAATCCGGCCCTGCATTTTCCCGGGAACAGGTCATTGCCGCCTGCGTGAAATGGAAGCGGGATGTCGTTGCACAGGACGAATTTGACACCGGACTTCGAAAAATGCTGAATCTGGGACACACCGTTGGCCACGGTGTGGAAGCCGGAAGCCAGTTTGCCCTGTCTCACGGGAAATCGGTAGCCATCGGTACCGCCATTGTCACCCGTGCCGCTGCCTCGAAGGGCATTTGCAGCAAGGAGACGGAAACCCGTATTCTGCGGTGTCTGGAAAAATTCAGCCTTCCTGTCAGGACCGATTTTTCTCCGGAGCAGCTTGCCGCCTATGCCCTTTCCGACAAAAAACGCCGAGGCGGCACGGTAGATCTGATCCTCCCACGTCAGATCGGAGACTGTATCATCGTTCCCACCTCTGTGGAAGACATCCAATCCCTGATTGAAGCCGGAGTGTAATATGAATGTGACGATTTCTCCCGGGCCGCTCCACGGTACGGTGCATGCCATTGCCTCCAAGTCTGTGGCCCACCGCATCCTGATCTGCTCGGCATTTGCCGATCGGGAAACCATCCTCGACTGCCCGGAAACCAACGATGACATTGAGGCCACAGCCTCCTGTCTGCGTTCCCTGGGAGCCACCGTGATTCGGACTCAGACCGGATACCGGGTGATCCCGGCAGAAGCTATTCCCCAAAAAGCCCTTTTGCACTGCGGTGAAAGCGGGTCTACTCTTCGTTTTCTCCTTCCTGTTGCCGGGGCTTTGGGAGTGGAAGCCACCTTCCGGCTTGCCGGAAGGCTGCCCCAGCGCCCGTTATCTCCTCTGTGGGAGGAAATGGAGCGAATGGGATGCACACTGTCCCGCCCCACGGAGGACACGCTTCTATGCCGTGGAAAGCTGCGGCCGGGAGATTACCGGATCGACCCTGGAATCTCCAGCCAGTTCGTTTCCGGGCTCCTGTTTGCCATGGCGCTGACGGAAGGCTCCTCCCGGCTGACGCTTTACGGAAAGGCGGAATCCCAGCCCTACATTGCCATGACCCGGGACGCGCTTTCCCGGTTCGGCGTGCGTACAGAGGACTATGCGGTTACGGAAAACCACCATCTGGTCTCACCGGGCACCGTGAAAGTGGAGGGCGACTGGAGCAACGCCGCATTTTTCCTGGCGGCAAAAGCCCTGGGAAACGACCTGACCGTTACCAATCTGAATCCCGGAAGCGCCCAGGGTGACCGGGCCGTTGTGGATGTTCTGGAAAGCCTGAACGCTTTTTCCCGGATTGACGCAGCGGACATTCCGGACCTGGTTCCCGTTCTGGCAGTTGCAGCCGGAGCAAAATCCGGCGCCGAATTTCGTAATATCCGCCGCCTGCGTCTGAAGGAATCCGACCGGGTGGAGTCCGTATGCGCGATGATCCGCTCCCTGGGGGGCCGGGCGGAATCCACGGAAAACACCCTTACCGTGTATCCCACAGGATATTCCGGCGGAACCGTTGACTCTGCAGGAGATCACCGCATCGCCATGTCTGCAGCCATTGCCGCTACCGTCGCCACCGGACCGGTTACGGTTCTGGAGGCCCAATGCGTCCGGAAATCCTATCCGGATTTCTGGAACGTGTATCAACAATTGGGGGGAAAACTATGAGCAGTACCTTTGGACAGAGCCTGAAGCTGTCCATTTTCGGTCAATCCCACGGTGCCGCCATCGGAATGACCTTGGATGGGATTCCGGCGGGACTGCCGGTGGATTTTGACCGGCTTCAGGCATTTCTGAACCGCCGGGCACCGGGGCAGAACGACTATTCCACTCCCCGGAAAGAGGCAGACCTGCCGGAGTTTCCCGCCGGAATCGTGGATGGATTCACCTGCGGCGCTCCCATTGCGGCTCTGATCCGCAACACCAACACCCGTTCCGGAGACTACAGCGATCTGCGTGATCGTCCCCGTCCCGGCCATGCGGACTACACGGCTGCCGTGAAATATGGGGGATTTCAGGACGTTGCCGGAGGAGGACACTTTTCCGGCAGGCTGACGGCGCCCCTTTGCATTGCCGGAGGGCTTTGCCTGCAGTGGCTGGAAAAGCAGGGAATCTCCGTATTCGCCCACATTCTGCAGATCGGTTCTGTGCGGGATCAGGCATTTGACCCCCTGAATCCGGATCCGGAGAGGATTCACACCCCCTTCCCCGTCCTGGATCCGGAGAAAGGAGCCGCCATGCAGGCAGAGATTTCAACCGCCAGGTCGGACGGCGACAGCATCGGCGGAATTGTGGAATGTGCAATTACCGGACTTCCCGTTGGATTGGGAGATCCCATGTTCGACGGGGTGGAAAACCGGATTGCATCCATCGTTTTCGGAATCCCTGCCGTAAAGGGTGTGGATTTCGGAAGCGGCTTTGACGCCGCCTGTCTCCGGGGAAGCCAGAATAACGACGGTTATCTGATGAAAGACGGAAAAGTCAGTCTGCTCTCCAATCATGCAGGCGGCATCCTGGGCGGAATTTCCAACGGCGCACCGGTGATTTTCCGCTCTGCCATCAAGCCCACCCCGTCCATTTCCCGAACGCAGCACACCGTATCCCTTTCAAAAGGTACCGACTGCACACTGAATGTTCAGGGCCGCCATGACCCCTGCATCGTCCCCAGAGCAGTTCCCGTTGTGGAAGCTGCCGCTGCCCTTGCCGTTTTTGATCTCTGCCTGGGCAGTCACCATATCTAAGGAGGAAGAAAAATGGATTTATCGGAACTTCGTACCCAGATCGATGGAATTGACAGTCAGATCGTGGATCTGTTCTGCAAGAGAATGGAAACGTCGGCCATGATTGCCGCCTACAAGCAGGAGCACGGGCTGCCGATCTACGTTCCGGCCCGAGAGCGGGATAAGCTGCAGGAGGTCAGCCGCCTTGCCGGGGAGAGTATGGAAACCTATACCCGCGTTCTGTACTCCATGCTGTTTGAGCTGAGCCGCAGCTACCAGAGCAAATGCAACAACAGCACCTCTCCCCTTTACAAGGAAATCTCCGACGCAATCGCAAACACGCCCAATCTCTTCCCCCAGAGCGCCATGGTTGCCTGTCAGGGCGTAGAGGGAGCCTATAGCCAGATTGCCTGCGAGAAGATCTTCAAGTCCCCCATGGTCATGTATTTCAAGAATTGGGAAAGCGTCTTTACCGCCATCGAAAAGGGCCTGTGCCAGTACGGTATTCTTCCAATCGAAAACTCCACTGCCGGATCCGTTACCAAGGTGTATGATCTGATGATCCGGCATAATTTTTCCATCGTCCGGACCTTCCGCCTGAAGGTGGACCACAACCTGCTTGCAAATCCCGGGGCAAAGATAGAGGATATCCGGGAGGTCTATTCTCACGAGCAGGCCATCCATCAGTGCAGCGATTTCCTCAGCCAGCACCCCAATATTGTGGTTCACGCCGTAGAAAACACTGCTGTCGCTTCGGAAATGGTTGCAAAATCCGGTCGGAAGGACATTGCCGCTCTGTCCAGCCGCAACTGCGCTGAACTGTACGGTCTGAGCATTCTGGCAAGCTCCGTTCAGGACACCGGCAACAACCGGACCCGGTTCATCTGCATCAGCAAGAAAATGGAGATTTATCCCGGCTCCGATAAGACCAGCATTATGATGATCCTTCCTCACAGGCCCGGCTCCCTGTACCGTGTGCTGGCACGACTCTTTGTCCTGGGCATCAACGTAACGAAGCTGGAGTCCCGCCCCATTCCGGACAGGGATTTTGAATTCATGTTCTACTTTGATCTGGAAACCTCCATTTATTCCGAAGAGTTTATTCAGTTGATGTGTGAACTGGACCAGCTCTGCGAAGAATTCAAGTATCTGGGCAGCTACTGCGAGGTCGTATGATGAAATGCGGCCTTTTGGGCGGGAAGCTGGGTCACAGCTATTCCCCGCAGATCCACGGCATGCTTGCCGATTATGAATACCTGCTCTATGAAAAAACCCAGGAGGAGCTTTCGGAGTTTCTCCTTCATTCGGATGTCTGCGGTTTGAACGTCACCATTCCCTATAAGAAGACCGTGATTCCCTTCTGCGCGGAGCTATCTCCCCGGGCACAGCGGCTGGGAGCCGTCAACACCCTGGTCCGGCGACCCGACGGCACCCTTGTGGGACATAACACCGACTATTTCGGCTTTGAGACGCTGCTTCATCACAGCGGTCTGTCCGTTTCCGGGAAAAAAGCGCTGGTGCTGGGCAGCGGCGGCGCTTCTGCAACCGCGGTGGCCGTTCTGCAAGACCAAGGCGCTGACACCATTGTCATCTCCCGTTCCGGGGAAAACAACTATCAGAATCTGGGCCGTCACCGGGATGCCGCGCTGATCGTCAATGCTACCCCGGTGGGAATGTATCCGGGCAACGGCGCTGCTCCCCTGTCTCTGGATGGCTTTCCCCAACTGGAAGGGGTTCTGGACATGGTTTATAACCCTGCCCGGACATCGCTGCTGCTGCAGGCAGAGGAACGCGGCATCCCTGCCGCAAACGGACTTCTCATGCTGGTGGCTCAGGCGAAGGAAAGCGCCGAGTGGTTCTTAGGGAAACCCATTTCGCAGGATGTGATTCCGAAGATCACCCGAAAGCTGAGATCCCAGATGGAAAACATCATTCTGATCGGCATGCCCGGCAGCGGAAAAACCACGGTTTCCTCCATCCTTCTGCAAAAAACCGGCAGGAAAACGGTGGATTCGGATGAAGAGTTCCTGGCCCGTTTCGGAAGAACACCTGCCCAGACAATCACGGAGGACGGCGAGGCCGCTTTTCGCCGGTTGGAAAGTCAAATGCTTGCTGAGCTGGGAAAACTGTCCGGCATTGTGCTGGCAACCGGCGGCGGATGCGTTACCGTTCCGGAAAACTATCCCCTGCTTCATCAAAATGGGACATTGTTTTATCTCCAACGCTCCCTGGATCTGCTTCCGTTGGACGGACGCCCCATCTCCCGGAGCACCGGTGTGGAAGCGCTGTTTCAGAAGCGGGATCCCCTTTACCGTCAGTTTGCCGATCACCTGATCGACAACAACGGCCTGCCGGAAGCAGCGGCAGACCAGATCATGTCCATTTTGGGAGAGTGATATTATGAAAATCCTGGTGATCAACGGTCCGAACATCAACATGGTGGGAATCCGGGAACCGGGGATCTACGGAAAGCAGTCCTTTTCCGATCTTCTGACCATGTTGCAGCAGACCGCGAAGGAGGATCAGATTACCATCGATCAGTTCCAGTCCAACCATGAGGGTGCCATTGTGGACACCATCCAGGCCGCTCTGGGCGTATATGACGGTATCGTCATCAATCCGGCTGCCTACACCCATACATCCGTTGCCATTCTGGATGCGCTGAAAGCCGTATCCATCCCCGCAGTGGAGGTCCATATCTCCGATGTGGATGCACGGGAGAGCTTCCGGCAGATCTCCTACGCCGGAAAAGCCTGCTTTGCCACCATCAAGGGACACGGTCTGCAGGGCTATGTGGAAGCCGTTCGTCTTTTGGAAAAGAAGCTAAGTGAATAACAAAAAACAGAGGTGGAAATCCCACCTCTGTTTTTTACTCAACAGATTTCAGCGCTTCTGCCATGTTGATGTTTTCCAGCCTGGGGAAGAACACCACGTCCACCAGCAGCGCTGTCAGCATGGTGAAGGCAAAGGAGATCAGAATGGATTTCAGCGTGATCACCGTGCTGAACCAAACCATGTCGATCTTGATCTGGCTCATGACAAAGGACAGTAAGTATTTTCCGAACAGGGTTCCCATCAATCCTCCCATGGCCGCCAGCGCAAGGTTTTCCTTGAACACATAGGCCGCGGACTCCCAAGAGTTGAAGCCCAGCACCTTAATGGTAGCAATCTCCCGGACACGTTCGTTGATGTTGATGTTGGTCAGGTTGTAGAGAACTATGGCGCCCAACGCACCCGCGCAGATCACAACCACCCACACCACCATATCCATGGCATCCATCATCTTGTTGACCGTGCCTGCCAGACTGCTGCTGACAAGCACATTGTACACCGATGGATCCTCCGTCAATCTGGCAGCAATCTCCGTATCGACGACGCCTTCCCGAAGGGTCATATATGCCATCTGGATCTCCGGCTCTGTCCCCTGCTGAGATGCTACCGTCTCCGGATGAACGATCAGGTAGTTGTACACATGGTTTTCAAAGATGCCGGAGACCGTCAATTGCAGGGTATTCATATCCGAATCCCGGGTGGAAATGGTATCTCCCACCCGGATTCCCATGGATTCCGCGGCACCTACGGAAAGAATCGCTTCTCCGCTCTTCGGCATGGATACCTCCTGCCCTTCATACTGAAGGTGAATAAAATTCGTCAGGTTATCCCCTGCTGTGATGAGGTATATACTCTTGCTGTTCCCCTCATGCTCCATGGTAACGCTTTTCTGGGAGAAAAACATCATGTTTTCCGTAACGGAACGGTACTCATCCCGGAATTCTTTCTGTGCATCTTCGGTTTGTTCTTCTCCGAAAAAGACCTCCACATCATACGTGGTGATCTCACTGAATTGCAGGTCCGCAAAGCCCAAAATGGAGTCTGATATTCCGAATCCCGTCATCAGTAGGGCCATACAGCCGCCGATTCCCAGAATCATCATGGCAAGCCGCTGCCGGTAGCGGAAGATATTCCGGAGCATCACCTTGTTCAGGAAGCTGATATGCTTCCAGAAGGGCAGGTATTCCAGCAGGATCTTTTTGCCGGAAGTAGGTGCCTTGGGTCGGATCAGCTCCGCAGGAACCTCTCTCAGCTCGCTGCTGCAGCAGTACCATGTGACCGCCAGGCTTACGCCGGTATACACGGTCACCACCGCGATACACAAAGGAACATCCAGCTTCATGACCACCCAATCGGAGATATTAAACATGATGCTGTATGCCTTCCACAGCACCTGTGGAAAAATAACGCTGCCTGCCAGCACACCTAAGGTACATCCAAAAATGGCCGCGCTGCCGGAATAGAACAGGTATTTCCCCATGATCTCCCAATTCCGGTATCCCATGGCTTTCAGAGTTCCGATCTGGGTGCGCTCTTCACTGACCATGCGGGTCATGGTGGTAATGCAGACCAGAGCTGCCACAAGGAGGAAAAACACCGGAAACACTCTGGCAACACCGGACACAATATCCGAGTTTTCGTCCAGGGCGATATATCCCGCATTGGTGTCCCTGCCCAGAAGAAACACACTGGGTTCTGCAAAAGAATCCAGATCCTCCCTGGCCTGCCTCAGCTTTTGCCCGGCATCCTCCAGCTCCTGTCTGGCTTCCGCCATGGCCGCGTCTGCTTCCCGCATTCCGTTATGATACTCGATCCAGCCGTCATCGATCTCCTGCTGTGCCGAATCCAGCTCAATGAATCCTTTTTCAATGGCCGCTTCCTGCAAATCCAGGTTCTCCATTGACGCATCCAACTTCATTTGCCCCGCCTGGATCTGAGATTCTGCGGCAGCGAACTGATTATCTGCCTGGGTCTGTCCGTTCTGCAGCTCCAGAAATGCGATATCCAGTTGGTCCATCGCTGCATCCAGTGTTGATTTGTTTTCCTGCAGCGATGCCTTCTGGGCCTCCAGCTCATCCCTCTGCGCCTCCAGTTGGGATAGGCTGGTTTTTGCCTCATCGAGCTTTGCCTGGGTCTCTTCCTGTTTCTGCCGGTATTCCTCCTGCGTGGCTTTCAGAGCCTCCAGCCGCGCAGCCATTTCCGCAATGGTCTCCTCATCCGAAGTACCGTTTTCCTGGACATACTCCAACGCCTTTTCCGCTGCGGCGATGCTGGTGTCCATCACATAGAGCATGGTCTCCATCTGGGACAGGGCTGTCTCTCCCGCTATGATGGTCATGTTCAACGTGGTAATGTAATTGTTGACGGTAGTAAGTCCGGCATCGATCTTGGTCAAGCCTTCCTCCACCTGACGGCGGCTCTCCACCACGGTTTTATACTGGGCCAAAAGCTCCGTGTTTGCCGCAGCCAACTGGGCATAGGTATCCGCCTTGGTCTGTGCCAGGGTCGCAGACGAATCCGCCAGGGCATCCATACTGCTTTGCAGGACTGCTCTGCCGTCTTCAATCTGCTTGCTGCTCTCTTCCAGGAGCCTGCGGTTCTCGTCGATTTCTTCCTGGCCCCGGATCAGTTTTTCATATGCCTCTCCCAACTGGCCGTAGACTTCAATCTGGGATTCCGCAAACTCCTTCTTGCCGTCTTCGTATTTCTGAACCCCCTCGGCATAGTCCTTCTCCGCATCCGCCAGCACCTGGTCGGCCCGTTCCTGTGCAACAGGCTTCAGAAGGGGGGCCAGCGCATCGGACAGCCCTTCGATCCGGTCCTCGTAAGCATCGGAATAGCTGATCCGCTGGCCGGAGGTGGTGATGTCGATCTCTGTATAGTAGTCCATGGAGAACGCTTCCTCCGGAAGATAGAGGAAGCCGGAGACCTGACCGCTGCCCAGAGAGGTATTGCCCCGCTCCATGTTCATGAAGATGGGTGAACTGACATATCCCACCACCGTAAAGCTGCGCTGATTCAGGCTGTCTAACACCGAATCCGGGTTTCCCTCTGACAGAGTGATGGTTTTTCCCAGCATTTTCTTTCCGGAGTGGTATCCGTCTGCCAGACATTCATCTGGACTTTGCGGCAGTCTTCCCCCCTGCAGACGGATCCGGTTCACATCCTTGGGTATGTTGTACAGCTTGTATACCGACTCATTGTCGGAGCCGTCTACATCAACGATGGCATCCAGAGTCTTGACTCCCTCAGCCTGCGCAACCCCTTCCATTTGAGAAATCTGCGCCAGACTATCCTCCGACCAGCCATAGGAGGACAGCAGGCGGAGGTCAAACATATTCAGTTCGTCCATATATTGCTGCCCCGTGGCAATCATGTCGGTTTTGGTCATACGCAGACCCACAAACATGGCCGCACCCAACGCAATGATGGATACAATGGCAATATACCGGCCAAGGGAGGACCGTATGGACTTCCACAGGTTCTTGACCATGATGTTTGCGTTTTTCACCATTCTATCTCCGATACATTCTGAGGGTTCTCATTGATACTTACAGAGTCCACCGTTCCGTTTTTGACGCGTACAACCCGGTCCGCCATGCCGGTCAGGGCAGCATTATGGGTAATGATGATCACCGTCATGCCGGTCTTTCTTCCGGTATCCTGCAAAAGCTTTAAAATCGCCTTGCCGGTCTGATAATCCAGGGCACCGGTAGGCTCATCGCACAGAAGCAGCTTGGGATTCTTTGCCAGTGCTCTGGCGATGGCAACACGCTGCTGCTCACCGCCGGAAAGCTGGCTGGGGAAGTTGTTCATCCGCTGCTCCAAACCTACATCCCGCAGCACCTGAGCGGCATCCAGGGGATCCTGACAGATCTGGTTGGCAAGCTGAACATTTTCCAATGCGGTCAGGTTGCCGATCAGATTGTAAAACTGGAACACGAAGCCCACATTCAGCCGGCGGTACTGCGTAAGCTGGCGCCGGTTGAGAGAGGAGATCTCCTTTCCATCCAGCGTCACTTTTCCTTCCGTCAGGGTATCCATCCCACCCAGAATGTTCAGAAGTGTGGTTTTACCGGCTCCGGACGGGCCGACAATGACCACAAGTTCTCCTTTTTCCACTTCAAAGCTGGCATTGTGGAGCGCATTGATGGATACTTCCCCCATCTGATAGGTCTTTCCCACATTCTCCAGGGATATGTATGCCATCTTTCTCACTCCTCATTTTGTGTTTTTCTGCGAAATACCAGAAGCTTGCTGGAAACATAATTGAGAACGATCACCAGAACGCTGATGATCAATTTGAAGAGATTCCCGTCTACCTTCAGGCAGTCTACCAGAAGAAACAGAAGCCCGGTTTCAATGGCACCGGAGCCGATTCTGCATCCGACAAATTTCCCCAGTTCGGGGATCACCGTCCCTGCAGACCAGTCATAGCTGTGAAAAACGAAGGGTTTATTCGTCAGAAACGCCACGGCGACGGCCACCACCCAGGCGATCAGATTGCTGACCGTCGCAGAAAAATGCAGAAGATTGTAGCAGGGATAGTACACCGCAAAATTCACAACCGTAGTCAGGCCGCCGAATACAACATACAGGATCAGATCCTTGTATTTTTTCAGGAATATCATTCTTTTTTCACCGGTTTTCCTTTGATTTATAATTGGACATTATACCACATCCCCACGGTTTTGGAAACAGCAAAAATGCACATTTCACAGAATCTTTTCATTTGACTCCGGAAATGTGCATTTTTCATTTAGAATCCAAGATCCTCGCCGATCAGAACAAAGCGAATCCGGCCTGCCGGCCTGCAGTTGCGGGTGATGACGGTGTGGCTGCAGATGCAGTCATCGGACCGGCAATCCGCGCAGGCCCCTGTGGAAGCGCAGGGCGTGTTTCTGTTGAGCCGGATGGCATTGATGGGTGCCGCCACATTTCTGGCGCGGTCAATGGCCTGTTCAAGGGTGGGCGCAACCTTATTCATTCCCGCCACAATCAGCACATTTTTCGGGCCGTAGATCAGGGCAGCCACCCGGTTTCCGGCACCGTCAATGTTTACCATCTGCCCGTCCATGGATATACCGTTGGCACTCATAAGAAAGTAGTCTGCGAAAAGGCATTCCTTCTGGATCTGTGCCTTTTCTTCCGCCGTAGCAGCGGATTCCCGGTCCAGCAGACGGTAATTGGCCTTGCGCAGGGCATCCAAAAGACCGATCTCGTTTGCCGTGGTCACACCGCCCCATCCAATGGATGCACCCTCCGGAATCATCTCCAGGATCTTTTGCACCGCATCTTCCCCGGTGGGACAGTAGCAGGCATCAAAGTGCCTTGCCTGAAGCTTTTTGATCAGAATTTCTGCCTTTTTCTCATAGAATTTTTCTTTTGCTGTTGCCATTGTGATCCCTCCTTTCTATTATTTTAGCGTGATCGGTGAAAAAAGTAAAGGGCATCCTTTGCAGAATGCCCTTTTGGATAAACGCATCTGGTTATTTCCCCAGGAGTTTTTCCAGTGCGGCAAGCTTCAGGCAGGTGCAGAACACGTTCATAGCCTGCTGCAGTTCCTCCACCGGAGGGTAGCTGGGTGCAATCCGGATATTGCTGTCGTCCGGATCAATTCCATAGGGATAGGAGGCGCCGGCAGACGTCATGGTCAGTCCAACCTGGCTGCAAAGCTCCAGCGCCCGTTTGGCAGTACCCGGCATGGTAAACAGGCTGACAAAATACCCGCCGGTGGGCTTGTTCCATCGGGCAAAGCCCAAAGGAGCAATCTCGGAGGAGAGCGCCTCCTCCACAACGCGGAACTTGGGAGCCATCACCGTCGCATGACGCTTCATAATCTCCAGGGTGTGTTCCCTGTCCTTCAGGAAGAGTACATGGGCATACTGGTTAACCTTGTTGTAGGAGATCATCTGCACCGACATCAGTTTCGTCATATATTTCAGATTCTCTTCCGAGCAGGCAAACACGGAGATTCCGCTGCCGGGAAAGGTAATCTTACTGGTAGAGGCAAATTCGAACACCATGTCGGGCCTTCCTGCCTCCCTGCAAGCGGAGAGAATATCCGGAAAAGGAAGAAACTCGCCGGTAAACTCATGGACACAGTAGGCATTGTCCCACATGATCACAAAGTCGGGGGCAGCCGGATTCAGATGGGCAAACCGTTCCACGGTCTGCGCGGAATAGACGATACCGTCCGGATTGGAGAACTTGGGAACACACCAGATACCTTTGACCGCAGGATCCTGCACATACGCCTCCACCAGATCCATATCCGGGCCGGATTCGGTCATGGGAATGGTGATCAGCTCGGCACCGAAGGACTCGGTGATCCGGAAGTGACGGTCATATCCGGGACTGGGGCAGAGAAATCGGATCTTCTCCTCTTTGCTCCAGGGACGGGGGCTGCGCAGAAGGCCGTGGGTATACGCCTTGGAGATCACATCATACATCAAAGTCAGGCTGGATGCACCGCCAATGAAGGTCTCCTCCGGCTTACAGCCCAGAATATCCGCCCACAGACGCTTGGCAGAGGGCAGACCGGACAGATCACCGTAGTTTCTGCAATCCACGCCGTCACAAGAGAAATCGGAATCGGAATGGAGCAGATCAAAAAAGTCCGAAATCAGATCCAACTGTTCCCGGGAGGGCTTTCCTCTGGCAATATTCAGATTCATCTTCTGATCTTCAAAGGCCCGATACTGGCGGAGAATTCGGTTGTATTCTGTTTCCTGCTGATCCCTTGTCATGCAAGAATAGGCAGTCACATCCATCATCCTTTCAGGAATATTCCATGTTTTTCCCGGCTATTATACTAAATCTGTTCCGTTTTTGCAATATGCTTCAAGTAAAAATTCATTTTGCTGGTTTGAAACCACATTTTTTGTTAGCTTGCACAAACATTCTGTCTCTATTCCATCTGCGTTGTGAAGTTTCACTCTATCCGCTATTCTGTTTTGCAGGAAAACTTCCATTTCTGCCCTGGAAAGCGGAAAAAAGCCCCGCAGAGCCCCTGCACCGCTTGATTTCAAAGGAAAGATATGATACTATTATCCCGTCATTTCGGCACATCTCCCATGTGCCCTCGTTTGAAGAAAAGAGAACACTCCATGAAACACAATACTTATTTCCTGAAAATCATCAAGGGATTCCGGTGGAAGCGTTTTTGGAATGTGCTGGACCGGATTTCCAAGGCCTCCGGAAAGAACAAGGTCTTTCTGATCTTTGATATCCTCAACTGTGCCATCCGGTACGGCGCAGGATACCACGACTATCTGATCTTTGCCTTTTACAACATGAATGCGCACCAGCGGGATACTTATATGACCCGCTTGCGGAACAAAAAACTCATCGCCCTGATGAATGACCCGGCCTACACCGAAGTATTCGGCAGTAAGAGTCTGTTTGACCAGCGATTCCGCGAATACCTCCATCGGGATTTTCTGGATCTTTCCAAAGCGGATCCGGATTCCTTCGCCCACTTTATGGCAGACAAGGACGTGATCTTCGCCAAACCCAACGTGGGAGAAAGCGGAAAAGGAATCCAGAAACTCTCAAAGGCTGACTTTGCATCCGTGGAGGAGCTGTACCGCTATGTGACGGCGCCGGAAAACAACTTCGGTGTCATCGAACAGCTTCTGACCCAGCATCCGGACGTGTCTGCCGTATATCCCCTGGCCATCAATTCCTTCCGTATCGTGACCATCGTCCCCGATGGGGTCCCCCGCTGCGTCTACGCCGTG
Organism: Bacillota bacterium; assembly: GCA_029224785.1. GTDB lineage: Bacteria > Bacillota > Clostridia > Oscillospirales > Oscillospiraceae > Faecousia. The sequence continues at coordinate 52,635 of JAQXVF010000009.1, forward strand.
GCCAAATTCGGAAACGAAGGAAAATTCGTGGACAATATGGAAAACAGCGGACTGTGCTGCCCCATAGACCAGGAAACCGGCAGGATCATGGGCTGCGCCCACACCTCCGCCCTGATTTGCTATGACGAGCATCCCTATACCGGGGTCAAACTGATGGGATACCAGCTTCCCTTTGTGAAAGAAGCTGTGGAGCTTGCCAAAAAGGCCGCTCTGGAGGTTCCCCAGGTCCGGTATGTGGGCTGGGACGTGTGCATTACACCGGACGGCCCCGCAATCATCGAAGGAAATGTCTACCCCGGATACGATTTCTGGCAGCTTCCCGAGCATACGCCGGACAAGATCGGTCTTTATCCCTACTACTGCGGCCTGGTGCCGGAACTGAAACGATGACTGCCCCAGGTCCTCTCCCCTTTCCCCTCCCTGCGGCATCTTTTCCGTAAAGTGCTTGATTTGTTTCTCCGTTTGTGATATAGTAACCCTGTTTTTAGAAAAAACAGAAGGGAGTCCTGACTTTGGATACTACCGTATTTGAGAATTATGAATCCAATGTTCGTTCTTACTGTCGTAATTTCCCCGCCGTTTTCACCACTGCCAAAGGCGCTGTGATGACGGACGAAAACGGGAAAGAATACATTGACTTTTTTGCAGGTGCCGGCGCTCTGAACACCGGACACAATCCCGACTACATTGTGGAGAAGATGATCGATTACCTCCGCAGCAGCGGCATCGTCCACTCCATGGATATGTACACCGTACCCAAGCGTGACTTCATTTCCTATTTTGAAGAGAAGATCCTTCTGCCCCGGGGGCTGAACTACAAGATCCAGTTCGCTGGTCCCACCGGAACCAACGCCGTCGAGGCAGCGCTGAAGCTGGCCCGGCTGGTAAAAAAACGTCAGAATGTCTTTGCCATGATGGGCGCTTTCCATGGCATGACCTACGGTTCCCTGTCCCTGACCACCGACCGGGACTCCCGGGAAGGCGCAGGCCAGACCTTCCACAATGTGACCCACATTCCCACGCCCTATATGTTCCCGGAGATGGACACCATCGCCTACATGGAAAGAATGCTGACCGATGACCATTCCGGCATCGAGAAGCCTGCGGCCGTCGTTCTGGAGACCGTGCAGGCAGACGGCGGCATCTACCCCTTTGATGCGGAATGGCTGCGCAGGCTCCGTGATCTGTGCGACCGTCATGACATTTTGATGGTTGTGGACGATATCCAGGTGGGCATCGGACGTACCGGTAACTTCTTCTCTTTTGAAAGAGCCGGCATTGTACCCGACATCGTCACTGTATCCAAGTCCATCGGCGGCGGAATGCCCCTTGCCCTTGTGCTCATGAAGCCCGAGCTGGATATCTGGACTCCCGGACAGCACAACGGAACCTTCCGCGGCAACCAGCTTTCTCTGGTGGCCGGAAAAGCCGGACTGGAAATGATGATCAACGAGAACATTCTGGAAGGCGTCCGCCGGAAGGAAAAGATTGTAGAAGATTTCCTGAAAAAGGAGATCTGTCCCCTGGACAGCCGGATTGCAGTCCGTGGAATCGGCCTGATCTGGGGCGTGGACTTTGACGCCTTTGACAGGGATATGACAAAGCCGCTGATCGCCGCATGCTTCAAAAACGGCCTCATCGCCGAGCGTGTCGGCCGCGGCAACCGGGTCCTGAAGCTGATGCCGCCTCTGAATATCGAGGATTCGCTGCTGATCAAGGGTCTGGAAATTCTGAAAAAATCTTTGATGGAGATCCTGTAAGATTCCGAAATAAAGCAGCTTGTCGGACCCGGCAGGCTGCTTTTGATTGAAAGGAGGAAGGGATTTGGGAAAACTGCGATTTTACACCGCCATGGCTGCCGGAAAGCTGTCCGGCGCCGTTCTTCGGCTGATGAAAAAGTCCACCTGCTATGTGCCGGGACACATTGCCGTATCCGTCTGGAATGACTTTCTTTCCGGCATTCAGCCTCCCAAAACCGTCATCGCCGTCACCGGCACCAACGGAAAAACCACTGTGGACAATCTCATCACCACAATTCTGCAGGAAAACGGGTATTCCGTCACCAGCAACCGCTTAGGCCCCAATATGCGCACCGGGATTGCCTCCGCCTTTTTGGAAAACTGCACCTTCTCCGGCCGATGCACCACCGATGTTGCGGTGCTGGAGGTGGATGAAGGCAGTACCCCTGTGGTTTTCCCGACCATGAAGCCGGACTATCTGATCTGCACCAACCTGATGCGGGATTCCATCAAGCATAACGGTCACCCATGGTACATTGCCTATCTGATCGGTCTGGCCACCCCGGAGACTACCAAAATGATCCTCAATGCCGACGATATGATCTGCTCCTCCGTCCGGAAAAAGGGGCAGGATGTTACCTATTTCGGTATTGATGCCGCCCGTCCCACCGACTATGTCTCCAGTACTGTCTGTGATGTGGTATATTGTCCGGAGTGCGGAGAAAAGCTGGAGGTAGAATACCTGCGCTATAACCACATCGGACGGATGCACTGCCCAAAATGCGGCGGCGGTTCTCCCGCGCCGGATTTCCTGGTAACGGACATCAACCCCACGGAAAACTCCTTCACAGTCCTTCACGACGGCATCCGGGAGAACTACCGGCTCATCAATGATAACCTGGTGAATGTTTACAATTTCGTTGGGGTCATTGCGCTGCTGAGCAGGATGGGTCTGTCCTTCGAGCAGATTGCAAAAGGATTTGCCAAAACGGAGATTGTCAGCTCCCGATACAACGTGCTTCAGCTTCCGGATCGGAAGATCGTCATGCAGATGGCAAAGGGTCAAAACGCCATGGCCTGCGGCAGAAGCTATGACTATGTCTCCCACCTTCCCGGTAAGCGAAAGGGTCTGATCCTGCTGGTAGACGACAAATTTGACAACGTCAAGGACACGGAAAGCACCTGCTGGCTGTACGACTGCGACTTTTCCTATCTGGCGGACGATTCCATCAGCCAGATTGTCTTTGCCGGTCCCCGATGCCGGGATCAGTATTTGCGGGCACTGATCGCCGGGGTGGACGAAAAGAAGCTGCGGATGGTGGATATTCCCAAAGACGGTGCAAAGCCCTTTGATATTTCCCTCAGCGACGATATCTATATCCTGTACGATGTATACTATGTGGAAGAATCCTACGCCGTTCGGCAAGAGCTGATGGATCGGATGAAAGGAGAGGAAAAATGACAGTCGAAATTCTCTTTTCCGAGGTATGCAGCCTGTATGGGGATGTTCAGAATCCGGTTTACCTTCAGAAATGCCTCCCCGATGCGAAATTCGTGTTCACCAGCCTGACAGATGAACCCTATTTTGTACACGACACACCGGACTTGATCTATCTGGGCGGAATGCCGGAGCAGATCCAGCGCCGGGTCATTGGGAAACTGATGCCCTACCGGGAACGCATCCGGCAGATCGTGGAAGCGGACGTACCCATTTTGGCAACCGGCAATGCCTGCGAGGTGTTTACACGGCACATCTCCTATCTGACTGAAGGCATCGAAACCGACGGATTGGGACTTGTGGATCTGACGGTAAAAACCGACCTGATGAACCGGTTCAACAGCAAGGTATGGGGGCAGACCGCCCAGGGGATCACCGTCCTGGGATATCGGTCCCAGTTCAGCTTTCTATATGGCGACAATTCTGAAAACTACTTCCTCCGGTGCCTTCGGGGAGAGGGTATCAACCCGGAGAGCAAGTTAGAGGGCTTCCGGATCCACAATCTCATCGGAACCCAGCTATTGGGGCCCATTCTGCCCAACAACCCTCAGTTCTGCGAGTATTTTCTCAGTCTTGCCGGGGTGCAAACCGAAGCGGCTTTCAAAGAAGCAGCCATGACCGCCTTCCGGCAGCGGCTCAAAGAGTTCCAGGATCCTACCACCGCATATATTACCCATTAAAAAAGCTTGCCGAAAAAATTTCGGCAAGCTTTTTTACGGTTTCACATACAGCAGGGTATCCGATCCGGCATCCGCAGATCCGTCCAGATACACCGCCACATCCCGGAAAACAGAAAATCCACAGTTTTTATGCAGTCCCTGGGATGCCTTGTTGCGCCGGCTGACGTGAGAATACAGCTTCTCCCCCGGAGCGAGGATTTCCTGTACCGCCTGCACAAGCATCTGGCCAAAGCCCCGCCGCCGCAGATTCGGAGCAGTCTCCAATGCGGAAAGGAGCCAGCCATCCAGGTAATGCTGCATCCGCAGAGCACTGCAGTAGCACCCGAACTCCTCCCAGACGGCATAGAAGGCGCCCTTTTCCCGGAAAAAATCCCGACGAAGATAGCTCAGGAAATCCTGCTCCACCAGTCCTATGGCATCCAAAGCCTCCAGACCGGGATGGAATACTTCCGCATTTTCCTGGTTGGACTGGGCGTATACTTTCATCAGTTCCGTTTCCCGGATCTCCGGGTACTTTCGAAGAAGAACCAGCATAAAAACCACCTCAAGCCATTGTACTGTCTTGCAAAGCATCTTGTGATGCAGGAAATTCACGATCATTCCCCGTTTTTCTGTATATCGTTACTGCATACAGGGCCATTTATCCACAGTATCCACAGGATTATCCACAAGGGTATGAAGATTCCCCTTGGAAATACCGGCGCATTCCCGAAAAAATTCAAAAATTCTTAATAATTCGACATTTTCTCATATTCATTGCATTCCTTGCAAAAACGAAGGATGCACATCCTTTTCCTTCGTTTTACAGCGTTTCCCCCAGGATGGACCGGGTGGCATAGGCATTCAGCGACATATCCGCCGTATTTCCGGCAAGATACTCGTAGTAGCCCTGTGCCCCGATCATGGCGCCGTTGTCTCCGCAAAGTCTCAGAGGAGGCATATAGACCTGCGCCCCCATCTGCTGTGCAGCAGCCAGCAGATCCGCCCGGATCCTGGAATTGGCCGCAACTCCGCCAGCCACCGCGATCTTCCGATATCCCGTCTCCTGAAGGGCCAATACCGCCCTGGACACCAGCATATCCGAAACTGCCTGGGAAAATCCGGCACACAGGCTGGGAATGTCCACTTCTTCTCCCACTTGTTCATAGTGATGGATCAGGTTCAGGGCAGCCGTTTTCAGACCGGAAAAGCTCATATCAAAGGGATTGTTTCCCGGTTTGGATCGAGGCAGGGAGTATTTCATCGGGTCTCCGCTCTGAGAAGCCCTGTCCACTGCCGCGCCGCCGGGATACGGCATCCCCAGAACCCGGCCCACCTTGTCAAAGCACTCCCCTGCCGCATCGTCCAGGGTGGTTCCCAGGATCCGCATTTGTGTGTAATCTTTCACTTCCACAAACATGGTGTGTCCGCCGGACACCACAAGGCACAGAAAGGGCGGCTCCAGCTCCGGATAGGCAAGATAATTGGCGGCAATGTGGCCCCGGATGTGATGCACCGGGATCAGCGGCTTTCCCATAGCCATTGCGGCACCCTTGGCAAAGTTCACACCCACAAGAACCGCCCCGATCAGCCCGGGAGCGTAGGTCACGGCCACCGCATCGATCCCGTCCCGGGTAACCCCTGCCGTCTCCAAAGCCTGATCCGCCAGTCCTGAGATGGCTTCGATGTGTTTTCGGGAGGCAATCTCCGGCACCACACCGCCGTAGATGCGGTGAAGATCCACCTGTGAGGAAATGCAGTCCGTCAGGATCTTTCGTCCGTCCTCTACAATGGCAACTGCCGTTTCATCACAGGAGGATTCTATTGCCATGATTTTCATAGCTCCCATTCCTTTCTGAGGATCAGTGCATCCTCCGTAGGTTTCCCATAATACCTGGGCCTTCGGCCGGTCTGGACAAAGCCAAGGCCGGCGTATAGCTTCTGAGCCGGATAGTTGGAGGCGCGAACCTCCAGCGTCAGACTGCGGATGCCTTTCTCCTTCAGCCGACATATCAGTTCCCTGACCAGGGCTCCGGCGATCCCCTGCCTGCGGGCAGCCTCCGCCACCGCAAGATTCATCATATCCGCCTCATCCAATACGCTCTGAGAGCCGACATAGCCCAGCACCTGTTCCCCTTCCACGGCAACCAGCCAAAGGGCAAGGGGGTTTTCCAGTTCGGAGGCAACGGAATTCCGGCTCCATGGCTGAGAAAAGCACTGCTTTTCCAGCTCTGCCACCGCATCCACATGGGATGCATTCATAGCAATGATCTTCATTACTTCGCCTCATACCAGCTTTTGCCGAATTTGGCTTCCGCCACCAGGGGCACAGACAGCTCGGCAACGCTTTCCATCTTCTGGCTTACCAGCTCCGCCACCTGCGGAGCAATTTCCTCCGGGCATTCCACGATCAGCTCGTCATGGACCTGCAGAAGCAATCTGGCATCCGGGAATTTCTCGTCCAGCGCCTGGCTGACGCGGATCATGGCCAGCTTGATCAGATCCGCAGCAGAGCCTTGAATGGGCGTATTCAGCGCAATTCTCTCCGCACCCTGGCGGATGTTGAAATTGCTGCTTTTCAGTTCGGGGATATACCTGCGCCGCCGGAACAGCGTCTCCGTATAGCCCTTCTCTCTGGCCTGGTCCACCACGGTTTTCCGGTATTCCCGGATCCCCTGGTAGTTGGCAAGGTAACTGTCAATATACTCCCGGGCTTCCCAACGGGAAACGCCGATATCCTCGGACAGCGAAAACTCCGAAATTCCGTATACGATTCCAAAGTTGACAGCTTTTGCATGACGCCGTTGCAGAGGCGTAACCTCCTCCAGGGGGACGTGGAACACCTGGGATGCTGTCACAGCGTGAATATCCATTCCGGCACGGAAGGCATCCTGCATGGCCCGGTCGTCAGCGATATGGGCCAGCACACGAAGTTCAATCTGGCTGTAATCTGCATCCACCAACACATATCCGGGCTTGGGAATGAACATCTTGCGGATCTCCGCGCCCAAATCGCTGCGAACCGGGATATTCTGGAGATTGGGATCGGTGGAGGACAGTCTGCCTGTGGCAGTCACCAGATTCTGAAAGGTGGTGTGAATTCTGCCGTCCTCCCCGATCTGTTTCATCAGACCGTCTGCGTAAGTGGATTTCAGCTTGGTCAGCATCCGGTAGTCCAGAATCGCCGGAATAATGGGATGCTTCTGCATCAGCTTCTCCAGCACGTCCGCATTGGTGGAATATCCGGTCTTGGTTTTCTTCACAGGAGGCAGCCCTAACTTCTCAAACAGCAGGACACCGAGCTGTTTGGTGGAGTTGATGTTGAAAGGCTCTCCGGCATAGCCGTAAATCAGGGATTCGCAGTCCCGGATCCGTTCCTCCAGCATCTGGCCGAACTGCGCAAGCTGGCTTCGGTCAATGGCAATGCCCGCATTTTCCATCCGGAACAGCACCTGACACAAAGGAAGCTCAATCTGTCGGTACAGCTCCGTCATCTCCTGCCTTTCCAGTTCCTTTTCCAGGACAGGCCGCAGGAGCCACAGAGCCTCCGCACAGGCCGCGGCATCTCCGTCGTCCACGTCCAGGGACAGGAAATTGGCCGCAAGCTTGGACACGGGATAAGATGCCTGAGAGGGATTCAGATCGTACGCTGCCAGGGCGGTATCGAAATCAAATTCCCCTGCCGGGATCCCCTGACGGTCCAGGATGTGCAGAAGCTGCCGAAGGTCATGGCAGGTTATCTCTCTGCGTCCTGTCAGCAGGTCCGTCTGTCCCGCCAGCTCCATGGGAGTCAGGGCAGTCACGCCATCCTTCCAGGCAAGACCAATGCTGCCGTCCGGAGCGGCATACACCGCGCAGCACTCCCCTGCGCCGGGAAGGGACTCCACCCGGGGCAGACGATCCGGGACCTCCGAAGCCGCCGGCTGGGGAACCTCCGCACCCCGAAGGCCATACCGGTCAATCAGGCGGATAAACTCCAGCCGGGTAAACAGACGGTACAGCTCCGGCTTGTTGTAGGGTCTCACCACAGCATCCCGGGGGGAAAAGTCAATCGGTGCCTCCGGGCGAATGGTAGCCAGATCATAGGAAAGATATGCCATCTCCCTTCCGTTTTCCAGCTTTTCCCGGAGCTTCGGGCGGATGGAAGCATCCTGCAGGTTTTCATACACCCCATCCAGACTGCCGAATTTCCCAAGAAGCTCCGACGCCGTCTTGGGACCTACTCCGGCAACGCCGGGAATGTTATCCGAAGAATCGCCCATCAGGGCTTTCAGGTCCACCAGCTTATCCGGATCAAACCCATACTCCCGGCGGAACACCTCCGGAGTATACAGCGTGGAGCCGGTCTGCCCTGCTTTCGTGATCACCAGATTCACGCTGACGTGATCATCCAGAAGCTGCAGGCTGTCCCGGTCACCGGTGACGATGACGCAGTCCCAGCCACTCCTGCCGCAGATCTTTCCAACGGTTCCGATTACATCGTCCGCTTCCCATCCAGCGCACTCATAAATGGGGATATTCATGGCACGGAGAACATCCTTCATCACCGGCATCTGTTGGGCAAGCTCCTCCGGCATACCGTGGCGGTTTGCCTTGTAGCCCTCGTATTTCCGATGTCGGAAGGTAGGGCCATGCAGGTCAAATGCCACACACAGGGCATCCGGACTTTCCTCCCGATCCACTTTTTCCAGAATATTGAGAAATCCGAAAATGGCATTGGTATACAGGCCGTACCGGGTAGTCAGTGGCTTCACGCCGAAAAATGCCCGGTTGATGACACTGTTTCCGTCAAGGATCATCAGCTTCATACTTTTCTCCATTTGGCGCCCTGAGGAGTATCCATGATCTCAATTCCCCGGGCCTTCAGTTCGTCCCGAATCCGGTCCGCCTCGGCATAATTCCTGGCCTTCTTCGCTTCTGTTCGTGCCAGAACCAAAGCGTCGATCTCCGGATCGACAGATGCCGAAGCCTCTTCCTGCTGCTTTCTGCGGATCTTATCCGCCGCTTCCAACAGGTTCAAAGAAAGAACCGTGTCAAACTCCCCAATGGCCTTCCGCTTTGTGGCATCGCTGCACTTGGCCTTCAGCACATCGTACACCGCCGTGATGGCAAGAGAAGTGTTCAGATCTCCATTCAGCGCAGAAGCAAATTTCTGCCGGAGCTGGGCAAGGGCCGCTTCCTCCACTTCCCCATCCTCTTTCAGACCGGCGATTTTGGAAACCAGCTTCTCGTAAGCAATGGCCGCATTGTCCAGGTTTTCCCAGGAAAAGACCAGGTTCCTGCGGTAGTGGCTCTGGAGGCAGAAGAAACGGTAAGCCATGGGATCGTATCCCTTCTCCTCCAGCAGGCTGACGGTGAGAAATTCGCCCTTGGATTTGCTCATTTTTCCGGTGTCCGTGTTGAGATGATGCACATGGAACCAGTAGTTGCACCACTTGTGTCCAAGATAGCTTTCCGACTGGGCAATCTCATTGGTATGGTGGGGGAAGGCATTGTCGATTCCGCCGCAGTGAATATCCAGATCCTCGCCAAGGTACTTCATGGAAATACCGGAGCATTCGATGTGCCAGCCGGGATACCCTACGCCCCAGGGAGAATCCCACTTCAAAGCCTGGTCCTCGAACTTGGACTTGGTAAACCATAGAACAAAATCGTTCTTGTTCCGCTTGTTGGTGTCCTCCTCTACGCCTTCACGGACACCCACGGCCAGATCCTCCTCGTCGTGATCATTGAAAACATAGTATTTTTCCAGCTTGGAGGTGTCAAAATAGACGTTTCCCCCCGCCTCATAGGCAAAGCCTTTTTCCAGCAGTCCGGAGACGATCTTGATAAACTCGTCAATGCAGCCCGTAGCCGGCTGAACCACCTCGGGTTTCTGGATGTTCAGCTTTTCGCAGTCAGAGAAGAATGCGTCGGTATAAAACTGCGCAACCTCCATGACCGTCTTGTGCTCCCGCTTGGCACCCTTGAGCATCTTGTCCTCACCGGTGTCCGCATCGGAAGACAGATGTCCCACGTCGGTGATGTTCATGACGCGTTTCACAGGATAGCCCTCATATCGCAGGGCCTTCTCCAGCACATCCTCCATGATATAGGTGCGGAGATTGCCGATATGGGCATAGTGATACACCGTCGGCCCGCAGGTATACATCTTTACGACATCCTGGGAATTGGGCTGAAACAGCTCTTTTTTGTGGGAAAGGGAATTGTACAAATACATACTGCTACCTCCAAGAAAAACAGAATCCGCCTCCTGCAAACAGCAAGAGGCGGGCAAAGCTCGCGGTTCCACTCTCATTTATCACTTTTTTATGATCGCTCCCGAACGCACTTTCGCGCACTTCCTTCACCGGCGCTTTCAGCCGCGGCGCCGACTCTCTGAGAATTGTCATGCGGTACTCTTTTCGATCCACGCGATTTTGAAATATTTTACCATTTTGAAGGATTTCTGTCAAGCGCTGCCGGGATTTTTACAAAAGGTTTACTTGTCGAAAACGGACGGTTGTGGTATAATACCGGAAATCCCCCGCTGACAGGAAAACGGGAGATCCCGCAAAAGAAACTTACAAGGAGGTTCTCCTATGAAAAGAATGATTGCCGTACTGCTTTGCTTCCTGCTGGTACTGCTGTCCGCCGGATGCAAAAGTGTAGTGCCTTACGATCCCACCACCGTTCCCACGGAAACCAACGCCCCCACTGAGACGGAGGCTCCCCCTGTGGAAACCACCGTTATGACGGAACCGGTAGTGCCGAATCCCCCCATTGTCGCCGTTTCCTTCCATACGGAACGGGAGGATTTCCGGGCCGATGACGGCAACGTGATCTTCACGTCTTCCGCCCCCAGTCTGGACCTGTTTGCCCCGGAAAATGAGAATATCCGGAAAATCGTCAGCGATTTTGCTGCCCGAACGGACAGCAGTGAGATCCGAGACCTTCAACAGAACATTCTGGCTCTGGCAAACGAGTGGTATACCCCTGACAGCGGCTGGTACGCCTATACCATGGAGCAGAAATACCAGGCCGCCAGGATCGACAGCCATATCCTCAGTCTTTCCGGAACCGTGACCAGCTATTCCGGTGGTGTCCATCCCAACCACTATCTCACCTCCGTCACCTACGATCTTCAGTCCGGAAAGCCCCTGACCCTGTCGGATATCCTCTGTGGAGAGGACAGTATTCCTCTTCTTTCCGACATGGTTCTGTCCTCCCTTTCCAACAGCGGAGAGAACACCTGGCTCTTTGATGACTATATTTCCGTGGTACTGGACCATTTTGATCCGGACAATCCTCTGTTTGACTGTTGGTATCTGAGCGAGAACGGTCTTGTGATTTATTTTTCCGTGTACGAGATTTCCTCTTATGCCGCAGGAGACTTCGTGCTGGAATACCCCTACAGCAGTCTGGACGGCATTCTGGATCCCGCTTTCTTGCCTGAAGAAACCGGCGATATCTCCGGTGAACTGACGGTACAGCTTCACTCCGGCCCGGTTCGGGAGGATCTGAATCTGATCTCCGCCATTTATCTTGCCAATGACGGGCCCAAGGTTCTGCTGTCTGCAGACGGGGTGGTGTCCAATGTCCGCATTGAAACCGGAAACTGGGGAGGAGACGGGTCCATGTTCTACGTTTCCGACAACCTGTTTGCCGCAAATGTCCTGACTTCCGATCGTTCCGTACTGATCCAGACCATACTGACGGAATCGAACCCCAACATCCGGATCTCCTATGAGACAACCGAGGGGGAATTCAGCCGTTACCTTGCCATGGATTTCGAAACATCCGAGTTAAAACTGCTGAGCGGCGCCAAATAACCTGCAAGCCACCGGTTTTCCGGTGGCTATTTCACTGTACCGTGATCCGGTAGCTTCGGAGCCATGCGTCCATCTGCAGGAAATATGCCATGGTCTGCGGTTCCCGCATGAGCTGACCGTACCAAGGTGTTCCCATTCTGTCTCCGGTCAGTTTTTCTGCTGCATTCGGATCCATCAGCGACCAGATGGGGGCATTTTTGTCGCTGAGCAGACGATTCATTCCCTCTTTCATGATCCTGCCGTATTCCGGATGGAAGGTCTTGGGATAGGGACTTTTCTTTCGCCATAGAATCTGCTCCGGCAGCAGTCCGGTCATGGCCTCCCGAAGAAGCCCTTTCTCCCTTCCCTTGTAGTTTTTCATTTCCCATGGTACCCCATACAGGTATTCCGCAATGCGGTAATCACAGAACGGGACCCGGACCTCCAGTCCCCAGTACATACTCATCCGGTCCTTCCGATCCAGCAGGGTCTGCATAAACCAGTGAAGATTCAGGTTCACCATTTCCTTCATCCGTCTTTCCAGAGGCGAGGTGCCGGGCAGAATATCACAGGCGGAGACTGTCTCCCGGTACCGATCCATGGCATAATCCCCCAGCGCATCCCGCCACCGGGGCAGCAGAAGCGCGTGACGCTGCCGAAGATTTTGTGCCCAGGGGAATCCCTCACGGTCCCGGATCTCCGGATCCCGGTACCAGGGATAGCCTCCAAAGATCTCGTCCGCACATTCGCCGGACAGCGCGACCTTCACCCGCTTTGCGATCTGCCCACAGAATACCAGCAGGGAAAAATCCACATCCGCCATGCCCGGAAGATCCCGGGCGCAAGTTGCCGGAACCAGCGCTTCCGCAAGCTCTTCCGGGGATATGGTTGTATGATGGGTCTCAAGAGGGAAATGCTCCTCCATAACGGTGATAAAGGGTGCATCCGAATTGGGCTGGAATTTCCCTGCCCGGAAAAACTTCTCATTATCCAGATAATCCACCGAAAAGGTTGGAAGCACCCTTCCCTGTTTTTCCATTTCCCGACTGCAGACGGCGGTAATCAGGCTGGAATCCAAGCCTCCGGACAAAAAGGTTCCGATGGGAACATCCGACACCATCTGCCGCCGGATGGCATCCGTCAAAAGCTCCCGGACATGGCTGCAGGTCCGGAGAAAATCCTCCCGGTGCTCCCGGTCCCGCAGCCTCCAATAGCAGGTCTTTTTCAGATGATCTTCTTCATAAAAACCGTATGTTCCCGGCTCCATCTCGGAGATTCCCCGCAGCACACCGCAGCCAGGCGTTCTGCCCGGCCCCATCAGGACCAGCTCCGCAACTCCGGTTTCGTCCAATTCCCTCGGAAAACCCGGATATGCCAAAATGGTCTTGATCTCTGAGGCAAACAGCAGCCCACCACGGTATTCCGCGTAAAAAAGCGGCTTTACGCCGATCCGGTCCCTGGCAAGAAACAGCCTTTCTCTCCCGTGCTCCCATACCGCAAAGGCATAGATTCCGTTGAGTCTGTCAAGGACAGCCTCTCCCCATTGGGTATATCCGTGGAGCAGAACCTCCGTGTCGGAGTGGCCGGAGAACACATGGCCCTCTTTTTCCAGTTCCCTGCGCAGTTCCCCGGTGTTGTACAGTTCCCCGTTGTAGCAAATGGTATAGGTCTCCCCCTGCCAGGAGACTGTCATGGGCTGTCCGCCTCCCTCCGGGTCAATGATGGCCAGCCGTGTATGGAGCAAACAACCCCGACGGAAGCTCCATTGCCCCTTTCCATCCGGTCCTCTCCGTTTCATGGTTGCCAGCATAGCCTCCTGTATCCCGTCGGACACAGGAAGGTCCAGTATCCCGGCGATTGCACACATATGCATCCTCTCCTTCCTCCTCCATCATATGTCCTCTCTTTCTTTTGGTGCGGTTGCCTCTTTTCATCCAATGGGTTTCGTGCTATGATATCTATAATATTGACACATTCCACACGGTTTGGCGCCTATCTTCCGGAGGGAGGATGGCGTACAATGGGAGTAAAAGGAGTGAACGCCATGCTTCGAATGGAAATCGCCCTGTTTATGGTGCTTGCCTTTGTGGCATTCATCTATTTCTCTGCAGAAAAGAAGTACACACTGCTCCACAAAACCTTTTCCTGGCTTCTGATCGTCATGCTGTTTCATCTGGTGATGGACGGCATCACGGTTTACACCGTGAACCATCTGGATACGGTGCCGGTGCGGCTCAATGATCTCTTCCACCGTCTTTTCATCGGCTCCATGATCCTGGTGTTTTTCCTGTTCTATCAGTACATTGCCATTTTGGTAGAGGAAGAAACGGGAAAGCCACGGCGGCTTGACAAGGCTGCCAAAATCTTTCTGCTGATCGCGGAGCTTGGGGATATGGTTCTTCCCATCCACTATGCCGTCACTCCTCTGGGAAACTATTCCGACGGGATCCATGTGGTATTCTGCTATCTCAGTGTGGCCTTCTATTTTCTTCTTTGTGCCGGGCTTCTTCTGATCAACTGGAAAAAAATCCAGCAGAAAAAGAAAACCGCCATCGGCATCGCGCTGCTCATTGAACTGCTGGTGACCTCCCTGCAGGGACTTCGCCACACCTGGCTCATCAGCGGCATGGGACTGACCCTCATCACCCTGGCCTTCTATCTGATCCTGGAGAACCCGGACATCCTGAGGGCGGAACTGACGGAGCAGAAAATGTCCATGCTTTACCTGAAAAGCCAGGTCAACCCCCATTTCCTCTACAACACCCTGGATACCATCCGTATCCAGGCACAGCTCAACGGAGATAAGCAGGTGGCAGAGCTGCTCATGCACCTTGTGGACTTCTTCCGACTCAGCGTGAAGGTGGACCGTCCCATGGTGGATCTGGACGATGAGATGGAACTGCTGGAAGCATACATGGAGCTGATGTGTTACCGCTATCCGGAGCTGGAATGCGAATATGACATGGATCCGGACCTGGGCGGCGCACCGGTGCCCAACTTTATCCTCCAGCCCATTGTGGAAAACAGCCTGCTCCATGGACTGAAAAACAAGGGCTACCGCGGAAAGGTAACCATTTCCGCCCATAAAACATCGGACGGAAACATGGAGATCCGTGTCCGGGATACCGGCAGCGGCTTTTCTCCCGGGAAGAAGGCCGCCATTGACGAGCTGCTGGAGTCCTACGCAAAGCAGCCGCCAAAGCTTGTCGGCAACAGCATCGGCATTCTGAATGTTCAGAAGCGGATCAAACTGCTGTGCGGCCGCGCCTACGGTCTATGGTATACCGAAAATGAAGAAGGTGGCGTTACAGCCCACATCCTGCTGCCGCTGAAGGAGGAATTGATGTGAAAAAGCTGCGTGTTCTATTGGTAGACGACGAGATCATGATCCGGGAAGGCTTTAAGCGGCTGTTTGATTGGGAGGCCCACGACTGCCAGGTTGTAGGAGAAGCGGCTGACGGTATGGAGGCGCTGGCTAAGATCGATTCCCTGGACCCGGACATTGCCATCATGGACATCAACATTCCCATAATGAACGGCCTGAAAGTCATCCAGCTTGCCCGGATCAAGCATCCGGATACCGCTTTTGTCATTGTATCCGGGTATGATGATTTCTCCTATTGCCGGGAGGCTCTGCGGCTGCAGATCACGGATTACATTCTAAAACCGGTGAATTACGAAGAATTCGGCACCTGTATTGACAATCTGAAGATCGCCCTGTTTCGCCGCCAGTCCTCCAAAACCGAGGATCTGCAGGAAGAACGAACCATAACCGGCCTTACCCGGTATATGCAGGAGCATCTGGCAGAGGAGGTTAGCCTGTCTGTTCTTGCCGAGGAGTTCCATCTCAGCGCCCAGTATATCAGCCAGCTTTTCAAAAATGAGATCGGTGTCGGTTTTTTAACCTATCTCACCAATATCCGTATGGAACAGGCGAAAAAACTGCTGCTTTCCACCTCTCTGTCCGTTGCGGAGGTTTCGGAGAAGTCCGGCTATGGAGACTACCGGGTGTTTACCAAGGTGTTTAAGAAGTCTGAAGGGGTCACTCCCTCCCAATACCGCCGGGATTTCCTGGAGGATACAAAAAGCGTACAGAAGTAACGCACTGCTCCTATGTTTTTGACACAATCCGTCATAAAATCGACCTATCCAAATCCGGGCCGATCGGGTATCATGATTGCGAAAACCAGCGGATGCAGCTTCCCCTCTCCGGGAAAGCTTTCTGCCCTACCCGGAGAAGCCAGGCTATAAAAAGTGGTTTCTCACGAAGGATCATCATACCCGTATTACAGAAGATCGTAATGAATCGGAGGAAAAAACCATGAATAAACGACTGTACAGATCCAGAGAAAACAGAATGATCGGCGGTGTCTGCGGCGGCATCGCAGAATTTTTCGGCATCGATCCCACACTGGTGCGCCTTGGCTGGGTAGCCTTCTGCGCCTTAGGCGGAAGCGGCATCCTTGCCTACCTCATTGCCGCCATTATCATCCCCGAAAAACAGGATTTCTGAGGGGGTTACACTCTTGAGCGACATCATAGCAATTGATCACCTTCACAAGTCCTTCGGATCGGTGAAAGCGGTGCAGGATCTGAGTTTTCGGGTCAAGGAAGGCGAGCTGTTTGCCTTTCTGGGCATCAACGGCGCAGGAAAATCCACTACCATCCATATTCTCTGCGGTCAGCTTTCCAAGGACAGCGGAAATGTGACCATCTGCGGCACGAACATCGATGAAGACGCCGACCGGATCAAACGAAGCATCGGCGTAGTGTTTCAGAATTCGGTGCTGGACCGGGATCTTTCCGTCCGGGAGAATCTGGCCAGCCGTGCAGCCCTCTACGGGATTTTCGGCAAGGATTTTCGGATCCGGCTGGAAGAGCTGTCCCGGCTTCTGAATTTTCAGGATCTTCTCGGCCGGCCCGTCGGCAAGCTGTCCGGCGGCCAGCGGCGGAGAATCGACATTGCCAGAGCCCTTCTGCACAAGCCCCGGATCCTGATTCTGGATGAACCCACCACGGGCCTGGATCCTCAGACACGAAGCACCCTGTGGCGTGTCATCGGTGATTTACGGAAAACGGATAACATGACCGTGTTCCTCACCACCCATTATATGGAGGAAGCCGCCGATGCCGATTATGTGGTCATTCTGGACCATGGACAAATTGCGGCAGAGGGCACCCCTCTGATGCTGAAAAACACTTACACCGGGGATTATATTACCCTGTACAGCCAGTCCGAGGCGCAGGTTCAGAAACTGGGGGTTCCATACGAGCCCATCCGGGATGCCTTCCGGGTGTCGGTTCCCAACACCGCCACAGCAACGGAGCTGATTCTGGAATATCCGGAGGTTTTCCGGGATTATGAGATCACAAAGGGCAAGATGGACGATGTGTTTCTTGCCGTAACCGGAAAAGCCCTGACAGGAGGTGCTGAAGCATGACCGGACTTGGGGCGCTGATTCAGCGCAATACCAAACTGTACTTCAAGGATAAGGGAATGTTCTTTACCTCCCTCATCACACCGGTGATCCTGCTGGTGCTGTATGCCACTTTCCTGGCAAATGTCTACGAGAGCAGCTTTCGCTCCGCCTTGGAGGCTGCGGGAGCCACGGTATCCGATAAGGTCATCTGGGGCTGTGTAGGCGGTCAGTTGGTGTCCTCTCTTCTGGCCGTCAGCAGCGTTACGGTGGCCTTCTGCACCAATCTTCTGATGGTCCAGGATAAGATTACCGGTGCCCGTCAGGATCTGACCATCGCTCCGGTGAAATCCGGCACCCTGGCGCTGAGCTATTATCTATCCAGTGTAGTGTCCACTCTCCTGATCTGCTTTACCACAGCCGGAATCTGCATGATATATCTTGGCTGTGTGGGATGGTTCCTGACTGCAGGAGACGTAGCTGCCCTGCTGCTGGACGTGGTGCTTCTGGCACTGTTCGGCACGGCGCTGTCCTCCTGTATCAATTTCCCCCTCACCACCAGCGGCCAGGCCAGCGCCGTGGGTACGATCGTCAGCGCAGGCTATGGTTTTCTCTGCGGCGCGTATATGCCAATTTCCAGCTTCTCCGAGGGATTGCAGAAGGTCATTTCCTGCCTGCCCGGCTCCTACGGCACATCCCTGCTGCGCAATCATGCCTTAAGGGGCGTATTTGCGGAGATGGAGCGGATGGGCTTTCCGCCTGTTGTGGTGGAAGCCATTCGGGACAGCGTAGACTGTAACCTGTATTTCTTCGGAAATAAGGTCTCCCTGCGTGCTATGTATCTGGTTCTGGTCTCTTCCATCGTCCTTTTCCTGATACTCTATGTGGCAATGAACATCCGCTCCGGAAGGAAAAAGAAATAACCGCACATCCTGTCCTTTGGGGCAAAGCATCCTCTGCTTTGCCCCGGTTTCTATAAAACAAACACATTTCATCGAAGAAAATGCCTATCCCAATCAGCCGTTTGGTGGTATTCTGTTTTTATCCAAGGCCAAATCCCCTGTCAGGAGGTTTTTCGTGAACAACTCCAGAGTATTCCGATGGATCATCGCCGCAATATGTATCCTGTGCGCTGTCGTGTTCCTATGCACCGCTCTTTCCTATACCCCGACCTTTCAGGGAAACCGGGTCAAGAATCCGGACTCCTATCAACTGGAGATCCAAAAGATGAACGGTACCGAGTCCCACACGATGGAATTGGAAAAGGGCGATTCTCTGCGAATCCGATTGGAAACCGATAGTGGCACCCTTTCTCTGGAGATCAAAGGGCCGGACGGTACCATGATTTACCAGGGTAACGGAACAGCGGCAACCGATTTCACTCTGAACATCCCGGAAAGTGGAATCTATTCCATTCAGGTCGATGCAAAGAATGCCCGGGGGATCCTTCATATCCGGGCAGAAAAAGCAGAACATCCCTGACACACGGTCAGTTCATCGGCAGAGGGTCTGACCATAAGAATCCATCTACGAATCGGAGGAACCAAACATGAAGGAAATGCTTCTCGCTGCACTTCCCTGGGTGCTGTGCGGCGTGGCCGCAGCGATTATCTGCGCCAATCTGGGACAAAAGAAAAAGGATAAAAGCAAAAAACCGGACAAACGCATGGCCATCGGTATGGCTTTGGGGCTGATGCTGGGTCCGGCACTGACCCGTGTGGGGCTTTGGGAGAATCATGGCATCGGAATCGCCATTGGGATCCTGTGGGGCATGGCCCTGGCATCCATGTTCCCCGAAAAGGGAGATGACCAAGATGCCTGACCATGTAAAAAAGCAAATAAAGCCATCGTATCCCTCACAATGGCAGACTGTATCACACTTCTTCGAATTTTCGGAACGGCGGGACTGCTGTTTTTCCTCCCTCTCTCCCCTGCTTTCTTCCTGCTCTACACCTTCACCGGAGTAACCGATATTCTGGACGGCTGGATCGCCCGAAAAACCGGCACCTGCAGCGATGCCGGCGCAAAACTGGACTCCATTGCCGATCTGCTGTTTTACGGTGTGACCATCAGCAAGCTCCTTCCGATTCTGTACCGTATTCTCCCCGAAGTCTTCTGGCTCATGCTGCTGGCGGTAGCAGCTCTCCGGGTTGCATCCTACGCCATTGCCGGCATGAAATTCGGCTGTTTTGCTTCCCTGCACACCTATCTCAACAAGCTTACCGGTGCTGCCGTCTTTCTGGTTCCCTTTTTCCTTCGTTTCTCCTGCGGAGAAATCTATTGCTGGATCATCTTGGCCGTAGCGGGGATCGCCTCTGCAGAGGAGCTTCTGATCCATCTATGCAGCCGCGAATACCGACCCAATCGGAAGAGTCTGTTTCTTCAAGATGCCATCGCTTCCGGAAAAGAATCGTCCTCCGGTCCGGACAAAACCCTACAGATTCAGTAAGCTTGCATCCAATCATTACAATTCGGGATCCCTCAACGGTGTCATCCGTATACGCACAACGCGTCATGCTTCACGCTCTGGGTGACAAGCGTAGGCCGTTGCCCGGCCAGACAGGATCATCGATAACATTGAAAACAGGCCGGAAAGACAATCCGGTCTGTATTTTTCAGATTCCTGAAAGGCGGCAACCAGCACAGACATATCCACCCCACCGCAGGCCTGAACGCAGTGGGAAGAAAGAATTTGACACCCGTACCCCTGCGTGGTATAGTACAACCGGAAACACACAAAAGAGGATTCGGAAAACGAACCCTGTTCCTTTCCGTTTCCCCAAAAGAGAGATTACAAACATGGAGGAAAATTCTATGAACGATTATCAGATCAATACCAAATGCGTCCAGGCGGGCTATACTCCCGGAAACGGTGAGCCCCGCCAGATTCCCATCATTCAGTCCACCACCTTCAAATACGACACCAGCGAGGAGATGGGCAAACTCTTCGATCTGGAGGCCAGCGGATACTTCTACACCCGGCTTCAGAACCCTACCAATGACTATGTCGCGGCAAAGATCGCAGCGCTGGAGGGCGGTACGGCCGCCATGCTGACCTCTTCCGGTCAGGCAGCCAACTTCTATGCCCTGTTCAACATTTGCGAGTGCGGCAGTCACATCGTTGCCTCCTCCTCCATCTACGGCGGTACCTTCAATCTGATCTCCGTGACCATGGCAAAGATGGGCATTTCCGCCACCTTCGTCTCTCCCGACTGCAGCGAAGAGGAACTGAACGCTGCCTTCCGCGACAACACCAGGGCGGTTTTCGGAGAGACCATCGCCAACCCCGCCCTGACCGTGCTGGATATTGAGAAATTCGCCCGAGCCGCACACAGCCACGGCGTTCCTCTGATTGTGGACAACACCTTCCCCACTCCGGTCAACTGCCGTCCCATCGAATGGGGCGCGGATATCGTGACCCACTCCACCACCAAATACATGGACGGTCACGGCGCTGCCGTTGGCGGCTGCATCGTGGACGGCGGAAAGTTTGACTGGATGGCACACGCCCACAAATATCCCGGCCTGTGTACCCCCGATGAATCCTACCACGGCGTCACCTACGCAGAAAAGTTTGGAAAGGAAGGCGCCTTTATCAGCAAATGCACCTCTCAGCTCATGCGGGATCTGGGTTCCATCCAGTCTCCCCAGAACGCCTTCATCCTGAACCTGGGCCTGGAATCCCTCCATGTTCGTATGCCCCGTCATGTGGAGAACGGACAGGCAGTGGCAGAATTCCTGGCCAATCAGCCCCAGGTGGAGTATGTCAGTTATCCCGGCCTGCCCAGTAACCCCTACTATGACCTGGCTCAGAAATACATGGGCAACGGCGGCTGCGGTGTTGTCTCCTTCTGCCTGAAGGGCGGCCGCATTGCTGCGGAGAAGTTCCTGAAAAATCTGAAGCTGGCAGCCATCGAGACCCATGTTGCCGACGCCCGGACCTGCTGTCTGAATCCTGCCACCTCCACCCACCGTCAGATGACGGAGGAGCAGCTCCTCACCGCCGGCGTCCCTGCCGGACTGGTTCGGATTTCCTGCGGTCTGGAGGACAAGAACGACCTGATCGCCGATCTGAAGCAGGCTCTGGAGGCCATCTGAACTGTGGAACTGCAGCAGATCTATCGGCTCCCCGAGGAAGAACTGCAGATCCAGGAAATCTACCGCTATTTCAACGAGGACACCCGTCTCAGCCGCTCCAAAGCGGCCAGGGTAGAATTCCTTACCACCGTCCGCTACATCCAGCAGTATCTGAAGCCCGGAGACCGGATCCTGGATGTAGGGGCCGGTACCGGGGCATACAGTCTCTATTTTGCCGGAAAAGGATATCCGGTCTGTGCACTGGAGCTGGCAGATAACAACATTTTGGTGTTCCGCAGGAAACTGACACCGGAATTGCCTGTGGAGCTGGTTCCGGGAAACGCTGTAGATTTGAGCCGGTATGCCTCGGAATCCTTTGACATCGTCCTGGTATTCGGGCCTCTGTACCATCTTCACAAGCCGGAGGACCGGAAAAAGTGTATTGACGAAGCAAAGCGAGTGTGCAAACCCGGAGGAAAGCTATTCTTTTCCTTCATTTCCAACGACATGATCCTGCTGACGGAGTTCTCCCACCGTCCGGACTACTTTACAAACGGAGAATACGACAAGGAAACCTTTGCTCTGGAGGATTTTCCGTTTGTATTCCACACAGTACAGGAGTGCCGGGATATGCTCACAAGAGAGGGTCTGCACCTTCTTCACCAGGTAGCATCCGACGGAGCCAGCGAACTGATGGCAGATAAAATCAACGCCATGGACGAAGAAAACTACGCCCAATATCTGCGTTTTCACTTCTATCTTTGCGAAAAGCCGGAGTTTCTTGGCATGACAAACCACCTGTTATTTGTTGCTGAAAATTAAAAATGCCCCCGGGCTCTGCGGTGATCAGATCCGTCACCACAGTATCCGGGGGCTCTTGTATTCAGGATGCAGATTTCAGTCCTTCCTCATAGACCTGCAGCGGGATGGTAAACTCGGGACAACCCATATAGCCGGGAGCCACCTCATATTTGCCGAAAACGATAACCAGGTCCCCATCCGCGTTGAAATAGAAGTTCTGATCCTCGGCAATCTGCCGGAATGCAACGTTGATCTTGCTTTCCTCCTCCGTCCAGTAAACCATGTTGGGGTTTTCCCGGTGCCGGAGCGCCATCTGCGCAAGGATCTCCCCACTGATGGCTTCACAATAATCAAAGTCCTGCCGGAACAGATCGGAAAGGTGGACAATCGAACCGCTATTCTTGTCGATATGGTAAAAATAATACTGGACACTGCTGCTTCCGGCATCCCGATACACCATCAGCCGAAGGGTGAACCACCGTTCGGTGTTGGTCACCACATCGTAATCGATGACCAGCCCGGTGTGGGCCTCCGGAAGGTCTGACGCCAGGGCTTCATATTCCTTCAGCGCCTCCTTCGTCAGCATTTCCACATCCGCGTTGATATCGTCCACAACCTGATTGTCAGTGCCGGATCCCTCCAACTGGGGAATCTTTACATCCCGGTAATGGTTTCCGCTGGTGTCATCAACCTTATAGACGGTAAATACCCGGACGATGTCCCCCAGCACGGGGATCTCCTGCATGGCGTAGGCGATTGTTGGGCTGACGTTTGGCAGAACCAACACCACCAATACCAACACCGCCGCAGCCATCCGAACCACTCTGAAAACGGGAGATTTTCTGCGCTTCGGGCACCGGAAGGAGGACACGGTATCCTCGAACCGTTCTGCAACCTTTGCCGGCATCTGGGGCATATCCTTTTTCAAGCCGTCCCGAAAGCGGGAATCCGTACTTGTCATGTGAAATCCTCCTTGTCCAGCAGCGTCCGAAGAAGGCTCCTGGCTCTGGACAGACGCTTCCTGACATTCTCCTCCGAAAGATCCAGGATCCGGGAGATCTCCCGGGTGCTCAGATCCTCATAATAAAACAATACGATGATCTCCCTGTATTTTGTCTCCAATCGGGAGACCGCATCCCACACGGACATCTTCATATCCCAATCCGCCTGGGGTGCCGCCGCATCACAATCGTCCAGTTCCGTGTAGTCTTTTCGGTAGCTGGCGATCCGATAGCATTCCCTGGTCAGGATCTTCAGGATCCATGGCTTCACTTTCTCGAAAAAGCGAAGATCCTCCAGGTGCTCGTAAGCGGACAACAGTGTGTTCTGGATCGCATCCTCCGCGTCCGTTTCATTTTTCAGGATACCGATGGCCAGGGCATACATACTGTTCTTCAGGGTACTGACCTGGCTGCAAAACCATGCGGTTTTCAGTTCATCCAGCATTTCTCTGTCTCCACGCACCAAAAGAATCAGGTCACGACTGCGTTATCCATGATCCACTCGGACCATTGCCGGTAGTATTTCCCCAAAATATGCGTATCATCCACGGTATACTCCTCCGCCAGATTCCCCTGTTCATCGTCAAACTGGCTGTTGACATCCAGATAGAAAATGTTCTTTCCGTCCGCAAGATCCGCGATCCGCGCATTAAAGGCATCCAGGTTGGCATTGTTATAGATCTTGTCCGAGCCGGAACGTTCGGCGGATACATGGAGGTTGGCTTCTATGTAGATGATGGCATCCGGCTGCTGCCGGCGGATCCATTGGATCAGTTCTCCGTATTCCGTCACCGTGCGTTCAAAATCATAGCCCAGTTCGTTGATTCCCAGCATCACATAGATTTTTCCGAAGGGCCGGCTGTTGATCATTGCCTCAAAGGAGGTTCTGGACACCCGTTCGTCAAATATGGTGTAAACGCTCATGCCGGAGGTGGCAAAGAAGGAAGCATCCTTCAGATTTCCGTACTCCATCAGTCCCACCGTTCGGGAATCCCCGATAAACAATGCGTCCTCAAAGTAGTCTTCCGGCGCCTGGCTGAAGGAGATCGGCGGAGGAGACGTGGGCTGTGTCTCCGGCTCGGTGGTCTCCGCAGGAGGATCCGTAGGCAGTGTGTCCGCTTCGGTGGTCTCCGCAGGAGGATCCGTGGGTTTTGCCGCCGGTTCGGTAGCTTCCGTTGAAGGATTCGTCGGTTCCGTGGAAGGCACGGTGGGTGCTTCGGTGGTTGTATTCGGATCCTTATTCATTTCCGAAGGAAGCAGCTTCTCGCTGACACCGTTCCACATTCCGTAAGTGCAAAACACCACGACAACCATCACCGTAAGGACGGTCGCCAATTCACTTAGGATTCTTCTCACCATTGCAGACACCTCAGAAACGGAAATACAAAAACGGGTCATTCATTCCCATGAACAGGTAGCAAAGGCAGGACAGCAGGATCACCGCCAGCACCACCACCGTTGCCCATGGCTTCTTCACTTTATTCCAGACATAATACGGAAGGGGTGTACACAGCAGAACTCCTCCCACCAGCAAAAAACCATACTGGCCGGCGTATTTGAGATAATCCCCCTGAAAAACCGCGCAGCCTCCCAGGCCCACCAGCCGCTGCAGGTAAATCGCCAGCTCCTTCAGATCGGAGACCGAGAACAGCAGCCAGGACAGCGGGATCAAAAGGAGCATATAGACGCGGCTGAACAGCGGAGCCTTTCGCAGCAGCTTCGAAAGTCCTGCCTTTTCCATGGCGATCACTGCAAACAGGAAGAAGCCCCATAGCAGGAAATTCCATCCGGCTCCATGCCAGACTCCGGTAAGTACCCACACGATCAGCAGATTCCGGTAGGTCTTCCATTTTCCTCCCCGGTTTCCGCCCAGAGGAATGTACACATATTCCCGAAACCAGGTGCCCAGGGTAATATGCCAGCGGCGCCAGAATTCCGTCATGGAACAGGCCTGGTACGGGTGGCGGAAGTTCACCGGGAGGCGGAAGCCGATCATCTGTCCTAAGCCAATGGCCATCAGGGAATACCCCCAAAAATCGAAATAAAGCTGCAGGCTGCAGGCCAGAATCCCCATCCAGGCGAGAGGAGTGGAAATGGACTCAAATCCGATGCCGCAAACCGTCTGCCACAGATTTCCGATGCGGTTGGCAAGAAGTACCTTCAGTCCAAGACCGAGGATAAACTTCCCGATTCCCTCCGTGAACATGGAAATGGTGCTTCTTCTTTTCTGCAGGCTCCTGTAGATATCCTGATACCGGACAATGGGACCGGCAATGAGCTGGGGAAACATGGAAATGTAGGTGCCGAAATTGAAAAACCGATGCTCCGCCGGAACGGTCCTGCGATAAATGTCAATCAGGTAGGATGCCGCCTGAAAAGTATAAAAGCTGATGCCGATGGGAAGCGCCGGCTGCGCGAACTGGCAGCCCAAGCCCAATGCTTTTCCAGCGGCATTCAGGACAAAACCGCTGTACTTATAATAAAACAGGACCCCGAAGTCATACACCAGTCCCAGAGCGAGCAGTGCTTTGCTGCGGTGACGCTCCAGCAAACGACCTACGGCGTAATTCATCAGCAGCGACAGCAAAAGCAGGACCAGGTGCTCCGGGCTGTTCCAAACGCCGTAGGTATAAAAGCCGATGCTGAAAAGGAACAGGCAGAGGTTCCGATATCTATTGGGGCACAGATAATAGGCTGCCAAAAAGGCAGGAAGAAAGTATAGCAAAAAATCGATGCTGCTGAAAACCACCGGATCCACCACCACTGAAATCGTTCTATCTATATGACACGCCGGGAAAGGAAAATGTGACAGGTTTTTTCTGTTTTTTGACAAATCATTTCCAGGATGAACCGGGATCGATTGCGTCCCTGATTGGTTACCGGAATCCACAGGTTGCCAAAAAACGGAAGATATGATATAAATGGTCTATAAAGAAAGCCGGTTTCCGGAGAACCGATGAGGACGGAGATTCTTCCGTCCCCGGAACCGGACAATAAGGAGGAATCTGAATGGATTACCAACCAGGACACTTTTCGGAGAAGGCAAATCGGCTGTTTCGCAGCGGTTACAATTGTGCCCAGTCCGTTTTCCTTGCCTTTGAGGAGCTGTATTCCATCGATCACGATACTGCCATGCGCCTGAGTTCCTCTTTCGGAGGCGGCATGGGCCGCCTTCGGGAGGTATGCGGCGCCGTATCCGCCATTTTTATGGTTGCAGGACTGCTGTACGGCTACAGCGACGTAAGCAATCCCGATCTGAAGCCGGAGCACTATGCAAGGATTCAGGCACTGGCCGCCTCGTTCCGGGAGCAGACCGGGACCATCATCTGCCGGGAGCTGCTGGAACTGGATCACAAGATCGATCCTCCTGCGCCGGAGGCTCGGACCCCGGAATACTACCAAAAGCGTCCCTGCCCGGGCTACTGCGCCCTGGCAGCGGAGATCCTGGAACAGTACATCGCCGAACACCCGATCCCCTGAAGAAAAGCAGCCATCTTGCAGAAGATGGCTGCTTCCGTCTGTCAAATCCCTCTGGCTGTCCACGGGTTTGCCGATGAGACAGAAAACCGTCAGCTTTTTTGCTTGCTCCGTTTACCGGATGTCTACCCCGCCAAATACACAGGCTCCGGTGATGTATACTGTAGGAGCATCCATATTTCGGTCGCGGCAGCGACTGTCCACCCCGCCGAATACGGATGTCACCGAATGCTTCACATTGATACCCGCAGGAACGAAAATATCCACTCCGCCGAAAACACAGGACACATCGACCCGTACATCCTCCTCAATGATGGCATTTCGCAGGTCACAGCGGATGCCTCCGAAAATGGAGGTCAATCGGGTTCCGTGAAACACCTGACCGTCAAACCGGAGATCCTGATCGGAAAACAGGGAAAAACACTCTCCTCCGCCTTGAAAATCCGTGTCAAAGGACACATGAAAACCGTTGCCGGCTTTTCGGCGAAGACGATCCCGGAAAATCAGCCCCAGCCCCAAAAGCACCACAAAAGCCGGAAGCAGAAGCTTCCAGATCAGATTCCAGGGGATCAGGCCCCTGCAGGAAAGCAGAAGCACCATGCCGATAAGAAGGCCGAAAAGATTTCCCTTCCGGTTACCGCCGTTCAGCAATCCGACCAGGCACGGAACGATGATCAGCAGCGTCCACCAACCGTCAAACAGCAGATCCACATGGGTGATCTCCAGTACGTTCAGAGCCAAAACAACACCCACCGCCACCAGCAAAATGCCCCACAGGAGCCTGGTTCCTTTTTTCATACACGGCACCTCTTTTTTCTACATATTATACAACCGATCTGAAAAAAACGCAATCCCCATAAGAATAAACCGTGCCTTTTCGGCTTGACTTTTTCTCTCCGACAGGATAGAATGTCGAAAAACAATTTGTGAGGAAAGATATGAAAACAATCCTTTTTGATTTGGATGGTACCATCATCGATTCCGGCCCCGGAATCATCCACTGCGTCCGCACCGCCTACCGGTCTCTGGAAGAACCGGTTCCCGAAGAGGCGATCCTCCGGACCTTTGTAGGTCCTCCCCTCCGGGAGTCCTTTCCAAAACACGGAATTCCTGCTCAAAAAGTGGAAACCGCCGTGGAAATCTTCCGGCAGGAGTACCAGATCACGGGAAAGTATGATGTGGTCCCCTACCCCGGCATTTCCTGCCTGCTGAGCCGGCTGCAGCAGGAAGGACACCGGCTGATGATCGCCACCTCCAAGCCGGAGTCTCTTGCCCTGGACATACTGGGCAGGCTGGGAATGGACCGGTTTTTTGAGAGAATCTGCGGCGCCACTATGGGCACGGAACGGGAAAGCAAGTCCGATGTCATTGCGTACCTTCTGTCCCAGGTCCCCGCCTTGTCGGAAGCGATCATGGTGGGTGACACACATTTTGATGTGCTCGGAGCCAACGCTCACGGCATCCGTACCATCGGCGTCACCTGGGGCTACGGAGAGGCACAACAAATGCTGGATGCGGGTGCAGCAGCCGTGGTATCCGATATGGACGCACTGTACCGTGCCATTACAGGATAATCAGAAAAAGGACGGTTTCCGCGAAACCGTCCTTATATTACTTTCTTGCAAACATGATACCCATGGTTCCGGGGCCGCAATGGCAGGAGATGGTGCATCCTGCCACGGCTTCCACCACAGTGTCAAACTTTCCGTATTGCTCAATGCCCTGCCGGGCTGCCTGATCCGCCTCCGGGCTGATGACGGTCTTCACATAGAACAGGGTATCGGTGTCAATATCCGTGCGGCCTTCCAGCCGCTCCCGCACATAATTGGCAAGGCATGACGGGTATGGGCCGCGGTACTTCTTTCCCACTGTCATTTTCCCGTCCTTCAGTTCGATGCAAGGCTTCAGATGCAGAAGATTGGCCCCCAGCATGGCAACGGCGGAGCAGCGCCCTCCCTTTGCCAGGTAATCCAGCCGGTCGATAACAAAGCTCCCCTCAATCTTGGGAACATAAGCAAGAAGCTCCCGGGCGATGGTATCCAGATCTTCCCCCGCTTCTGCCATCCGGCATGCCTTTAAAACCACAAGGGCCTGCCCGGAAGAAAGGCTCATGGAGTCAATGACCCGGACATTGGGATAGTTTTCCGCGGCAACACAGGCATTCTGATAGCTGGAGGAGAAGTTGGCCCCCAGGCTGATGTGGATGATTCCGTCGCATTCCGGAGAATACCGGGCAAACTGGGCATCGTAATCGGCGATGTTGCAGGCAGATGTGGTGCACAGGTCTCCGCCGGCCGCCACATGGGCGAAAACATCCGCCGGCGTGATGGTCACACCGTCCAGAAAGGACTCCTCACCCTTCAGTACTGTCAGGGGAAGGATCGTAATGTCGTACTGATCAATGATCTGAGCAGGCAGATCACAGGTGCTATCGGACATGATTTTGATTTTCATAGATTCCCTCTTCCGCAGTCCCGGGCAAACCTTCTGTTTGCCCTGTTTTAACACAGTTTCGGACTGGTTTTTTGATTATACCATATATGAAAAACAGCGTCAAGTGTGCAAATCTGTTTTCGGAAAGCCTTGATTTTTTTCCGTTTTCCGAAGATAATAGGATCAGAGAATCTGTTCTGTGTGAACCGATTTCATCATCTCATGAGGAGGACAATACTATGGAAACCGTAATTCAGGTCAACGGCATGATGTGCAGCCACTGCAAGGCAAGGGTTGAAAAGATCTGCAGGCAGCTTCCCGGTGCGGAGAACGCAGTGGTGGATCTGCAGGCAAAAATCGTAACCATCTCCGGCCAGATCGATGTGGATGCCGCAAAAAAAGCCATTGCAGAGGCCGGTTATGAAGTAGTCGGCTGAATTCTATGAAAAAAGACTTTTATTTTGCTTCCAAGGGCGGCGGGAAGCTCCACGGCTGCTGCTGGTCACCGGACTGTCCGCCCAAGGCAGTGGTTCAGGTCGTTCACGGCATTGCCGAGCACACGGATCGGTATGACGATTTCGCACGCTTTCTGAACAGCATGGGGATCCTGGTAGTTGCCGAGGACCATATGGGTCACGGGAAATCCGTCGGCAGCGGTACCATTGGGTATTTTGATGGCGGATGGTTCAGCGCAGTGGCCGACACCTATCAGCTTCTGCAGGATACCCGCAGCGCCTGGCCCGATCTTCCCTATGTTTTATTCGGCCACTCCATGGGCTCTTTTCTTGCCCGTTCCGTGCTGGCAAAATACCCGGAAAGCGGAATATCCGCTGCCGTCATCTGCGGAACCGCCTGGCAGCCCAAACCCATGCTGATGGCAGGGAAAGCCGCCTGCAGTCTGGTTTGCCGCGCCAAGGGAGAAAAGGCAGCAGACAAAAGTCTGGAAAAGCTGGTGTTCGGCTCCTACAATTCCCGGGTGGAGCATCCCAAAACCGAGTTTGACTGGCTCAGTCGGGATGCCGCCGTGGTCCGGAAGTATCTGGAGGACCCTATGTGCGGCTTTACTCCCACCGCCGGCCTGCTGCGGGATATGCTCACCGGCCTGTCCTATATCGAAACACCCGCTGCCCTGAACGCCATGCAGAAATCCCTGCCGGTGCTGTTCATTGCCGGCGGAGATGACCCCGTAGGCAATTACGGAAAGGGTGTGCGTCAGGCCTGTGACGCTTTCCGTGCCAGTGGGATGCAGGATGTGACCATCCGGATCTTTCCGCTGTGCCGTCATGAGATCCTCAACGAGATCAATCGGGAGGAGATCTTCTCCTTTGTGGGAAGCTGGATGAGGGAAAAACTGGGCATCTGATAAATAGTCCAATTTATCGTACCAATTCTGTGCTATCCTTTCCTCAGAAGCAAGGAAAGGAATGACGAAAATGTATCAGGTGCGGTTTGTTCTCGGACATTATCAGGTATACGATCAAAACGGAAACTTCCTGTTTTCCGCCGACAGCCGGCGGGAGGTCAGTGAAGAACTGGAGGAATATGCGTAATCTACGCCTGGACATTTGCTACGATGGCACCCGCTACCGGGGATGGCAGCGGCTTGCCGGCGAACCTGCCACCGTGCAGGGAAAAATTGAACAGGTCCTTTCCCGGGTGCTGCAGGAGGATATTCAGATCTCCGGCAGCGGCCGGACGGATGCCGGTGCCCACGCCCTGGGTCAGGTGGCGAATTTCCACTGTCAAAGCTCCATGCCCGAAGAGGAGATTTTGGCAGCCCTTCGCAGGTATCTGCCGGAGGACATCGGCATATACTCCTGCAGGCAGGTATCCCCCCGGTTTCATGCCCGACTCAACGCCCGGGACAAAACCTATGTCTACCGGATCTGGAACAGCGATACGCCCTGTGTGTTCCAACGCAGATTTGTGTATCCCTTTCCGGAGCCTCTGAACGTAGCAGCCATGAACCGGGCCGCCGCCCATTTTCTGGGAGAACACGATTTTTCCGCTTTCTGCACCAAAAGCGGGAAGGATAAGTCCACCCTGCGGAGGATCGATCTGGCCCAGGTATCGTCCGAAGGAAACGAAATCCGGATCATCTTTCGGGGCAACGGCTTTCTGTACAACATGGTACGAATCATGACCGGAACCCTTCTGGAAGTGGGGCTGGGACTGCGGGATCCGGATTCCGTTCCCGACCTGTTCGGAAAACCCCGCCGGCAGGCCGGAAGGCTGGTGCCGCCCGGTGGACTTTGCCTGATGGAGGTAAGCTATTGAACATTCAGATTTTTGGAAAAAGCAAGTCTTTTGACACGAAAAAGGCAGAGAGGTACTTCAAAGAACGCCGGATCCCCTTTCAGTCCGTAGACCTGATCCGTTTCGGTCTTTCCGGCAGGGAATTCGACAGTGTTCTCAAAAGCATAGGCGGTATCGACAACCTCATCGATTGGGACGGAAAGGATCCGGACATCACCCTGATGCGCTATATGGACGATCCCAGAGCCAAGGAGGACAAGGTATTTGACAACCCCTCCCTGATGAAGGCGCCCATTGTCAGAAACGGCAAGCAGGCCACCGTGGGCTACTGCCCCGAGATCTGGGAAACCTGGAAATAACGCTCTTTGTACACAAAAGAAGGCCCGAAGAGAATGCTCTCTTCGGGTGCTTTCTTTTTGTGGGAAAGGGGTTTGTATGGAAGTTCTGAAAAAAATCAACGGTCTCGTCTGGGGGCCGCCCACCCTGATACTCATTCTGATCCTGGGGATTTGTCTGTCCGTTTCCACGGGCTTTGCCCAGATCCGGCTGTTTCCCAGAGCTTTTTCCTATTTTGTTCAGCAATTCCGGAAAAAGGGCAGCTCCTCCTTCCGATCCATGTGCACCGCACTGTCAGCCACGGTAGGAACGGGAAATCTGGCAGGTGTGGCCGGTGCCATCGCCCTGGGTGGTCCCGGCGCCATTTTCTGGATGTGGCTCTGTGGGATCCTGGGTATGGTCATCAAATACGCAGAGGCAACCCTTGCGGTTGCCTGCAAACGAAAGGACGAAAACGGTCAGCCCATCGGCGGGCCCATGTACATGATCCGTGATCATTTGCCCTCAGGATTCCATTTTCTTGCCTGGATCTACTGTTTTTTCGGCGTTGTGGCTTCCTTCGGTGTCGGAAATGCCACCCAGATCAACGCCGTCACCGACTCTCTTCGTCAAGCTCTGGAAAGCAGAGGGCTGCTTCCGGGGAGAGGCTTCTACCTTCTATGCGGCTGTTTGCTGGCAGCGGCAACGTATTTCCTTCTATCCGGCGGCAGGAACCGGATCGGCAAGGCAGTGGAGAAGCTGATTCCCTTTGCCGCCGGATCCTACATTCTGCTGAGCCTTGGCGTACTGATCCTGCGGCGTGAGGCTATCCCCATCGCTTTCGCGCAGATTGCTCGTGGAGTTTTTTCTCCCCGGGCAGTCACGGGAGGTGCAGTGGTCTCCGGATTGACCGCCCTGCGGATCGGGGTATCCCGCGGAGTCTTTACCAACGAAGCCGGCATGGGCACTGCAGCCATGGCCCATGCCTGTGCCAGGGTTTCCCACCCCGTCAATCAGGGCATGATGGGAATTATGGAGGTATTTCTGGACACCTTGGTCATCTGTACCCTCACCGCTCTGGTCATACTCGTCAGCGGAGCAGAAATCCCTTACGGTGATGATCCGGGCGCTGCGCTGACAGCCAGCGCATTTACTGCAGTTTATGGCAGTTGGGTCGGCGTGGTCATTACACTGGAGCTATGCCTGTTTGCCTTCGCCACCGTTCTGGGCTGGGGATTGTACGGAGGACTCTGTGCACAGTTTCTCTTCGGGCCGCAGGTCTGGCGGCTCTATCCCCTGGTACAAGGTCTTATGGTCATCGTAGGTGCCACGATGAATACCGGAACGCTGTGGCTTCTATCCGAGATTGTCAATGGCTGTATGGCTTTGCCAAATCTCACGGTCCTCTTCTTTTTGACTCCGAAAGTAAGGCAATTAACACGTTCTTTTATTAAAATGCAGCGAGAAAAACCCGGCTCCGCCTGATTGGCAGAGCCGGGAATCTTATTTACAGTCCGGCAAGCTCCTTCAGCTTGGGTGCCAGATCCGTGGCCTCCCAGGGACGGTCCTCCACGCCGAAATGACCCTTCTGGGCGGTTGCACCGTAGATGGGTCTGCGCAGGTTCAACTTGCGGATGATTCCGGCAGGAGTCATGTCGCAGGTCTGCCGCAGCAGCTCCGTCATCTTCTCATCGGAGATCACACCGGTGCCCTCACTGTCCACCAGCAGGGATACAGGCTGTGCCACACCGATGGCGTAGGCAAGCTGCACCTGAACCTTGGTTGCCAGACCGGCGGCCACCAGATTCTTTGCCATGTAGCGGGCCATGTACGCAGCGCTGCGGTCCACCTTGGTGGGATCCTTGCCGGAGAAAGCGCCGCCGCCATGGGAGAAGTATCCGCCGTAAGTATCCACAATGATTTTCCGTCCGGTCAGGCCGGTGTCTCCGTTGGGTCCACCGATGACAAAATTGCCGGTGGGGTTAATGTGAATATGACTGACCCTGGCAATCTCAAAGCCATACTTCTCCAGAACCGGAGCGATCACGTTCTCCCGGACATAGCTGCGGACCTGCTCCACAGAAAAATCCTTGCTGTGCATCACGGACACCACAACGGTGTCGATGCCCAGAACATTGCCCTTGTCGTCAAATTCCACGGAGACCTGGGTCTTGCCGTCGGGTCTCAGGTTGGGATTGCCCATGACGCACTCGGTCAGCCGGTTGGACAGTGCACGGGAAAGCGCCACAGGCAGAGGCATCAGCTCGGGAGTCTGGGTGCAGGCGCCACCGAACATCATACCCTGATCGCCTGCGCCGCCCACCTCATCATTGGTGCCCAGGGCAATGTCGGCAGATTGGGTATGGATCTTGCACATGATTTCCACGGAGTCCGCGTCAAAACCGTCGCCGGGATACACATAGCCGATCTGGCGGATGGTCTGGCGGGCAATGGCCTCATAATCCACCACAGCTTTGGTGGTGATCTCACCACAGATCAGGCAGAAGTCGGTGGTGACCATGGTCTCGCAGGCGACCCGGGAGTTGGGGTCCTGGGCCAGGCAGGCATCCAGCACTGCATCGGAAATGGCATCCGCCACCTTATCCGGGTGGCCATTGGTAACGCATTCAGAGGTAAACAGTCTTGTTTCCATGATTCTATTCTCCTTTTTCTAATATCGAATCCTTGTTTTGCATGAAAAAAGCACACCGAAGCGGATTCGATGTGCGGCCGTGTCGAATCCTCATCTTTCGTCTTCTTTCCATACGCCGGATTTGGCACCTTGAAAAAACAGGTTGCCGGGCTTCATCGGGCCGTTCCCTCCACCACTCTTGATAAGGCTATTCAGTTACGCATATATTTTACCGTATTTTTTCGTTTTGTCAACACTTTTTGTGACAATTCCGTTTGTTAACATTTTTGTAATGGACATTTGCCATTTCTGCTGATAAAATAGCCTTACCATTACAAGGAGTTGAGTATTTTTGAAAGAGATTCGTAAAGCCTTCAACCGCTTCTGTTTCCAAAACCGCAATAAAGGCATTCCCAACCTGATGTTCTATCTCTCCCTGGGATCTGCCATTGTATATATTATGACCATGCTCACCCAGAATCTGACCCTTTACAGCATCCTTTGTTTTGACCGTTCCATGATCCTGAAAGGGCAGATCTGGCGCCTTTTCACCTTCCCTCTGACCTACGGAGTGGGACAAGCCAATCCGATCTGGGTTGTCGTGGGCCTTTTGTGCTATTATTCTCTGGGCAGGGCCATGGAAAACCACTGGGGCACCCTGCGGTTTAACCTGTTCTACCTCTGCGGTGTGGTCATGATGGACATCTACTCCATGATCTTCGGATGCCGTGCCGATGTGTATTATCTGAATCTGAGTTTGTTCCTGTCCTATGCCACCCTGTATCCCAACGCCCATTTTCTGCTGCTTTTTATCATCCCTGTCAGCGCATGGATCCTGGCTCTGGTGGACATGATCTTTATTCTCATCGGCCTCTTCACAAACCGGTTCCCCTATAATCTGTTCCCCATCATTGCCCTGCTGAACTATTTCCTGTTTTTCGGAAAGGACATCCTGAATGTGCTGCCGGTTTCCTGGCGTTTGAATGCCAAGCGTCTGTTCCAAAAGAACAAACCTGCTCAGCCGAAAAATCCTTCCTCCGGGCCTATCCCCTTTAACCGCACCGGATCTTACCAGTCCGATCACGACACCCCCAAGCCGGGCTACACCCACCGGTGCACCGTCTGCGGCAGAACTGACGTTTCCAACCCGGAGCTGGAATTCCGTTACTGCTCCCGCTGCGGAGGGTACCGCTGCTACTGCAGCGACCATATCAACAACCACACCCATATCCAATAACACACCGCGGAAAGAAGGGAGCCACATGGAAACCTATATTATGGCGCTGGACTCCGGAACCACCAGCAACCGTTGTATTCTCTTTGACCACTGTGGTAAGATCTGTGCCATGGCACAGAAGGAGTTTACCCAGCATTTCCCCCATCCCGGCTGGGTGGAACACGATGCCAACGAGATTTTTGCCACCCAGTTGGAGGTGGCCCAGCAGGCCATGCGGAATCTGGGGATCTCCGCTGCCGATATCAGCGCCATCGGCATCACCAATCAGCGGGAAACCACCGTGGTTTGGGACCGGCACACCGGGCAGCCGATCTACAATGCCATTGTATGGCAATGCCGTCGCACCGCAGCCTTCTGTGACAGTCTGATCCATGCCGGCAAGGCAGACCTGATTCGGGAAAAGACCGGTCTGGTCATCGATCCCTACTTTTCCGGCGCAAAGATCCGCTGGATCCTGGAAAATGTGCCCGGTGCACGGCAGAAGGCCGAAAACGGCGATCTTCTTTTCGGCACGGTGGAAACCTGGCTGATCTGGAAGCTCACCGGTGGAAAGGTCCATGTGACCGATTACTCCAACGCATCCCGCACCATGCTGTTCAACATCCACACCCTGACCTGGGATCCGGAGATCCTGGAGCTGCTGGGGATCCCGGCAGCCATGCTGCCAGCCCCCGTACCGTCCAGCCGGGTCTACGGCCGAACGGACCCGAGGTTCTTCGGGGCTTCCATTCCCATATCCGGCGCTGCCGGCGACCAGCAGGCTGCCCTTTTCGGACAGGCCTGCTTTGAGCCCGGAAACGCCAAATGCACCTACGGTACCGGTTCTTTTCTGCTGATGAACACCGGAAGTACACCCATTCACTCCCAAAACGGATTGGTTGCCACCATTGCCTGGGGCCTGAACGACCAGGTCACCTACGCACTGGAAGGATCCATTTTTGTGGCCGGAGCCGCGATCCAATGGCTTCGCGACGAAATGCGGTTCATTGAATCCTCAGCAGACTCCGAATACATGGCAAGGAAGGTTCCGGATACCAACGGCTGCTTTGTGGTCCCCGCCTTCACCGGATTGGGCGCTCCCTACTGGGATGCCTATGCCCGGGGCACCGTGGTGGGGCTGACCCGGGGAGTCAATAAAAACCACATTATTCGTGCCACCCTGGACTCCATTGCCTATCAGACAAACGATGTGCTGCGGGCCATGGAAGCCGATGCCGGGATCTCTCTGTCCGCGCTGAAGGTGGATGGCGGGGCTTCTGCCAACAATTATCTGATGCAGACCCAAAGCGACATCAGCAACGCCCCGGTATTGCGCCCCCAGTGCGTGGAGACTACCGCCATGGGAGCCGCATATCTGGCAGGTCTGGCTGTGGGATATTGGAATGACCTGGAGGAAATCCGCCGGAATTGGGCGGTGGAAAGCCGCTTTGCCCCCGAGATTTCCCAAGAGGAACGGGCAGAACGCTGCAGGCTATGGAAAAAAGCCGTTGCCTGTGCCGCAGGCTGGGCTGCGGAAACAGAATCGTGATCAAAAAAGTCCCTGCTTTTTGAAAGCAGGGACGATTTTTATTTCGCTTTTCTTCGATACAGGCACATTTGATAGGCAATTCCCTCTTCTTCTCCCTGTTCCAGGATTTCCGTCATTTCCCAGGCAGGATCCATATCCAGGTTGGGGAAAAAAGTATCGCAGGGAGTCAGCGTATGGATTCTGGTGACCACGGCGGCATCGCAATACGGCATCATCTGCCGGTAGACCGTTCCTCCCCCGATCACAAAGACGTTTTCCTCGTCTTTCAGCAGCTCTGCCGCTTCTTCCGGACTATGGCACACCTCCGCCCCCTCAATCACGATCTGCGAACGGGACAGGACCACATTTCTCCGTTTGGGCAGAGGCCGTCCGCCCGGAAAATCTTTCAGCGTTTTTCTTCCCACGATCACCGCTGCGCCTGCCGTGGTTTTCCGGAAAAACTTCCGGTCGGCGGACAGCGCAATGGGCTGGGTTCCGTCCTTCCCGATGCCCCAGTCATCAAATACAGCAACGATCAGCTTCATCACGCCGCCTCAGATCGCCATGGGGATCTCAAAATCAAAGGGATGGAATCGGTACCCTTCCATTTTGAAGCTGTTTTTCGTAAAGGCATAGAAATCCGTTACCGTGGGATCCACAGTGAACTTCGGCGCTTCGAAGCCTTCGTTTTCCAGCATAGCTTTCACCGCAGGGATATGGCGGTCATAGATGTGGCAGTCGGCAATCACGTGCACTAACTCTCCCACCTCCAGACCGGAAACCTGGGCAAACATATGCATCAGCACCGCATACTGGCAAACATTCCAGTTGTTGGCCGTCAGCATATCCTGGCTCCGCTGGTTCAGAATACCGTTGAGGGTATTGCCGGTCACGTTGAAGGTCATGGAATAGGCACAGGGATACAGGTTCATCTCATGCAGATCTTCAAAATTGTAGATATTGGTCAGGATCCGGCGGGATGCAGGATTGTGCTTCAGATCGTACAGCACCCGATCCACCTGATCAAAATCACCCTCCGGATAATGGTGCTTGATTCCGAGCTGATAGCCGTAGGCCTTACCGATGGTTCCGTCCTCGCCGGCCCACTCATCCCAGACATGACTGCCCAGATCCGCAATCCGATTGGATTTTTTCTGCCAGATCCACAGAAGCTCATCCACAGCGCTTTTCCAGTAGGTCCGACGCAGGGTCATAATGGGAAACTCCTCCCGAAGGTTGTACCGGTTCACCACACCGAACTTTTTGATGGTATGGGCCGGGGTGCCGTCCGCCCAGTGGGGCCGGACCTGCAAATCCTCGTCGGAAAACCCGTTGTTCAGAATGTCCAGGCAAGTCTTCCGGTAAATCTCGTCTGCATAGCTCATTGTCTTATGCCTCCGTTTCTCTTTCTGACTTAAATGTCAAATAACATGTGCGGATTCTGCAAGTTCTCCAGGGTGGGAAGGTCCGAAAGGTCCACCAATCCTGCCCCAAACTGCAGAAGCTCTCTCACCGCGTCGCTTCCGTCGTTATAGCAGTACAGCGGACTCCATCCACGGTGCAGATTCTGTACGGATCCGCTCCAGGTACCCCCTTTTCCTGAGGTACACTGCACCACAAATACCATGCTGCCCATTGTGTGGATCACCCGGTTTCGGCTCAGAGCACGCTGGGAGGAAAAAGGCAGGTTGAATCCCTGTTCGGAAAGATACAATACGCCGTCCTTTTCCGTATGATCACACAGACTGTCCGCCACAACGCTGATGACACAGCCGCCGGCATCCAGGCATGCCTGCTGCACCGTCTTGTCCGCCCCGCGGGCATTTCCGGATACAACGGCAATCCCCTTTTGCGCCGCAGTCATGCCCAGAGCCCGGGCAAACTCCCGGTTTTCATCCCGCAAATCCCGGCTGCCCACTACGGATACCGCAGGCATCTCCAGCAGGGAAAGATCCCCCTTGTACCACAGGCATCCGGGGCTGTCTGCGCCCAGCCGCGAATGCACGGCGGCGGGATACTCCGGTGACACCCGGGAAATGGGGGCGCAGCCATGGCGTCGGGCCTGCCGGCAGTAGTGTTCCAGCCGGTCCTCCTCCGAGAGCAGATCCATGACCCGCCGGGCAAACTCCCGA
Source organism: Bacillota bacterium (assembly GCA_029224785.1). Taxonomy (GTDB): domain Bacteria; phylum Bacillota; class Clostridia; order Oscillospirales; family Oscillospiraceae; genus Faecousia. The sequence continues at coordinate 91,606 of JAQXVF010000009.1, forward strand.
TCGTAGCCGATGTCCATCAGGTCCTGTTCTGCCAGGTCCCGCAGCTTATCCACCCGCCCCTGGCGGCTGACTCTTTGGGATAGTCCCCGAAGCTGGGCGGTCGTCAGCACCTTCCGCTCCGGATCGCCCAACGAACAGGTCAGCAGGAGGAAGCCCTGCTCCCGGGGAGTCAACGGAACCGCTTCTTAATGGGGGTCACCTTGATCTCTTCCTCGGTCAGGGTGCCGTCCTCGCCCAGAAGCATGGGCCTGATCTGATAATTGGAATACTTTGCGATCTCATCCAGCTTGGCCTTCTCCGGGAAATTGCCCACCAGAGAATATGCCACGCCCTTCCGCTTCGCCCGGCCGGTTCTGCCGATGCGGTGGACATAGTACTCGTTTTCCTCGGGGATGTCGTAGTTGATCACACACTCCACATCCTCCACGTCAATGCCCCGGGATGCCACGTCCGTTGCTACCAAAATGGCCAGCTTTCCTTCCCGGTAGCGCTGCATAGTCTTTTCCCGCTGGCTCTGGCGAATATCGCCGTGGATACAGTCGCAGTCAGCCCCCGCGCGGCATAGCTCGTCTGACAGACGCTGACACATATGCTTGGTATTGCAGAAGATCATCACCCGTTCAAAATTCTGTCCACGGATCAAACGCAGTGTCGTCTCTGCCTTGGCCAGCGGAGAAACCGTCAGGGAATACTGGTCGATGTCCGGCCGGTCCTCCTTTTTGGGCTCCACAGTGATCTCCGCCTCATCCCGCTGGTACATCCAGGACACCGTCATGACCTCCTGGGAGATGGTTGCGGAAAACAGGCCAAGGTTTTTCCGGTTCTTCGTCTTGTCGATGATGCGGGTCACATCCTTGAAAAAGCCCATGTCCAGCATTCTGTCCGCCTCATCCAACACCACGGTCTGGATCTTGCTCAGGGTCAGGTTCTTGCGGTTATAGTGATCCATCAGCCTGCCGGGGGTGGCCACAACGATCTGGGGCTTCTTCTCCAGCTGCTTTGCCTGCCCCACAATGCCGGCGCCGCCGTACAGCACCGCCACCCGGATCCCCTGGTAAAACGCCAGCAATCCCCGCAGCTCCTCTCCGATCTGAATGGCAAGCTCCCGGGTAGGTGCCAGGATCAGGCCCTGAATGTCCGGGCAGCTTGTATCTACGTGCTCGATCATGGGGATACCAAAGGCAAACGTCTTTCCGGTGCCGGTGGGAGCCTTGGCAATCACATCCCGCCACTGCAGCAGCAGCGGAATCGCTTCCTGCTGAACGGTGGTGGGATAACCGTATCCCTTCTTCTCCAGTGCTTTCAGCATAGCCTCCGAAAGGCCCAGATCTTGAAATGTAATATTGCTCTCTTCCATAGTATCGTATCCTTCTCAAAATTACTCTCCTGTATTTTATCAGCTTTCCCCCCTGATTGCAAGAGAAAACCTGGATCTGTGTTGCTTTTCCGGAGGATTTGTGGTATGATGAAGCCGAAATTCAAAAAGAAAGAGGCTGTCATCATGGCAAAGATCGCACCTTCCATCCTCTCCGCTGATTTTATGAACCTGGAGCGGGATATCCGCGCCATTGAGAAAAACGGCGGTGATTATGTCCACATTGATGTGATGGACGGTAATTTTGTCCCGAACATCACCTTTGGTGTGCCCGTGGTAAAAGCTGTCCGTCCCGTGACTTCCCTCCCCTTGGACGTTCACCTGATGATCGACCGGCCCATCCGCTATGTGGATGCCTTCTGCAATGCCGGCGCCGATTATCTGACCCTTCATATCGAGGCAGACACCCAGGAGAACACCATTTCCGCCCTGAAACGCATTGCCGCCCTGGGAAAAGCACCCGCCATTTCCCTGAAACCCGGCACCCCCGCAGAAGCGGCAATCCCCTACTTTCCCTATTGCTCCATGATCCTGGTGATGACGGTGGAGCCGGGCTTCGGAGGGCAGAAATTCATGGCAGACATGATGCCCAAGCTTCGCAGACTTCGCAGTCTTCTGACCGAAGGCGGCTTTGACTGCCTGCTGGAGGTGGACGGCGGCGTGGATTCCACCACTGCCTCCCAATGCAAAGAAAGCGGTGCGGATATTCTGGTCACCGGTTCCGCATATTTCAAAGCACCCGATAAGCCGGAATTTGTGAAAATGATCCAATCCTGAGGCCGGATATTGCTGATGTTTTGAATTGACAATCCACCGGGATAACGATATAATATTATCGGAATTTTGAGTTCCAAGTTCGTAAGTCCAAAGCAGCACCATCAATCTGCTTTTGAAAAGAAAGGAATTTTGCCATGATTTACAGTGCAGAAGTACAGAATATGTGCTCCGTGGCCAAGGGCGCCTATCACGGCCCCGCTCCCATTCCCGAAGAGGG